>JH610570.1 GCA_000252485.1 Prochloron didemni P4-Papua_New_Guinea | reverse complement strand
CAGAAACCCGGTTTCTGCGTAAGTAAAACAATAGATAACTCATCCTCAATCATCTTCTAAGGTAAAAAAAGCAAAGTAACACAGACTTGTGGTGGGCAGTGCCGCACCCTACAAGACAGTTAATAGCTAGAGAGTGACCAGTAACCAGTGAGACGGTGTTTTCAATTTGTTATTTGTTGGTTACTAAATGTAATTTCAGAAACTGGTCACACCAATGCTGGTAAATAATTTTAGCCTTTTTCATCACTTTAAGATGATTGTGGAGTGGACAGTTTTACAACTAATACTGGGGAGTTTATAGATCGCCTCATAATCTAACAAGGAGGCGATCTTCCTGGTTGTACTAATTAGCAGAAAGACTACGACGCTTCAGTACCATTTGGTAAGCCTCAATCACATCCCCTTCCTGCCAATCATTGAATTTAACAGAGCCAATACCGCATTCATAACCAGCATTAACTTCCCTGACATCTTCTTTAATCCGTTTGAGAGAATCCGCCAACATGCCCTCAAATATTACCTTGTCTTTACGACGAACGCGGAGCAAGCAGTTGCGGACTATCTTCCCAGAAAGAACGTAGCAACCAGCTACAGCGCCGCGACCCACAGTAAAGATAGCTCGAACTTCTGCTTCACCAAGAGATTCCTCAACCTCTTCTGGATCTAGCAAACCTTCCATTGCTCCCTGAATATCATCGAGGAGCTTATAGATAATGTTGTATTCCTTAATATCCACACCCTCCTGGTCCGCAGCCTGACGGGAGCCAGTAGCCAAACTAGTGTTGAAACCGATAATTACCGCCCCACTAGCCGCAGCTAAATCCACATCAGTCTCGGTTACTTCACCTGGAGCAGCCAAAAGGAGGCGAATTTGCACTTCATTTTGGGGTAGCCGTTTGAGAGAGCCAATAATGGCTTCCACCGAACCTTGCACATCTGCCTTCAAAATCAGATTCAGTTCCTTGAGAGATCCTTCTTTAGCACTTTCAGAGATACTGCTGAGAGTAACGCGGCGAGAAGACATAGCTTGTTGAAGGCGAGACTCCCGGTTGTTTTGCGAACGTTCCTGGGCAATAGCACGGGCTTCTTTTTCACTCTCGAAGACATCAAACTCATCCCCTGCGGCTGGAACTTCATTCAAACCTAATACCTCTACGGCAAAAGAAGGAGTAGCAGCTTCTACTTTTGCACCGCGATCGTCAATCATCGCTCTAATTTTGCCCAAAACTGAGCCAGCAACAATAATATCCCCTACCCTGAGAGTTCCATTTTGCACCAGCAGGCTAGCAACAGGACCACGAGTACGATCTAGATGGGCTTCTATAACTGTCCCTTTAGCAGGACGATTGGGATTGGCAGACAGTTCTTCCAGTTCCGATACCAGTAAAATCATCTCTAGAAGTTCATCTAGATTATCTCCTTTCAAGGCACTTACAGGCACCATGATAGTATTGCCACCCCATTCTTCTGGAACTAAATTGAGTTCCATAAGCTCTTGCTTGATCCGATCTGGTTGTGCTTCTGGTTTATCTGTTTTATTGATTGCAACGACAATGGGCACTTCGGCTGCTTTAGCGTGACTGATAGCTTCTTTAGTTTGGGGTTGAACCCCATCATCAGCAGCAACTACAAGAATAGCAATATCCGTGACTCGCGTTCCCCTTGCTCGCATAGCAGTGAAAGCTTCGTGACCTGGAGTATCGAGAAAAACGATTTGTTGTTTTTTATCCTCATGCTCCACATCCACGTGGTAAGCACCAATATGTTGAGTAATGCCTCCTGCTTCTCCTTGCGCCACTTTGGTTTTGCGGATCGAGTCCAGGAGAGTTGTTTTACCGTGATCCACGTGGCCCATAATTGTCACAACAGGAGGACGGTGCTGCAGATGCTCCAGGTCTTTAACATCCAACATATCGGTTCCTTTTGCTGCTGCAGATTTTTCCTCCTCTGTCTCAACTTTAATCCCCAGTTCTTCTGTTACCAGACGAGCAGTATTTATCTCGAGAGTTTGGGTGATATTGACAGCAATCCCTTTAAAAAACAGAAGCTTGATAATTTCAGTTTCTGGAGTATTGATCCGATCCGAGAGTTCTCTAATACTCAAACTATTGGATAAAACTACCGTTTGGGGACGCTCTTGAACTTTCCGCTCCCGGCCTTTTTGTCGATTATCGGTCGTCTGAGCAGTATTGCATAAGCCAGGAGTTTTTCTGGTTTTTTTCGCAGTAGATAAAGTTTTGTCAGCAGCAGGCTGTGGAGTTAAAGATTTCGGTTTAGGCGGGCGAGCAACGGATCTGCTGACAGATACTGACAGCGATACTGATTCTAGTGCAGTGTCTAACTCATCATCATCCTCGTCGATGACTAATTTCCGTCGCTTATTTTTAGCACCAGCCTTTGCTGCTTTAGCCTTTTTCTCTTCAGCATCCTCCTCTTCTTCCCATGGTTTCCGTTTAGTAGGACGAGGAGGAGTGGGACGCTTGAGTTTTTTGGGTTCTGGCTTTTTGGTTGCCTCCAGAGCATCCGGGCCATTATCCTCCAAGCCGTTCTCGTCGCTATGGGTTTCTTCCAGAGCGATCTGAGTTAGATCATCTTCTTGGGACGGTTTTAGTCTTTGAGGTCTTTGCAGTAAAGACCGATCTGGCAAATCTTGCCGCTGTTTTTTGGTTTTTGTTGGTGCAGCAGCTTTCCGTTCAGTTTCTTTCTTAGATTTTACAGATAGTTTTTTTTCTGGCAACTGAATAGCAGATTCAGTCTTTTTAACTGGTTTGGGAATCGATCTATTGATTTTTGGGCCAGAAGTGGCTGGGGTTTGTCTGTCGGGAGGTTCATTGAGTTTAATGTTTCCGGTATGGCGAGCAGTTGCTACTTTCTTTTTGGGCATCCGGTCGCTTGATTTTGTAGAGAGAGTTTTTGCTGCCCGTTTTTCCTTGTTAGAAGACTCTTGGTTTAGCTCTTCTGGTCGACCCACTTCTCTTTTGGTGGTTTCAGCAAGATTAGGAGTCATCTCTGAGTGATATACTGGTTTAGATGGCGCAGGGGACTGAGGTTGAACCTGCGGCCTTGGAGGAGGTGGAGTCAATGCGGTCGTTGTCTGACTGCTACGGTCCAATTTTGCTTTAGAGATGGAACGTTGACGATTGTGCTTGTGAATTGCCAGAATTTCCTGTTTATGCTTTTTCTTGTTTGACTCAGAGGATTCTGATAAGGAATAATGAGTGTCTGACTCTCCTGATGATGAGTTACTATGACCTTTACCAGAGACGTGACTGGGGGTATATAGTTCAGCTGCGGCTTTAATTCGTTCAGCCTGGGATTGTGTAATTGTGCTACTGTGGCTTCTAACAGACACGTTGAGCTGCTTGCAAATTTCCAAGATGTCTTTGTTGTCCAGATTCAATTCTTTTGATAAGTCGTAAATTCTAACTTTTCCGTTGTTCATGCACTATGTTCCTTTATACTACTAGTTTTTGTCATTCCCTGACCATGTGCTTGCATAAATAGTTGTTCATCTTGGTTGTTATCAGGCAATTATGAAGACAGTTCTAGTTATGACAGGCATATTGAAGAAATGATCCTTGAATAAGCGCTCTGTACGCCAATCTAGATTATTTGGACCAACTCAATTGACTGTGGTCTTGGACTGAAGAGTTTCAGTCGGGGTCGGTCCCGTTGGGAGATTTTCCGCCAAACGTTCCCACAAAGTCTGATATATCTCTTGGGGAACAGATACTTTGAGTGATCGCCCCAGTTTATTTTTCTGGCTTGCTACCCGCAGGCATTCAGCCTGTGGGCAGATGTAAGCAGAACGTCCTATCCCCCTATCTAATTGTACAGCTCGCGATGGATAGACTCTGACAATACGCCAAAATGACTGTTTGGATGCTACTTTGCGGCAACTAAGACAACGGCGGTAATTGGTTTTCATCCTCATGAATGTTTGAGCAATTGTTGCTTTATTCTTGGTTAAGGAGGGAAGATTTGGTTATTTTTTGGTAATGAAGGTGGCTTAGTCAAGTTCAAGCTCAGATTCTTGAAAGTCCTCATGGAGGGGGACATTGGTTTCTTCTTCAGTTAAAAGATCTTCTCTCTCCTGAGCTGAGATAATTTCTTCTTCTTCTGAAGATAGATCGCTGCTAGTTAGATCGCTACTCTCCTCGTATTTAGCGGTATCTTTAATATCTATTTTCCAACCCGTGAGACGAGCTGCAAGGCGGACATTTTGTCCTTCCTTCCCAATTGCCAGACTGAGCTGATTTTCTGCTACTAATACCAGAGCTTGTCGCTCTTCGGGATTCACAAGAAGCACTTTATCTACATGAGCGGGACTAAGGGAATTAGCAATATAAGTAGCTGGATCGGGAGACCAGCGGATTGCGTCTATTTTTTCTCCTCGCAATTCGTTAACTACTGCTTGGATGCGAGAACCTCTTGCTCCAATACAAGCCCCTACCGGATCTACATCTCGCTCGTAGGTATCCACAGAGATTTTCGTTCTCGGACCAACATGACGAGATGGAGGATTCGCTTCCCTAGCTATAGCAACAATTCGGATAATTTCTTCTTCAATTTCCGGCACTTCATTTTCAAACAAATAAACAACTAAACCAGCCGCCGCTCTAGAAACAATCAGTTGGGGACCCCGATGAGGGCCTTCACGGACTTTTTTAAGATAAACTTTGAATGTAGCATTAGCGCGATAGTTGTCATTAGGTAACTGTTCTCGCTTGGGTAATTCTGCTTCTACCTCTGACTGCCCGAAGCCACTGGTGACTGCCATAATGATCGATTGGCGTTCAAAGCGCAGTACTCTAGCCTGCAAAACTTCGCTTTCCAATTCTTTAAATTCTTCTTGGATCAGTTTGCGTTGTTGATCCCGTAGCTTTTGTAATAGTACTTGCTTGGTTTGAATCGCTGCCATACGCCCGAAATCTCTTTGTTCCGGGGTGACATCTAAAACTACCGAGTCCCCTAGTTGAGCTTCTGTGGCCACTTCTTGAACTTCTTTGAGGCCAATGTGATGGTCGCTATTGGTAACTTCTTCCACAATAGTTTTGGTGGACAAAATCCGAAATCCCTCTTCCTCGGTATCTAGTACCACCTCAAAGTTGTCGAAGTATTCTTCGGGAAAAGACTGACCCAGATTTTGAGAACGACGAAAACGCTCGTAACCTTTAAGTAAGGCGGAGCGTAATGCTTCTTGTACTGAGGACTTGGGTAGATTGTGCCGAGTACTAATTTCTTCAATCATATCTTGCAGTCCAGGCAAACTGACGCTTGACATAAAATAACTCCTTCTCGAATTGATTGATGACTAAGCAATACCTAAAATTGGTAAAATTTTTCAATATATTAGCTCCCATCTTCTAATTGGACCGAAGCAACTAATTGACGAGGGATTAAGATTACTTTTCCTTTTTGGTTCAGGTGAATGGCCTCATTATCCCGAGCTATAAGCTTACCTCGCCATTCTTGGCGCGACTTATAAGGGGCAAGGGTTTTGAGGATTACCCCAAATCCCTTAAAGGAACTAAATTCTCGATCTGTTGTTAGCTGTGGCGGGATACCAGGACTGGAAATTTCTAACAGATAGGCGCTTTCCAGGATGGCGAGCGCATCTAGTTGGGCTTCTAGCTCCCGACTCATTCGTTCGCAATGGTCGAGGCTAGTGTCCACCTCCTGATGGCGCACTTCTACTCTCAATACTGGTGGTCTTTTATGGGTATGAAACTCTACCCCGACTACTTCTAAATTGAGCCGAAGAGCAATGGGTTCTGCCAATTCTATTACTTTTGGAATTAGAGGATGAGTCATTAAATTTTATGCAACAAAAAAAGCGGGTCTGACCCACTTGAAACTTAGTTAGGATTTACGCAAACAAGCCAATTCGCCGGGTTTCTCACCGGGATAAAACGCAAAATCAAGGTTTTTGGTTCAGAAACCTGGTTTCTGCGTAACTCCTATTAGTAATCGAAACTTTCTTTTTCTTATTGACAGTCTTCGACCTAAAAAGATAGGGATTCTTGGTTTATTGAAGTTACTTGCTTTGAAAGGATTTCTCCAACCAAAGTATAACCATATTCTTCCCAAGTTTTAGATCCGTTATGCCTAGCCTACTTAATCCTTTTTTGAAAATGTTCAATGATAACGTTAGCAATATCTGTTTTCACTATAGCATAGGTAGAAACAAAACGGCGAATTAATTGGCTCAGTGGCTTTATCTTCCCTAATTACGGCAGGACTGTTTGATTCTAACCCAGATTGCGCTTAAGAGGAAAGGTTTCATTGTTATAGTTGAGTTTGTCTAATTGCTTATAGAATTAAATGTTCGACTGCATTATTGTGGGTGCTGGTCCTGGGGGAACAACAGCGGGTTATCACCTTGCCAACAAAGGACATTCGGTTATGGTTTTGGAGGCTGCCTCTTTTCGGAGCTACAAACCTTGTGGTGGCGGGGTTTCCCCAGCGGTAGCTCAATGGTTTGATTTTGACTTTACTCCAGTCTTGGATAACACCATCACCAAGGTAAAATACACCTGGAAGCTGGGAGATCCGGTGGAAATCCAACTCCAGGGGGTACAGCCTATGTGGATGGTGCGGCGAGATACTTTCGATCGCTTTCTGATGGAACAGGCCCTGGAAGTTGGGGCCCAGCTAAAAGATAAGACGGAAGTAACAAGTATTAAATTAGTAGGAGATGCTTGGCAAGTCACAACCAACAATGGCTCTTATACTGGTTCCTATTTAATTGCTGCTGATGGAGTATCGGGACCTACGAGCAGTTGGCTGGGTTTAAAGCCACCTGAACCTTTACTGGGAGCAACTTTAGAGGTAAAAGCGACTATGAGCCAAGTAGCTCTGGAAACAGCTTCATTTGACTTTGGTGCTTTTAAAAATGGCTATATTTGGAATTTTCCCAAACGTGATGGCTATTCTATTAGTGGGGCATTTTTCCGGGGTAAGGGAAAACCGAAAGAATTAAAAAAGGAGCTAGAGAATTATGCCGCTAATTTGGGAGTTGACTTGAGCAATAGGGAATATCGGGAACATTCTATGAGCTTGTGGAGGTACTCGCGAACTTTACACAGTACTCGTGCCCTGTTGGTAGGAGAGGCGGCAGCAGTTGCCGATCCCTTAACTGGGGAAGGCATTCGTCCGGCTATGTTTACTGGGGTTAAGGCGGCGGCAGCTATTAGCTCGGCGTTGGCAGGTAAAGCAGATGCTTTGGTTGAATATAGTCAGGCGATCGCTGCTGAATGGGGGAAAGATATGGCTCTTGCTCACAAGTTGGCAGGATTGTTCTTCCAATTTCCGGGGATAGCTTACAAAGTAGCAGTGAAGAAACCTGCTGCTGCTCAAATTATGAGTAAAATTCTCTGCGGCGAATTACATTACTCCGATGTGACGGAAAAAGCGATCGCCCGGATTAAAAGCAGCCTGATCCCAGGAAGAAGAGGGTGAAAGGGAAAGAGGTTTAATTCCATTAGGCACTAAAACAAGATAAAGACTGACAAGATTCGTGTATAAAGTCCGCCAAAATAGATTGGCAAATGACTAAAAGCTAGGACATGGGAGACGTAAAACGGATTGGAATTCTCACCTCAGGGGGTGACTGTGCGGGGCTTAATGCTGTTATTCGCGCTGTCACCCACTGTGCGGTGGGTGTTTACGGCTGGAAAGTACTGGGCATTTGCAAGGCGACTCAGGGTTTGATGAATCGTCCCGCTCAAGTGATGCCTTTGGAAATGGAAAAGGTGGATCGATTGCTGGCCATGGGAGGAACTATTCTCGGCACTACCAATAAAGGCGATCCCTTTGCTTTTCCAATGGCTGATGGCACAACGCTCGATCGCTCGGAAGAAATTATCGAAGGCTACCATAGTCTGGGTCTAGATGCTTTAATTGGTATCGGTGGGGACGGCAGTTTGGCTATTTTGCGGAAGATAGCGCAACAAGGGGGAATTAACTTGGTGGGCATTCCCAAAACCATTGATAATGATGTGGGGATCACAGAGCGATCCATTGGCTTCGATACAGCGGTGAATATTGCCACGGAAGCAATAGATCGACTCCACTTTACCGCTGCCAGTCACAACCGGGTGATGATTGTGGAGGTGATGGGGCGAGATGCGGGACATATTGCTCTCAACGCGGGAATTGCTGGGGGAGCGCATATTATCCTCATTCCGGAAATTTCCTACAAAATTGAGAATATTGCCCGCTACATCAGGAAGCGCCAAACTCTCGGTCAAGACTATACCATTGTGATTGTTTCTGAAGCTGTTTGCACTGACTCAGGGGAGATAATTCAGCAAACGGGTCAGTTTGGCGAGTGTCGTTTGGGGGGTATTGGTCAGTATTTGGCCGATGAAATTGCTGCTAATACTGGGGCAGAAACTAGGGTAACGGTTCTGGGACATACTCAGCGAGGGGGAATTTCTTCCCCTTTGGATCGGATTTTGGCCTCTGCTTTTGGAGTGGCAGCAGTGGGATTAATTGCAGAAGGAAAATATGACTATATGGTAACTTGGCAAAATCGTGAAGTTGCTAGCGTTCCTATTCTGGATGCAATTAAAGATTATCGAGCTGTGGATCCAGAAGATACTCTCGTTAAAACTGCCAGAGGTTTGGGTATTTGTTTTGGAGATTAAGATTTAAATTGATGAATTGCTAGCTTATTGGGGGTTTTGGTTTAGTCAAAATCCCCTTTAGCAATGAGCAATGAACACTTCGGCAAGCGCTCAGTGCAGGCAATTAACAATGAACAATTAAGAGGTTAATAAGAAAAATGTCCCTTTCGCTTTGTACAAAGGTGATGCAGCAGATGCAGCACTTTTGTCTAAAAAATGTAGCATGTAACGACACTTTAGGAGCGAAGCGCTATATATAAACATAAAGAGTTGCTCGTTAAACCGCGCTCGCGAAGCGATCTCTTTGAGCCCGCGCTGTGACTATTTAATAATAAACAATTGAGAATTTCATTGCTTGCTTAGGGTTTAATTCAAACGGTGCAAGAGATGGGATGGAAAATAATCATAATATCAAATCTGAAAATGTTTGCTACATCCCCCTAAATCCCCCTTACCAAAGGGGGACTTTTAACATATAAGTTTTGCCCTATCCGTAAAAGCTCTCGAACTTTTGTTGTATCTGTAGCATTCTTTTCGAGATTTCATATAAATTGGAGGAATTAAGAGTATAATTATTGAGAATAAAAAATTAAACTGTTTTTGACCACACCCCTTTAAAACTGATAAAGAAAATGCCCTGGTTTGTCAAGATAGAAGAAGGAATTGTTTCTAAAAGTGATTTCGATAAGTACGTCCCGGCCCATAAAGCCTACGTTCGGGATTTAATTGCTCAGGGACATAAGGCAAAAACCGGTTATTGGGCTGAGTTGGGCGGGGGGATGCTTTTGTTTGAGGCAGCTTCTTTAGAGGAAGCTAAATCAATTGTGGCTCGAGATCCCCTGATTGAAAATAACTGTGTCCGCTATCAGTTACAGGAGTGGCGTATTGTGGTGGAATAGAAGAAATCTAGAATTGATTATCTTCATGAAACAATGGACAAAATCTAATTTACTATGCTAGTAACAAAAAAACAATTAAAAATCCAACTAGAACAAATCCTTGAACTGTTAGAGACAGAGAATGAAGAGATTATTGTTACTGACCAAGGTAAACCGGTGATAAAACTCAGTAAATATCAACCATCAACTCCTACAAAAGAATTGTTTGCTCCTCTAAGAGGTAAAGTTAAATATTATGAAGACTTAACCACTCCTATTACAGAGGATTGGGAAGAGCCATGAAAATAGAAAGGATTAGACTCAAAAACTTCAAGTCATTCAAACACATTAAAATCACGCATCTCCCTAGCTTTTGCGTTTTTGTGGGAGCAAATGGCACTGGAAAAAGTACACTTTTCAGTGTCTTTGGTTTTCTACGGGACGCAATGTCAAGTAACATTAATGCGGCCTTAGCTAAGCTGGGTGGCAGTCGAGGGTTTAGTGAGGTCCATAGTCGTAATACTCAAGGTTCTATTGAAATAGAGCTTAAATTTAGAAATAATCCTTCCGAACCTTTGATAACTTATTTGTTGGAGATTGACCAAACGAGTCGGGGCAAAGCTTTTGTCAAAAGAGAGATATTAAAATACCGTCGAGGTAGCCGTGGAAAACCTTGGCACTTCTTAGATTTTGCTGAAGGAAAGGGCACGGCGGTGACGAATGAACTAGACAATGTACAACGGGCTGAAGATTTGAGCCGTGAGGAACAAACCCTAAAATCTCCGGATATTCTAGCGATCAAAGGATTAGCCCAATTTGAACGCTTTCCTGCTACTGTTGCCTTAGGGAATTTAATCGATAATTGGCACATTTCAGATTTTCATATTAGTCGTGCGCGACCCGAACAAGAAGCGGGTTATGCAGAGCACCTGTCAAGAGAAGGAGAAAATCTAGCCCTAGTTGTTGAATATTTATATAATGAACACCCGGATGTTTTCCAGAAAATTTTACAGCAGTTAGAACATTGTGTTCCTGGGATTCATCAAGTTGAATCAAAAACGACTGAAGAAGGGAGGGTGTTACTCAAATTTCAAGATGGTTCTTTTGAAGACCCCTTTCTAGCACGCTATGTATCGGATGGCACCATTAAAATGCTGGCTTATTTGATTTTGCTTTACGATCCGAATCCCCATCCTTTACTGTGTGTTGAGGAGCCAGAGAACCAACTTTATCCCGATCTCTTGTGGGAATTGGCTGAAGAATTTCGGGCCTATGCTAATCGAGGCGGTCAGGTATTTGTTTCTACCCATTCTCCCGATTTTTTGAATGCAATCAACATTGAGGAAGTCTTCTTACTGGTCAAGGAAAAAGGCTATACAACGATCAAATGTGCTAAAGAATATCCAGAGGTGAGAGCATTCGTTGAGGAAGGGGATCAAATGGGGTATTTATGGAAAAGTGGCTTGATTCCAGGTATGAATCTATGGTAAATCAAATCAAACAATTGGTCTGTCTGGTGGAAGAGCCTTCTGCGAGAGAAATGCTTAACGGTATTTTACCCAGGTTAGGGGTACAGCACTATCAATTTATCGTATTTGAGGGTAAACAGGACTTACAAAAGAGACTAACCCGAACGCTTAAGGCCTGGCCAAAACCAAACTGTGTCTTTTTGATTTTACGAGATAAAGATGCAGGAGATTGTCATCAGATCAAAAAGAGGCTTTTAGAGTTATGTATTAGTACCGGCAAAGAAGTAGAAGTGTTCATTCGGATTGCCTGCCATGAGCTGGAAAGTTTCTACTTAGGAGATTTAGCAGCAGTTGAACAAGGCTTAGGTCTAACAGGAATCTCTGGTTATCAGAATAACAAGAAGTTCAGAGATCCAGATCGTCTGAGTAATCCAGCCCAAGAACTGTCTAGCCTGACCAAAGGTGTTTACCGGAAAGTTGTAGGTTCAAGAAAAATTAGCCAGTATTTAAATCTCAGGGAAAATAGATCCCATAGCTTCAAGGTTCTCCTTGAAGCCATCTCTCGGGTCATGACAATATATCCTCAAATACAACTACCACTCTGAGAAGAGTTTCTGCAAACGAGTAGGTACCTAATACTGCTCTGCGTAGACCCAGATACAGTAGTTTGGGTGGAAGAATGAAACCCAACACAAGTTTCCTGGGCTGAGTTGAGTCAGACAGCCTCAAGTGGAGATTTCTACGGACAGCAAACTGCTACCTTTATGACTGAAGATGGGGCGATCGCCGTTGAAGTTGCGCTTTTAGTGCGATCGCCCGGTGAAATGGAGTCAGTCAGCGCCTCATATAACACGATTGGCACGATCGCTATTAACACCCAGGGGCAAAAACACAATATTCCTGTTGTGGGTGGTACAGGTTGCTAAAAAGATTTTTTTTTGCTCTTGACACAAACGAAAACTATATGTTATTTTAAAAATGACTCGGACTCATGCGATCGCAACGCCCAAACCTTGTCAGGACCGTGAAGGAAGCAGCAATACGGGATGCTTGTGGTAGGCGTGGGCTCCGGGTCTTTTAATTTTTAAGACAATTTTCTCTCTTGACCTCTTATCCTAGAGAAAGGATTTTATTAGATGAGTTGGGGAATATGGCTGGTTTAGGCAATATCTTTCAAAAAGCAGTCTACATGGGTGTGGGTCTCGCTTCCTATGCAGCAGAGAAAGCGAGTAAGACCCTCCAGGAATTAAGAACTGAGGCTCAAAAGTTGGCCGATGAGATGGTACAACGAGGGGAAATCACGGCGGAAGAAGCTCGTAAAATGGTGGATGAGATGGTGCAAAAGGCACAAGAAAAATCCATGGAGCAATCTCAGGACTCGGAGAAGTCCGAGAGTTCGGAACCCCGCTTGATTGAAATTGTCGCTGATGATGAGGAAGAAGAGAAGAGTAAGAAGGAACCGGATTTGGATGCTTTGCGATCTGAGGTAGAATCCCTCCAGGATGAGTTGCATCGCCTCAAGCGAAATTAACTGAGTAGAGAATTATGGAGCAGTGGGAAAAAGATTTAACACAGATGTTGGAAACTGTGGCAGTTGGCGTGGAGCAGTTCTGCGAGGATCTGGCTGAGGCGTTGGAGACTGTTGCAGATGAAGTGGTGGAAACTTTCGACATTTTTGTGGAACATCTGGAAGATGGGATGTTGACGGAAATAGATCGGTGTTTGCAAGATTTATCAGAATTGATTTTAGAGGAGGATCGCTCTTTAGAGGTTAGGGAAGAGGGTAGGGAACCGATTTTCTGGCAAGATTTAGCTGAGGAGGAGCAAGAAGAGGAGTTAGAGAGTACTTTTGAATCTCAACTAATTTCAGCACGGAATCCTGCTTGTGTGGGTTGTTCTAACTATCACGGTCAGTCTTACGGGGGGAATTTTCTTGTTTGCGCTATGCACCCCTATGGTTGGGATGATGAGAATTGTCCTGATTGGGAAAAAAATTCGTAGCAACACTAAGTATCACTAACATGAGTCTTGTTTACTAATAAAAACTTTTGTTTGACTACGACACCTGGTTATAGATATTAATTATAGCGAGTCTTGCCAAATCAAGTTTTCTGAGAGCAATTATATCATTCATTCTGGTGCTACCGGAATTGATATTACTTTTTTGTCGCAAGTTATACTACACAAAAAGCGCATCGTGAAGCGGATGCTAGAGGTATCCCGTCTCTTTAGAGCAGGTCCAGATCAATTTACTGCTTCAATTGTGACAATGCCACCTTCCACCGCTTGAATTCTCAATTCATAACCGTAAAGCAATCCCATTCCAACTAAAGGAGCGATTTCAGCTTCATTGACAGGAATAACTCGATACTCACCATCCCAAATGATAGTCACTGAATATACTTGAAAGGTTGCTTCGCTGCCATCACCCAAAGTGGCACGATCAACTCCTGTCCAAGGTAAATTTAAAGCGGCAATTATTTCAGACGGCAAGCTCAAGAAGCCTGTATAGCCAGTGTCAATTACGGCATCAATAACTTGCCTTTGAGCATTTTCGTTCCCAATGACAAGCCGTACAGTTGCTTCACAGCTTGCATTGACCAAACCTTGCATCATATCGGTTATCTAAGATATCTAAGACTTCGTGTGCCAAAACGATGAACTGCCCGATATCCAATACGGACAATCCAAGGTTGAGCGTCCGGGAGTCGCTCAAATAAACGATCGGTTGCAGTCAAGATTTCGTCTGCAACTTCAAAAGCTCCTGTCTCAATGTCAATCGCTACGATTTTGCCATGATTACCTGCTTCAATCTTTGGGCGTACTTGATTCTCGTAAATGCGATCGCCTCGTTGAGCGAATTCTTCTTTGCTATAGCGGGGTTGCCGAACAACCATCGATTTAACCTATTTTTAAGATGAATGTCTATTATAATTATACAGCAATAGTCAGATTTTTCTCTTTTCCTCTTGAATCTCAAGTTCTGCCAGAGAATCTAAATCACGCCGATTTAAAATCAAATCGATATCTTGGGTATTGCGTCCATCAACATAGCTCAAGAGTGCTATACGCTCAAAAAAATTATCACTTTTTTGGCTCATCCGATTACCCCAATTTTTGACATCAAAATAAACGCCATTGCGGATAATTTCCGCGATCGCTGCTGTCATAACCCTATTCCCAAATTCAGATCACTTATCTTATATTATCGGGTGTGGTTAAAAGTAGTTGTTTGTGTCTGAATATGTATTTATCAATGTGGGGCAGGGCAGGTCTGGGCTGCTGACGCAATCGCGGGTCGTGATTATTGAGAATTAAAAATTCAACTGTTTGTGACAGCACCCTAACCACAGCGATAGATGGTGTGGTGGGCAATGCCCACCCTACAATCAAACTATATCAATAGAGTAAATAGGGCTTGTTGAAAAAGTTGGAAAAAACTGGGGGAGACAGGGATGCTTTTTGAGAGGACAAAAAAGATTAAGTTTTGGTTGTTAAAAGTTAACCTTTTGATAACGAAAGATGATTATTTTTAAGAAAAAAGATATAGGGGTTTTGGGCGACTTGTCGCCCCTTCAGTCTATCTTCACTTTTAACTTAAATCCACTGATAGTAACTTCTACACCTTCATCATCACTATTAACTTGCTCCATAATTGCGCCGCCAGCTTCTATTGAGCAAACTTTTGCTCCTTCGTTTATGAGTTTATTAATTTCCTCTAAGCCGAAAAATTGCAACCCCTCATCTCCATCAATAAGTAGTCCAACCTCTAATTCTTTCCTCATTGTGTTCACTTTTGTTGATTAAATTTTTCCATTGATAAAGTCTAAAGCATAAGACGTGCTGCTAGCATTTAAGCCAATCAGCAATGCATGATTTATCAGATCTCCTAACTCTTTGCGGTTGAGCTGATAAGCAAGAGTGCCACAGTGTTCAGACTGGCGAAGCAAACTAATTGCCATATTAGAAGCAACGGAACGAACTCTTATCCTTTTGTCTTGTGTAAGATCCAAGATTTTTCCTATCACCTCAGATGCCTCCCCAATATGTCTCATGCTAACAAGAATTTCCAGAGCATGAATTACTTGATAGTCTGTAAGCTGAGTACTACCTAGCTTCTCAATCAAGTACTCATAAGCTAACTTGCCAGCCTTGATAAATTGCTCTTTATCATTAGGCAATAAATGTCTACTGCCAATTCTTGCTAAGAGTTTATCCAGTGAGTCAACTTTCTTAGTCATCATTTAACCCTTTGCCGTCGAACCTTGATTTGCCCCGCCTTAAGAACATCATTAAACCTCTGAACGTCTGTCAAATTTCTCAGTATTCGTTCATGTCCTGTCCCTCCAGGAATATCAGGAAATCGTAGTTCCTCAAACACACCTATCACACTTCTACTATCTTGTCCAATTCCTAAATCATTAGCTAGTTGAGTAGGAATCTTAAACTCAACAACTGTTAGAGATTTAGGTTGGTTAGGAACAAGTGCTGCTAGTTTCTCAAATGCAAAATACCGAGCAGTATTGTAGTCTTCAGCTAAGAAAACAGGGGCTTTCTTAAACCCTTGTGTTTCATAAAACTGATTGCCAACAATCTTGGATGCACGATTGGATGTTGTTCCATGGAAGAGAATTGTAGGAGGCTCTGTATATAAGTTAGAAGAAAACTTTGCTTGGATTATCAGTAGATGCAGCAAATTTGTTACCCCCTTATTTCGGATAATTTCCGCGATCGCTGTAACCCTATGCTCAAATCCAGATCACTTATATTATCCACAAATATTATCTACAAAACCTTTTACTTTTTTGACTCTTGATTTCTATTTTTTGATTTATCTCAACATCTAAAATTATGACGAGCGATCGCCTTGACTATAAATGCGATCGCTCTATCTTGATTCATTCCTAAATTTCGGTGATTCTTAATACAAAGATACCCATTGCTCGTAGGGTTCCCCCTCAAATGGTTGCAGTCCGATGGCTGGATAATTGTCATCGTCTGGGCCAAAAGTACGAGCAGCAGCAGCTAAAATGTATTTGGTGGTATCAGCTAAAACTTGAAAAACAGCCATAGTAATCTCTCCTCGATGAAATAATTAAGGGAAAATGAAATTTCTACACTAAAGAAAGAATAATGATTTTTTTAGTGCAGTTCGTTATCGATTGGATGCCATTCATTATTAGAGAGAACCATCAGCGATAGATTATATTTGCAACAATTGTTCGCTCATTTTTACACTACTTTATGTTTTTATTAATGGTTGGTTAACTTGTTTGAAGTTATATGTCATCTTTCCCTGACTATTCCGGCAAAGGATAAAGAAATATTGAGAAATGTTGAGTTGGGTTCTCAAAATAATGGTAGATTCTACTATAATTAGACAGAAGTCAAACAGGAGCCACCATGGGAACTGATCAGGGACTGATTCCCAACCCGGAAGATTATAGCTTGCTGACAGATTTGTACCAGCTGACAATGACGGCTTGCTATGTGGGGGAAGGTTTAGAGGAACGTCCGGCTTGTTTTGAATTGTTCGTTCGCCGTCTCCCTCCAGGTTTTGGCTATTTAATTGCCATGGGACTGACCCAAGTAGTGGATTACTTGGAGCAACTGCGTTTCAGCAGCAGTCAGTTAGAGGCTTTACAAGTAACAGGGATTTTCCAGCACGCACCGGATCGGTTTTGGTCTCTGCTGTCTTCTGGAAGCTTTACTGGCGACCTTTGGGCTGTACGGGAGGGAACTGCTATTTTTGCCAACGAGCCATTTTTACGGGTGGAAGCGCCCTTGTGGCAAGCTCAATTAGTGGAAACCTATCTCTTGAATACAATTAATTATCAAACATTAATTGCTACGAAAGCGGCTCGTATCCGGGATATAGCTGGGGAAAAAGCTTCTCTGTTGGAGTTTGGCAGTAGAAGGGCTTTCAGTCCTCAAGGTTCCCTGTGGGCGGCGAGAGCAGCATTAGCAGCGGGTTTCGACGGCACTTCCAATGTTTTGGCAGCGTTGAAATTGGGACGGAAACCAGCGGGAACTATGGCTCATTCTTTGGTAATGGCAATTGGGGCTATAACCGCAGGTGAAGATGAAGCTTTTGCTGCTTTCGGTCGTTATTTTCCTACTGCTCCTTTATTAATTGATACTTATGACCCTGTGGCGGCGGCAAGGAGAATTGCAGAAAAGGTGGAAGAAGGGAAGATGAAGGTGACTGGAGTGCGTTTAGACTCTGGGGATTTAGTGGCATTATCGAAAGAAGTGCGATCGCTCTTACCGGGAATACAGATTTTTGCCAGCGGCGACTTGGACGAATATGAAATTAGTCGGTTGCAGGCAAATGGTGCAGAAATAGATGGTTACGGACTGGGAACCCGACTGGTAACAGGTGCGCCCATAAATGGGGTGTATAAATTGGTGGAAATTGACGATATTCCCACTATGAAACAATCTCGTAATAAGGCTACTTATCCGGGTAGGAAGCAAATTTTCCGCACTGAAGGAGAATTATATGTGGAAAAAGATAGATTGGGTTTAGCTTCAGAAACTGTCGGCAATAAGGAAAAGCCTTTGTTAGAAAAGATAGTAGATGGGGGTCAATTAATTAAAAAATTAGATAGTTTGGAAACAATTCAAAAGCGCACTGCTGCATCAGTTAAGAGTCTTCCTCCTAAAACCAGACAACTGAAAGACCCTGTTGTAATCAAAGTAGATATTTCCCCAACCTTAGCCAAACTCCAACAACTAACTATGATTGAATGAATACTATGATTGAAAACAGCAACCAACAACAAACAACAAACAACCAACAACCAACAAACAACAAACAACAAATAACCAACAACCAACAACCAACAACAAATGCAAATTGCTTTATTCGGAACAAGTGCTGACCCCCCAACTAGGGGACATCAAGAAATTTTGAAGTGGTTGTCTTCCCATTACGCCATAGTAGCAGTTTGGGCAGCAGATAATCCCTTTAAAGGCAGTCAAACCCCTTTAGAACATCGAACTGCTATGTTAAAATTAGCAATAGAAGATTTAGCAAAAACAAATCTAAAGTTGTACCAAGAGTTGAGCGATCGCCGCACTCTCATCAGCGTGCAAAAGGCAGGATTTATTTTTGGTAAAGATGCTAATTTTACTTTAGTAATTGGTGCAGATATATTGCAACAAATTACTAATTGGTATCAGATTGAAGAATTATTAAAATTGGTACAATTGTTAATTATACCTCGTCCGAACTATTCTATTCTAGAAGAGGATTTAGAGAGATTGAGGAGTTTAGGAGGCAAGTTGTCTATCGCTCAACTTAATACCCCAGCCGTTTCTTCTACTGTTTATCGAGAACAGGTCGAAGAAGAAATAATTCCTGTTTTAGTTAGAGACTATATTAAATCCTACCATTTATACAATTTATCCAAATGATTCATAAATTAGCTGATTTTAAAGTTGGAGTTGATAACGTTATTTTTTCCGTAGATACTCAAGCAGATCGCTTGCTAGTTTTGTTAGTTAAACGACAGCAAGAACCATTTTTAGGTCAATGGAGTTTACCAGGGACATTAGTTCGTGAAGGAGAATCTTTAGAAAAAGCTGCTTATCGTATTTTAGCAGAGAAAATACAGGTCAATAATCTCTATCTAGAACAACTCTATAGTTTTGGTGGACCAAACAGAGACCCGAGAGAAGCGCCAGAAAGTTTTGACATTCGCTATCTTTCTGTGAGTTATTTTGCCTTAGTGCGGTTTGAAGAAGCGAAATTAATTGGCCATAGTGAGAGTAATGTTGCTTGGTATTTAGTTGAAGAATTACCTAATTTAGCTTTCGACCACAAGGAAATTCTCGAATATGGTGTTAATCGTTTGCGCAATAAACTAGAATACAGTCCTATTGCTTTTGATGTTTTACCCCAAGTGTTTACTTTAAACGATGTTTATCAACTTTATACTACTATATTAGGGAAAACTTTTTCCGACTATTCTAATTTTCGCGCTCGATTGCTGAAGTTAAAATGTTTAGAATATACAGGAGTGAAAGTATCTCGCGGTGCTGGTCGTCCTGCCAGTTTATATCGTTTTGATGCAGATGCTTTTACTTTATTGAAAGATAAAGCATTTGTTTAGTTTAAAAATATCTGTATCCATCTCATCTGCGTTTATCTGTGTTCATCTGCGGTTCAAACAACAAAATGAAAATAGCCATAGCCCAATTAAATCCTACCATTGGCCATCTGACTGCCAACAGCGAACAAATCTTAATAGCAGCGGAAGAAGCAGTAAAGAAAAATGTTGATTTATTGCTAACTCCAGAACTTTCCCTTTGCGGTTATCCACCGCGAGACCTACTTCTAAGTCCTGGTTTCGTTCAGTCAGCATTTTCCCAGTTAGAAGACTTAGCTAAACAGTTACCCAGTTCCATGTCAGTATTAGTAGGAACCATTCAAAAGAATACCCAAGCTGACTCCAAAGGGGAAAAACCTTTATATAATAGTATTGCTCTTTTACATGGAGGAAAAGTAGAGCAAATCTTTCACAAACGCCTTTTACCTACCTACGATGTTTTTGATGAAGATCGCTATTTTGCACCGGGACAAGAGAATAATTGTTTTTTCTAGCTGGGGTTAAAATTGGAGTAACAATTTGCGAAGACCTTTGGAACGATGAAGAATTTTGGGGAAAACGCAGTTATCAAATTAATCCTATCGCCGATTTAGCTCAATTAGAAGTAGATATAATTGTCAATTTATCTGCTTCTCCCTATAATTTGGGTAAGCAAAAGTTGCGGGAAGCGATGTTGAGTCACGGTGCTGCTCGCTATCAAATACCAATTATTTATACTAATCAAGTTGGAGGTAATGATGACTTGATTTTTGATGGCAGTAGTGTTGCTTTTAATGCTAGTGGAGAGGTGGTTTGTCGGGCTAAGAGTTTTTGAGACGAATTTGGTCGTGGTGGAATTAGATCCCCCCAACCCCCCTTAACAAGGGGGGAGAAGAAGCTCCAAGGGGACGATCCCCCCAACCCCCCTTCAT
>JH610569.1 GCA_000252485.1 Prochloron didemni P4-Papua_New_Guinea | reverse complement strand
GGAGGATCCAGCGGAGGTATAACTTGTTAAAGGGTGAGTGTAATAATTTGATAGATAACGAAGAAGAAGAAATTTGGTTGGCGTTAGTTTTGGGAGTGAGAGACTATGCCAGAAAATGCGGTTTTTCTAAGGCAGTTTTGGGTTTGAGTGGGGGAATTGATTCTGCTTTAGTTGCAACAATTGCAGCGGAAGCCCTGGGTCCAGCTAAGGTGCTGGGAGTATTAATGCCTTCTCCTTACAGTTCGGACCATTCTGTCTCTGATGCCATGGCCCTGGTAGAGAATTTGGGTATTGGGAGCGAGAGGCTGGCTATTGGGGAGGCTATGGCAGTGTACGATAAGGTGTTGGAGCCTTTGTTTGCTGGTACTGAATTTGGAGTGGCCCAGGAGAATATTCAATCTCGGATTCGGGGCAATTTGTTAATGGCGATCGCCAATAAATTTGGCTACCTTCTCCTTTCCACTGGCAATAAGTCGGAAATGGCAGTGGGTTATTGTACTCTCTACGGAGATATGAATGGAGGGTTAGCTGTAATTGCGGATTTGCCCAAAACTAAAGTGTTTAATCTTTGTCGCTGGTTAAATAGGGATAGAGAAATTATTCCTCGCAATATTATCACCAAACCTCCCAGTGCAGAATTGAAACCCGGTCAAATGGATTGCGATTCTTTGCCCCCTTATGAAGTGTTGGACGATATTCTTCATCGCATCGTTCATCAATATCAGTCCCCTAGGGAAATAATTGCAACTGGTCACAAACCAGAAGTGGTAAATAAGGTGATGAAATTGGTTGCCAGGGCAGAATTTAAACGTCGTCAAGCACCACCGGGATTGAAAATTACAGATCGCGCTTTTGGTACTGGTTGGCGCATGCCTATTGCTAGTAATTGGTTTTATAGCAGTTCATAGTTGATAACAGCTTTGACGCTGGATCCCCCCCCAGCCCCCCTTGTGAAGCTATGCAAAATAGCATATTTCTTTACAAAAAATTTGACAAATATGACAAGTCGTGCAATAGAGCTTTTGGGGCTTTTAGGATGGGGTTTTTAGTTGTTGATCCCTACTATTAATTGCTCTAAAATAGCCAAATACAAGATGCTAATTACCAGTATTTTGTATTTTGATGTTTAATTCATTTTCCATGTAAGCTTTAACCTCTTGTATAATATTCTCAATTTCAGCTAGCAACTCAGCTGCTCCTTCCAGTTGATTATCATGGGCTTGGTTTTGCAACTGACCAGCTAGATCTGGCATCAATCTTATGGCTACTGTAGCAGCACTACCTTTGAGTCGATGAGCTTTATAGGCTAAATTATAATATAAACTAGAGTAAAAGAGTTGTCAGGATGAAATTCAGCGCGGCAGATGCAACTTCCAGGAAGATGAGTTGCTATGTCTTCAACAAGCTGTGGTGTTCCTGTTGATTGTGTAGAAGAATTATTTTTCACTCGGAGATGAGTTTGAGGTTTGTTAGCTAGTTTCCCTAGGATTACATCCCTGTAGACTATGGACTAAGGGGCCGCAGCAGTTTTCTCTATGTGGATAAAATGGCCATTATCTCGGAAAAATTTGTCATAATGATAAATTTTGTCAATACCCTTCATTGTTCCTCGTTAATTGATAATTGTTTGCCGTCTTTTAGTCGTTGTTGAATTCCCTGTAGATGAGCTAGACTATCTACTGGAGGACGAGGGATAGGTAATTCTAAATTAGGCCAGTCTGCCAGGTCTTGACAGGGACAAAGAGAATGTTGACACCCTAAATCCATCTTGGGTACTGGCATTTTACACCGCGCACAGGGAGATAAATTCCAAATAGGACTGAGAAGTTGGTGGATAGTTTGAGTTGTACCTTCCAAATAACAATCCCCGCTTTGAGGATCTAAAATGCGCTGCCAACAACTTTCAAATTCAGGAGAATATACATTTCCTTCAATTATCTTTTGCGGTAGCAATTCTTCTTGACCGTTGCGGAGTAAAACCTTCTTTTTTAATTGGAACCAACAGGCAAGATATTGTTTTACTTGCTTTAAATAAGCCATAATAGATGTTTGTTGTTTGTTGTTTGTTATTTGTTATTTGTTGTTGGTTGCCTGCACTGCCCTTCGACTTCGCTCAGGGACCGCGGAGCCGAAGTGTTGGTTGTTGGTTGCCTGCACTGCCCTTCGACTTCGCTCAGGGACCGCGGAGCCGAAGTGTTGGTTGTTGGTTGTTTGTTGTTTGTTGTTTGTTGTTTATGAATTTTGGCTGCTGTTTTCAATCATAGTATTCATGATATCTAGGCTTTGTTGTTTATGAATTTTGGCTGCTGTTTTCAATCATAGTATTCATGATATCTAGGCTTTGTTGTTTGTTTTTAGTTGATTGATTTAATGGTTTTCCTAAAAGACTGAGATTGAGAACGTGACCTCCTGCCACCAGGTAAACTGGATTGGCAACTGCTCCGATACGACGAATGATCGCGCCCAGGCGATCGCGAAACTTCCTTCCTGATGCATAAGCGGGAACTACTCCCCAACCTGTTTCCTCAGCTACTACAATAATATCAGCCCCAGCTGTTTGCAAGCTAGCCAGCAATTGATCTTCCCTCTCCTGCCAACTATTTTCCTCTAAGCTGAGTAAATTAGCCACCCAACTGCCGAGGGAATCTACCAACAGGCAAGTATGTGTTAAAGATGCCTCTATAGTGGTTGGTAATGCTGTAGGAACGGTCAAGGTCTGCCAACTAGGGTCGCGACGGCGGCGGTGTTTGGCAATTCTTTCCTGCCATTCTAGGTCAGTTTCATCCACTTGGGCTGTTGCCACGTAAACAACTTTTTTCCCGCTGTCCCCTGCCAGTATTTCTGCCCATTCGCTCTTTCCAGAACGAGCCGCACCGGTGACTAAAATAATTTGTTTCAATTCGCTCTTTATGAATGGGAAAACTGTTAATTGTTAATTTCTCTTTGCTCCTTAGTCATTATTATAAGTTAATCTAAACAACAACCTAGGCTCCACCATTATTATAACTGAAAATGAAACCAGATTGGCGGCGGATCGAAAGCAGCTTGAATAAATTAGCCGAGAAGAATTCTCCTGACTTCAGCGAGCCAACCATGCCAATTATCCAAGGCATTCCTCGACTATCTTCATCCACTTTAAACCACTGGGGCGCAAAGAAACAACCAAAGACTAATCCCTGTTTGCCCAAACTGAAATCTTCCAACGTTTTCAGCCATCATCATACCCCTAACCCCGCTTTAGCCATCAATCTCCTCCAGGACATAGCCCAGGTTGTTCACCGTTGGCAGAAAGAATTAAAAGAATTAAAGCAGAAAATTGAAGCTATTTATCTAGCAGGTCCGATTATAGATGGCTGGTTGGAGTCTTATCCTCGGAAGGGAGAGACGGACAACTGTCTCGATTCAGTTCAAGACTTGATTTCCCCTGAGGATAAACTATCAGATTGCTCTCGCTATCGTCTTTGCGGTCTCCATGAAGATGGGAAATTGTGGTATCGCGCCTGTCCTGCCGAACAAGTAGCTGATGTGAGTATGGCCATCGCCCGCTACCAAAAACTAAAACAACTGTTAAACCGCAAACAAGACTTAGAATATGGTCTGGAGCAATTAGCAGTTGATTTGGCCTCTCTGTGCGGTAGTTTAACCAATAAGGATTAGTCTTAAACTAGAGAATAACCACTGACAGCCTCCATCGCATGACCTCTAAGCCCCAGAAAATACCCGTCTCAGTTCTCATTCCAGCTAAAAACGAAGAATTAAACCTTCCCGCCTGTCTGGAGAGTCTCGCTATGGCAGATGAAATCTTTATGGTGGATTCCCAAAGCAGCGATCGCTCTCAAGAAATTGCTGAAGGTTACGGAGTAAAGGTAGTCCAATTCCATTTTAACGGTAGCTGGCCGAAAAAAAAGAACTGGTCGCTGGAAAATCTTTCTTTTAATAATGAGTGGGTGTTAATTGTAGATTGTGATGAACGCATTCCCCCAGAACTTTGGGCAGAAATTGACCGAGCTATTCAAAATCCCCATTACAACGGTTATTATCTCAATCGAAAAGTATTTTTCTTAGGGAAATGGATTCGTTACGGTGGCAAATATCCCGATTGGAACCTGCGTTTATTCAGGCACGAAAAAGGTCGCTACGAAAACCTCCAAACTGAGGAAGTTCCCAATACAGGAGATAATGAAGTTCACGAACACGTGATTTTGGAAGGACAAGTGGGCTATTTAAAAGCAGATATGCTCCACGAAGATTTTCGGGATATTTATCATTGGCTGGAACGACACAATCGTTATTCTAACTGGGAAGCTCGAGTTTATTATAATCTTCTCGTGGGACAATATGACCGAGGAACTATTGGTTCCAATCTTTTTGGAGATGCAGTACAACGGAAGCGGTTTCTCAAGAAAATTTGGGTGCGGCTTCCTTTTAAACCCCTGTTACGTTTTATTATCTTTTATATTATTCGGCTGGGTTTCTTAGATGGTAAGGCAGGATATATTTATGCTCATTTGTTGAGTCAGTACGAATATCACATTGGAGTTAAATTATACGAGTTGCGTCAGTTTGGCGGTAGTCTTAATGTTGAGAACAAATCAAAGAACAATGAGCAATAAACAATGAACAATGAACAATAAACAATAAACAATGAACAATGAACAACCAACAACAAACAACGAACAACAAACAACAAACAACAAACAACAAACAACAAATAACAAACAACAAATAACAAACACTTCGGCTACCCTTCGACTACCCTTCGACTTCGCTCAGGGCAAGCGCTCAGGGCAAGCGCTCAGTGCAGGCAACAAAGAACCATTAGTAGATTTGCGTCAATATGACCAATCTGATTTTGACAGAGGTAGACCCAGTTGGTTTATTTTGTGGTGGTGGTTCGTACAGGCGATCACTTTTCCCCTAACTCTTCATAATGCTCACAATTTCCGCTGTTGGTTGCTCCGTTTATTTGGAGCTAAAATAGGTACTGGGGTAGTCATTCGTCCTTCCGCTCGTTTTACCTATCCTTGGAAAGTAACCATTGGAGATTATAGTTGGATTGGGGAAGATGTGGTATTTTATAGTTTAGATGAAATAGTAATTGGTTCTCATTGTGTTATCTCGCAAAAGTCTTATCTTTGTACTGGCAGCCACGATTTTAAAGATAAAGCTTTTGGCTTAATAACAAGTCCCATTATCATTGAAAATGGTGCATGGGTTGCGACCGATTGTTTTATTGCTCCTGGAGTTACTGTAGGGGCTAATACAGTTATTGGCGCAAGGAGTAGCGTTTTTAAAGATATTCCGGCTCAACAAGTAGCTTGGGGAAATCCTTGTCGCTGTCATTATCAAAGAGAAGTTAAATAACTGCACTGCTATAATAGATTTGCTGCTTTTAACTTTTTTTCATAATCATCAACTGTACTATTTAATTCCCGGATACGACGGGAAAGAGCGCTAGTAATATTAACAGCTATTTCTGGAGTTTCTTCAATGGCATCGCTTAGTTGTGCTTGATTTAAAATCAAACAATCGCACTTGGAAATAGTAGAAACAGAAGCAGAACGAGGTTCGGCATCGAAGAGAGACATTTCCCCAAAAAAGGTTCCTGAGGAAAGTTTGGCTAAATCCCGATCGCCCAAGTGAACTCTCACTTCCCCAGACACTACAATATAGAGCGATCGCCCTTCTTCTCCTTGTTGGAAGATGGTATGATTAGCGGGAAAAGATCGCTGATCCATGACAGATGCCAACTTAACTAAAAAATCATCCCGCAGTTCTTGAAAAATAGATACTCGCCTAATAAATAACAACCGTTCAAAGCTACTTAACATTTAATTATCAACAAACAACAAACAACAAATAACAAATAACAAACAACAAACAACAAACAACTAATTATCCATTCCCAATTCTCGCTTTATTTTAGCCACTTGAGCAGCAACCAAGGGGTTAGAATCATTTTTCATTTGGGGCAGTAGTTGGCGACACATTTCGGGGCTAGTAGCTTGCAAATAACCTAAGACTGCCTCCCTCACAAAACCGATAGAATGGTTAAGACATACTGCAATAGCATCCCTATGAATATTCCAGCGCTGTTGGCGAGCTAAATGAAAGCAACAAGCCAAAGACCAAGGAGAAAGAAAATGGCGCAGGTCGATTAACCGCTGCAAGCGAGAATTTAGTGCCATGGGTAAATAAGGTGTTATAGATGTCAGGGGTGCTAAATTTTCCATTTTTACCCACATGCCTTCATCTAAAATAGACAGTAATAATTGCTTCTGGGGCAAATCTATCTGACTATCTAATAACTCCAAACCGATGGCAATATTAGACTGAGAATCAGAAGTTAAATTTAACATTGCTGCCCCAATAGCGCTGGGAGAATAGAGCAGTTTCAGAATTAAGAATACTCGCTCGAGTATATCTTGCTGCAGTCCCTCCAATGCAGCTCTCAGTAAATCTGCCTCCGTTCCTTCTACTGCTTGAGGATTTAAATCCAACCTCGCCCCATAAATTTGTCCCAATAATAATAATTCTTGTTGGATTAAACTTTCAAGCCCGGAAAGACCTAATCTATCTAGAATTGCTTCAATACCTTTATCCCCAGGCATTCTCAGAAATACTCGCAACAAATTTCGGCAAGTATTTCCCCTGCTGGTCATTAACTGAAGCACTAAAGCGGAGATGGTTTCCGGAGTGCCGATTTCTGCCATCGTATTCCAAGCCTGGATGGCAATGCCATGATTGCTGCCATCGCCAGACCATTTCATCAGTAGGGGCAATACTTCATTCCCCAGATTCAGCAAAGCCTTGCGAGCTTCTTGGCGAGTATACTTCTGTTTTAGTCCCTTGACCAAGATATAGTAATATTCCTCCAGCTGGCAAGACACAATCGCCTCAAACATAGCAATTCTGACTCGACTGGAGCGATCGCGCAGCAGTTGAGGAAGATAGAATTTGGCTACGGTGGAATTCCTTCCATCTGCCAATGCTTGAACCGCCATGGCCCTTTTATTTGAATTAGGGGAAATCATCATTCGTTCAATTATCTCGGTAGCTTCCCTCTGTTCTCGCTTACTACCTCGTCGTAGCATTAAACTAGCAGCAGTTCCTACAATGACTGGTTCTTCTCCCTCTTCCAAATAAGGCTTTAGCTCCCTGAGATCCAGTTCTGGTTGGGACAACCAAACGTAACGCATAGCCAAAGCCAACACCTCAATGGGGGAGGTTTTGGCCATCAGTTTCTGCACGTTCCGGCAGTAAGCCTCTTGGGGATGGGATAGCATTACCTTCAGACTTTGGTGCTGCATAGCTGGAGATAGATTCACCAGCAGAGGAGCGAGGACTTCTGAAGCAGAGCGGGAATCTATTCTAGCCAGAAGTTCAATGCAGGAGCTTTTATCAGCTTCCGTTTGCTCCAACTCCAAAGCTTGAACCATTGCCGTTTTAAAAGCTTCCAGATTCACATTGGCCAAACTCAAACGTCCTGCTTCTGCCTCTCTGAGCAGTAGTTTGACGTAATTATAATGAAGTAGCCACGCACAAACCAACCAGATGGAGGCCAAGGCGAAAATTCCCAGTATTAAAATAGATCCAAGCCATTGTCCAGGAGAAGCTGTTTTGATGGGAGGAAAATCCGACGTGATCTTCACTATTACCGCCAACATGATCGCTCCGGTTACCAAGGTAGCTCCGGGCTGAATCGCTCTTTTCACTAAAGTTTGGAGGGAGCGACGAATTTCTTGAGGTAGAGGTTGAAATAAGAAAGGCTCTATATTGGCGATAGTGGTGTATCGAAGTAATTCGTCCGCAAATTTTAACCCGATAGGAGCGAGGAAGACAATAGAAAAACTTTCCAGAAAAAGAGGGCTGAAATAATGGTTACCCACAATAGCCATGGCGCTTACTATTAACAAGCACCCAGGTAAAAATATACTCGTCACCAACACTCCCAAGCGAGTAAAGGCTCGAGAAAACAAGATACCTAACCATTGCACCACCAGTTGAAATATACCCAGCACCCCGGTAAAAAAGCCTAAAAAAATAGCTATTTGTTGAGTAGTTGGGAAATTTATTTCTAATTGACCAAGATAGAGAAATTCAATGCCCAGATAAATAACTTCCCCGACAACAAAGAAGCCGCAGAGAATAACAATGTAGCGCCGCAGAGAAGAATTGAGACTAAAATTTATTGGAGCAGGTTTAATATCTTCTAATTCCCTTATGGGGGTACTGGGAAAAGATTGTTTATACTTCTCAGTAATATAAAATAAGATAGATCCTCCCAATATAATCGTGATAGCTCCAGCCAAGATAGTATTTTTTAGTCCTAAGAATATCAACAGCAGAGGTAAAGAAAAGCCTGCAATTACATTAGCTAAAAACAAACCACTGGATATAATTGGGTAGGTACGTTTAATTTCCCTAATATTAAAAAGTTGATTAGCCGCCACTTGAGAATTGAGGTTTTGCATCACCTTTTCCCCGTCCAGCCACAGCCTTAACACAAATAAACTTACCAGAGCTACAATACCGTTTAAATAGCCAATTTCCAAACCCCAACGCAACAAAGGCAACGGCACTACCATTAACAAGAGTGCCGCCATCAAAACTTTAGGCAATGGCCAATGTTTCTGGAGCCAGGAATAGAAACAACCCAATCCCGACCTTATCGAGGCACTTACTATATAAACTAAGGGCAACCACTTAACACCAAATCCTTCCGGCGCTGGTGCCAGAAAAAGAGCTACTGTAGTTTGTTCCAACCACAATATCCCTATTGAAGTTATTGCAAAAAAAAGCGAACATCAATAAAGTTCGCTTTCCTGCTTCGGGACGCACATTCAAGAAATGGAGCAATTTGCCTCCACCGTACTTTCTAATTCCAACCTGTGGGATTTGTTTCATTGAAGAAATCCGGGAGCGTGGAAACTCTGAATATTTTGACCAGAGCTGAAAAGTTAAAAGACGGATTTATCCGTCTTTATCCATAGAGAGTACAACAAAAAGTGCAACTACGATCGTTTATTTCTTTGGTGATATCAGCATCATCATATTGCGGCCTTCTCTTTTCGGAGCTTGTTGCACCTCTCCTACTTCCTCCAAATCTTTGGCCATTCGTTTGAGTAATTGCTCTGCTAAATTAGCATGTTGAATTTCTCGACCTCGGAAAGTAATTGTCGCTTTCACCTTATCTCCTGATTTCAGAAAGCGTTGAGCGTTCCTGATCCGCACATTATAATCATGTTCTTCAATCTTATAGCGCATTTTCACTTCCTTTACGTCAGCGGTGCGCTGATTTTTTTTTGCCTGTTTTTCTTTTCGTTCTTGTTCGTATTTGTATTTGCCGTAGTCCAAGATGCGACAAACGGGAGGATCTGGTTTATCGCTGACTAAAAAAAGATCCAGTCCTTTCTCCTCTGCGATCTTTAAAGCTTCTTCCAATGCAAGAATACCCAGTTGCTCCCCATCTTTATCGATGACGCGAACTTTGGGATAACGGATTCTGCGGTTAATTGGGGGGAGATCGCGATTGCGTTTTTTGTCTCTCACAGGCGTATGTTGAATTGCTCTAATTCTTGATTTTGAGTAAATTTAATAGTCGATCTATTGTTCATTTTACTTATCCCGTAGGAATTGGTAAGTTTAAATTAACTTCATCAATCCGTCAATTATAACTCCTTTTGCTCGGAGAATGCCAGGCCCTTCCCCTAAAAGGAGCGATCTTCTTACCTTCCGCTTCGCCGTGCGCCCAGTAGAGAGATTAGAATTATAAATGTAAATATTTTTTAAGTTGAGAGCAAGAGTGAGAAGCCATTTGAGGCAGAGTTCCCCCAAAATAAGAGATTGGGTTTGGCGAGGCTGGCAAATTCGCTATCTGGTAGCTCGTCCTGATGGGGAAACTAGTCCCAAACACCCGCCGTTGATTTTGCTTCATGGCTTTGGAGCGGCGATCGGCCACTGGCGTTACAATATCCCCGCACTGAGCGAAACTCATGTAGTTTACGCTCTGGACTTGTTAGGGTTTGGCGCATCCAGAAAACCCCCAACCTATTACCAAGTTGACCTTTGGGCGGAACAAGTTTACGATTTCTGGCACACTTTTATCCGCCACCCAGCCCATCTAGTGGGTAATTCTATTGGTTCTTTGGTCTGTTTGGCTGCTGCAGTCAATCGCCCGGAAATGGTCAAGAGTATGACTCTAATTAGTCTTCCAGACGTTTCTTTACGACAAGAGGCCATCCCTAAATGGCTTCAGCCCCTGGTAAGCAAGATTGAAGCCATTTTTGCCAACCCTCTTTTGCTGAGACCCTTATTTTATATCTTGCGTCGTCCTAAAGTTCTTCGTCGTTGGGCAGGCATAGCCTATGCCAATCCCCATAAGATTGACGACGAACTGGTGGAGATTCTCGCAACTCCCACTTATGATGAAGGTGCGGCTCGGGCATTTTGCGCTTTGTGCCAAGCAGTCAGCCGTCCCAACTTCTCGCCCCCCGCCAAAGCAGTGTTACCAGAGTTAAAAATTCCCATTCTCTTGATTTGGGGTCGTCAAGACCGCATGGTTCCTGCCAGTTTAGCCCCCACTTTTGCCGCTCTCAACCCCCAAATCAAATTAGTAGAACTGGATAATGCTGGACACTGTCCCCAGGATGAATGCCCTACTGAATTTAATAGCCTTCTTCTTGGTTGGTTAGAGACTAGGTCGGTGCTTGAATCTCAACCTTCAACCTCTATAGAACTTACGCAGAAACCGGGTTTCTGAACTAAAACTCTGGATTTTAGCCGTTTTATCCGGACTCCAAACCCGGTTTCTAGGCTTGTTTGCGTAAGTCCTGCTCTACTTAACTTGTATTTACGGTATCACCTCATTCATGTCCCATTATCTCAAACTATTTTTATTATCTAAATAACTGGAATTAGAGGCAGTTAAACATAGTAAAAGAATTAATATTTAGAATGTCCATCATGAACGGAGGTTTTTCCATGAAACACACCCTGTCAGTTTTGGTAGAAGATGAAGCAGGAGTTTTGACTCGTATTGCTGGTTTATTTGCCCGTCGCGGCTTCAACATTGAGAGTTTAGCAGTAGGTCCGGCAGAACAAGCAGGTGTTTCCCGCATTACGATGGTAGTTCCTGGAGACGATCGCACTATCGAGCAATTGATAAAACAACTATACAAGCTTATCAACGTTCTCAAGGTTCAAGACTTCACCAACCTGCCTTGCGTCGAACGGGAATTAATGCTAATTAAAATTAATGCTACTTCCAGCCTGCGGGAAGAAGTAATGCAAATAGTGCAGATATTTCGCGCTCGGATTGTGGATATGTCAGAAGAGACCACCACAGTTGAAGTAGTAGGAGATCCTGGTAAAATGGTAGCAATTATTCAGATGTTAAGCAAGTTTGGCATTCGGGAAATAGGTCGTACTGGCAAAATTGCTTTAATCCGAGAGTCTCGAGTTAATACGGAATATCTCAAATCTAAGACAGCAAAGGTTTAATATGTTGGTTGTTTGTTGTTGGTTGTTTGTTGTTTGTTGTTTGTTGTTTGTTGTTTGTTTTTCGTTGTTTGGGAATTGCTCATTGTTAACTACTCATTGAAAATTGTTCATTGTTCATTGTTCATTGAAAATTGTTCATTGTTCGTTGACTTGTTCTACCGACAAGTTCAAAGCAGTGGCTATTTGCTGGACAGTTAAACCTAACTGGACCAAACGAGAAATTGCTTCTTTTCGCTCTTTTTCTAAGCGTTCAGCTCTTTCCCGTTCTCGTTCTGCTCGTTCTCGTTCCTTTTCAGCACGAACTTTTTCTAACTCTGCTTTCTGGAGTTCCTGTTCAGCACGTTG
>JH610568.1 GCA_000252485.1 Prochloron didemni P4-Papua_New_Guinea | reverse complement strand
TCGTTCCCTTTCAGTACGGACTTTTTCTAACTCTACTTGTTCGTTACCAGTTAATAAGAGATTCCCATCTTTATCCCACCAACGGAGCCAGAGTTGATTTTGATTTTGATAGTTTCCTTGCCATAATCCTAATTCTACGGACATGGGTTCGATAGGATAATGACCTCGTTGGTTTGGTTCCAATTGACGATACTCACCCTGGACAAGGTGATACATTTCTAACTTGCCTCGTTTAATTTCATAAATGCCGTAATAAGGAACTTCTATGATTCGTTCATAAACCCAAAACTTTCCCGGTCTAGTTCCTGCTTCTGTTTGATCCGGAGATAAAGGTGTGGTATCTCGCTCTTCCTTGCCAGAGCCGCTGGCAAACTCTAAAACAATCAAAGGGGTAATCAATTCCCGCCAGAGGACGTAGGAACGACGAATCTCTCCATTTAATAAGGGAGGTACACCGCCTACGTAAAACCAATCTGGCGCTTCTGCTCCTTGTTCTGGGGGTTCCGTTTCTCGCCAATAAATGCCGCAATCTTGACCGATGGCATAGTCTCCTTCGGGATGAAGTTGCTGTAGGATGGGTCCGATGGAATCGGT
>JH610567.1 GCA_000252485.1 Prochloron didemni P4-Papua_New_Guinea | reverse complement strand
GCACCCCTCAGGGACCGGGTCGTCGAACTGCAACCTGCGGTTGCTCTGAGGAAATAGTAAACACTTTCATGGTCCAGTATATATAGCATTTCTCATACTTGTTCGCTCATCAGAAATAGGTGCAGAAGCAGTCCGCAGGTTTATAGGTGTACATATTGACCAAGGAACCCTATATATTATAATGCAATAATCTATTTTAGATTGTTGTTATAATGTCTCCATTCATTGTGGCACAGGCATCTTGCCTGTGAGATATCTTGCCTGTGAGATATCTTACCTGTGAGCCATCTTACCTGTGAGCCATCTGGCCTGTGAGTTCATCTGCAGTTAAAATAACAAACAACCAATAACAAACAACCAACAACCAACAACAAATAACAAATAACCAACAACCAACAACCAACAACCGCTTACAGGGTGTCCACTGGCTCACGAATTGGCTCCTGGTTTAAATCTATGTTGTGGATAACTGGCAGAGTATGACCTAGTTTTAAACCCACTACAATCCAGTCTTCTAGGGGGGGACTTTAAACTTAGAAGTGTTGCCCTATCTAGAAATCATTGCTCACTGTTATTGTAACTGTAGCATGATGTTTCAGATTTTATATAA
>JH610566.1 GCA_000252485.1 Prochloron didemni P4-Papua_New_Guinea | reverse complement strand
TGTATTTCATATTAGATCGAATCTGAAAATGTTGGCTACAGATACAATAGTGTTATCAGCAATTGTAGTCCAGTGGCACACTAAAAATGTGGATTAGTCAGCCAATAGATCTTGCTGGTGCGTTGCGAACGCACCCTACGCCTTTACTCCTCCCTCGCCCCTTGGACTCGGGATTGAGGGAGAGGGAAACCAAATCAATCAAGCCACCAATTCCCCAGTTTCCTGAAGAGAATGTAACCGATGATAAATCCCCTCCTTCTCTAAAAGTTCTTCATGACTGCCAACCTCTACAATCCTACCTTCATCCAACACCACAATCTTATCCGCCTCCCTTACAGTACTGAGACGGTGAGCGATAATCAAAGTAGTGCGAGTACCCAAAATAGACCGCATAGCCAACTGAATGGAACGCTCCGACTCGTAGTCCAAACTAGAAGTAGCTTCATCAAACACCAAAACATCTGGCGTTGCAATCAAAGCCCGAGCGATACCCAAACGCTGTCTTTGTCCTCCAGACAAACGTACTCCTCGTTCTCCCACCACGCTGTAATAACCGTGAGGTAATTGCCCGACAAACTCGCTTACCCTGGCAATTTCGCAAGCCTTCTGCACCTCAGCAAAACTAACTTTAGGATTGCCGTAAGTCAAATTATTCAGCAAAGTGCCGTTGAAAACATCCACCTCCTGATGAACGATCGCCAACCTTCGACGATAAGCGGAAACCTCTAAACTAGCAATATCTTCCCCATCTATGGAAATCAAACCTCGATCGGGCTCGAAATAACGGAATAAAAGCTTGACTAAAGTTGATTTTCCCGAACCGGAACGACCCACTAAAGCTACAGTTTGATAAGGTTCCAAAAACAAGTTAATATCCTGCAAAATAGGTAGCTCTTTTTGATAGCCAAAACTCACTCCCCGAAACTCTACTTTCCCGTTAAACTGATAGGAAATCTTCTCCCCATCTAGGTCATTTAAATTTGCGGCATCCTTCCCTACAGGAATCTGCATGAACTCGTGTAACCGCACCATGGAAGCATAGCGACGGGTAAAATCTTCTGCCAACGCCCCGATGGGTTCCAGTTCTGCATAGGCCATACTAGAAACTGTCAGAGTGGTAATAAAATGTCCCAGGGAAATCCGACCTTGCACTGTAGCAATTACGGTAGAAAGCAAGACTAAAAAGAGGGAAATCTGCACCACCGTCTGTTCCCAAGTAGCCAATTTAACATAGCCGAAATGAAGACGATAAAGAACTGATTTCAACTCTCGGTTCAACCGCTGTCCTTGACGGGTATATTCTCGTCCTTCTGCAGCCAAAGCCTTCACCGTTTTAATATTAGTAATAATCTCGGAAGTGCGACTTTGGGTATTCTCCATATAACTGTCTAATTTCTCTTCTCGCTTCATCAAATCCTGCAAATCTTTGAGCATGAAAATGAGAATCAGCAGGAAAGAAATCCCAAAAGCAATACTAATGCGCCATTCAATCCAGCAAATAACTAGAAAAATTCCCAGCACCCGCATTAACTTGGGAATCAACTGACCGGCAATTTGAGGATAAGTCCAAGTGTGACTTTCAATCCCCTTCGCCACCCGTTGAGCAATACGACCGGGATTGTGTTCGTCGTAGAAGGCTAAAGGTAGGGTGAGGATTTTGCCGATAACCCGACGCAAATGGTCCTGACGGGCTTGCAAAGGAATACCCCAGTGGAACCAAAGACTAATCCAAGGCTGTAAAGGGGCTCTCACTACTGTCACCAAACAAATTAATCCCAATAGAACTGCCAAGGACAAAGATTGACCTGGGGGGATACGGGTCAGAGCGGAGATGTGGTTAATGAGAGAGGCGATCGCCCCATCCACAGGTTCACCGGATAGAACGTTCAGCATCTGACCGATAGCATAGGGAACCACCAAATCGACGATTTCCAAGAGACTGGATGCTGCTACGGTCAGAAAAGCAATTTTTTTATAATTGCCATAATAGTTGAGAATATCTTTGAATGATGCCATAAGCAGTTATAGCGCTACGCGCAATTCAAAATTCAAAATTCAAAATTCAAAAAGATGGCTATGACTAGGTTTCAGGCTTTATGAATGTCCTAACCTAAATGCGTAGTGCTATACCAGTTACCAGGGAGCAGTTACCAGTGAAAGAAAATACTCCATCTATATTGATACTACACTCATACAACTTAATTGTCAACAATAGCTATTGTGCCGATTCCTGGTGACTTGACGGATCTAAATATCTTTTCTCTCTGCTTCTGGTGGGCCTCTGTGTTTCACACGCAATTGCCCAAAGGCATTATAATAGAACTTTACAATCTGATAACATTCAATCTTTTCCAGTAATTAACCATAGTAAATAAGGAGAAAAAAATCTTGCTAGAAGAAAATCAAACTAAATTAGCTGGAGCCAACTGGTCGGACTTAGATATAGAACCAATTCATCTGCGGAGTTACATTCAACCCCACGCAGTGCTTTTAGTCTTGACAGAACCTAACCTGAAAATCATTCAAGCCAGCGCCAATACAGCTAGTTTTTTTGACATTTCTCCAGAAGAAACCCTGGGAAACACTTTACAAAGTATTTTACCTAAAACTCAAGTTGCTAAACTAAAAAAAATAATTAAAAACAACAATTTTCAATAAATTAACCTGGCGAAATTTAGAATCAAGCTGAAGCAAAAATATATTGTGCTGGATGGTATAATCCATCGCAATGCAGATGAACTGTTAATCTTAGAATTAGAACTAGTAACTAATCAAGAACCAGCAGATTTATTGAATTTCTATCATTCCTTGCAAGCTGCTATTGAGAGAATAAAACAATCAGCCAATGCCAATTTAGAGGAAATTTATCAGGCGATCGCCGGAGAAGTGAAAAAAATAACGGAATTTGACCGAGTCATGGTCTATAAATTCCAGCCAGATGGCAGTGGCGAAGTGGTGGGGGAAGAGAAAAGAGAAGATTTAGAACCTTACCTCGGCTTGCACTTCCCCGATGCAGATACCAAACCCTGCCGCTATCTCTATGAAGAAAATTTTCTCCGCTTAATTGTGGATGTAAATGCAGCCTCCGTTCCTCTTGTTCCTTTTAATAATCCGGAAACCCAACAGCCTCTCGATTTAACTTACTCCCTGATCCGAGACATTGCCCCCTGTTATCGAGAGTACCTGCAAAATATGGGAGTTCAAGGCACTCTTGTCATGTCTTTAATGAAAAAAGAACAACTTTGGGGCATGATATCTTGCCATCATCATAGCCCCAAACACCTTCCTTATGAAAGGGTGTGGTCAAAAACAGTTGAGAATTTTATCTTCTCAATAGTAGCGGCTTACTCTAAGGCAGCCCAGACTTGCCCAGCCCTTCGACGACCCTCTGGGACCGGGTCGCCGAAGGGGGGCTACCCCACGATTGACTTTCTACATATTCAGACACAAACAACTACTTTTGACCACACCCCTTATGAAATGCGCCAAGCCTGTAAATTTCTCGGTCAAGTCATGTCTATGGAACTAGAGGCAAAAGAAGAGCAACAAGACTATGACTATCAATTTGAATTAAAGTCTATAGAAACAAAATTGACCGAATACATCTCCGCAGACAGGATAACGGTATTGGCATCGAACCAGAATTTAGCGATCGCATTTTCCTCATCTTTCAGCGCCTCCACGCCCGAGACGAATACCCAGGTACCGGCATTGGTTTAGCCATCTGTAAAAAGATTGTAGAACGTCACGGCGGGCGTATTTGGTTGGAATCCCAACCGGGAGAAGGAGCCACCTTTTACTTCACCATTCCCCTGAGTCAACAATTGCGATAATATCCTTTGCAAGAGTATAACCAAATTATGCTATCATACTCCATCCTCCTAGATTTAAATTTACCCAAAAAAGATGGCAGAGAAGTACTAGCAGAAGTGAAAACAGACCCCAAGCTAAAACCCATTCCCGTCCTGGTACTAACTACTTCTAAAAATGAAGAAGATATTCGCATTAGCTACGACTTACATGCCAATTGCTATATTAACAAATCCGGTAATCTCAACCAATTATTCAGAATAATTCATCGAATAGAAGAGTTTTGGCTAGACATAGTAACTCTACCCTCAGAATCATCATGATCGTAAATCAAATATAGCAGTTGATAGTTGATAGTGGACAGTTGATAGTTATACTGCGCATCCTTGGTTGCTCATCCGAAATAGTAAACACGCTCATGGTCCAGTATATATAGCATTTCTCATACTTGTGAGCTACAGAGAAATAGGTCCAGAAGCAGTCCGCAGGTTTATAGGTGTACCTCATGACCAAGGAACCCTATAATTGTCTTTTTTAAAAAACTTGTTAACTATATAAATAATGGAATCCTGTAGATCAAACAATAAGTCCTATAGCGCTTCTTTTCCTAGTACTATAGACTTCAGCGCAGAAACCGGGTTTCTACTATGACTTTGCTATTAATATAGAAATTTTGGAAAGAAACCCGGTTTCTCAACCCGGCGATCCTGCAAGGATCTGCTAAGAGCCAACACCCCTAAATCTATTCTAGTTTGATCGCAAGCAATTATTAAGTCTAGCTAACTTTATATAACACTTTATAGCAAATTATAGCAAAAAAAGACAATCTCCTCCATTTTTTTACATATTCCCTCTCAAAAATAATAAGTTTTATTAACTTTGCTCTCTAGAAAGAGGAAAGCAAATCGCAAAAGCACTAGAAGAAAATCGCTTCCGTCTTTATTGTCAGGCGATCGCCCCCATTAAAAATAAGTACTCTGGCTATCATTACGAGATTTTACTCCGTCTGCAAGGAGAAAACGGTGTGTTGGTAGCGCCCATGGCTTTTATTCCTGCCGCCGAACGCTACAACCTCATGCCTCAAATTGACAGATGGGTGGTAAGCAGTCTTTTTGCCAGTCTGAAAGATGCTCACCATCAGATCCAATCCCTTTATACAGTCAATCTTTCTGGTGCTAGTTTCAATGATGATCGCTTCCTAGATTTTCTCAAAGAACAATTCTCCATTTATCAAATTCCACCGCAAAAGATTTGTTTTGAAGTTACGGAAACTGTAGCTATTGGCAACCTCAATAAAGCTACCCGATTTATCCGTCAATTAAAGAAACTAGGTTGCTGCTTCGCCTTAGATGATTTTGGCACCGGCATGTCATCTCTGGCTTATCTAAAAAACTTACCCGTAGATTATCTAAAAATTGACGGCCACTTTATTAGAAATATTGTAGAAGACCCCATTAATACTGCCATGGTAGAAGCAATCAATCGCATCGGTCATATCATGGGTTTACAAACCATTGCTGAGTTTGTGGAAGATGATGCCATCTTGGCCAAAAATTAAAGATTTGCATATCGATTATGCACAAGGCTATAGAATTGCCAAGCCCTGTCCTTTGGAAGCGATCGCCTTTATGAATTATGAATGTGCTTGAATACAATATATTTGGATATTTAGTGTTTAGTATTGAGTGAGAGCATTTATACAGGTTGCTCTATAACTATCAACTGTCCACTATCAACTATCAACTGCTATACATTTTATTTAAACTTGAAAATTTTAGCTTCATTACTTTCCCGAGCAACCCGAATAACTAAAGCAGCTAAGAATAAACTGGCAATAATGGAACTACCGCCGTAACTCAAAAGAGGAAAAGGCAAACCAGTAGTAGGCAGACCTCCAGCAGCAACACCAATATTAAGTAAAGATTGCCCTACTAAAAAAACCATCGCTCCTATAGCCACCAAGCGCTTAACCGGATGAACGCACTTCAGAGCCACAAATAGGGCCATAGTTCCATAAGCAATCAGTAGCAGCAATAAAGTCACGCTGCCGACAAAACCAAACTCCTCCGCAAATACAGAAAAGATAAAATCTGTATACTGAATCGGTAAGAAAAAATGTTTTTGTTGGGATAAACCGTAGCCAGCACCCCAAAGTTCCCCAGAACCGATGGCATACAAACTTTGAACCAGTTGATAGCCATCTCCCCGAGGATCAACCCAAGGGTCGAGAAAGCTAGTAACCCGACGCATCTGATACTCATTAATAGCAATACTGAGAGTCCCTACCGACAAGCCAGCGATGGCCGTTCCACTTAAATAAGCCAAAGGCAAACCCGCAGCCAGAGCAATCAGCCACAAACTCATACCGCACAAAGAAGTGGTACTCAAATTTGGTTGTAATAGAATTGAAGCTAGTACGCAGCAAAAAAGCAGTAGCCAGCCCAATCTTACCGACCAAGTCAATCGCTCCCACTGTCCAAAAAGGCGAGCGCTTTGTAAGACGAGAAAAGGCTTAATTAACTCGGAAGGTTGAATAACAGCAGGTCCTACCTTCAGCCAGCGAGTAGCCCCGTTAATAGTAATTCCCAAACCGGGAATATGAGTCAAGATAATCAAGCCCAAAACAATCAGAAAACCCCAATGGCTAAATTTCCAGAGATTATCTAAAGAGGATTTGGTGACAATATTAAAACCGATAAATCCCAATAGGGCCCAAGCCAGTTGCCGTTTGAAATAGTACCAGCCATCCCCATAGCCAACATCAGCCACGGGAAATGAGGCTGAAAGCAAAACAAACAAACCAATACATAGCCACAGTAAAGTCAACCACCGCAGCATTCGTGCCATCCTACACCAATGCCGAATTTCTGGCTGATCTACAAAGGGAATTATATAACTTAGAACTTTCAACAATTAGGGATTATAGCAAAATCTAGATCTAGACTATAGATTATATATTAGTTTTTGGATATGTCTACTCACTATAGACTTTTTCAGCAAACCCTAGGTAATCACCTTTGAAGCATCCACACAAAGTAACCCAGGATTAAATCAGCAGGAGGCAACGTATAAATGTTTAGGTCTATGGTCACAGTCGATTGTGTTAGAGTCAGGAATTGCCATTGAACTCCATTACTAACACTGCCGTAAATTGTTGAAATCGGATACTCCTTTGCTGCGTTAAAACGTTGAGCCCCAACCATCTCCGCAATACATTGGCCGACACCAGTTTTTAGATCGGCTTTCTTCGCCTCAACTACGATCGCTGCAGGTGCTTCAATTTCTAGCACTGTTTTGGATCGAGTTATTAAGAAGTCGCAAATCCCATTAAGCCCAGCAGTTTCGTCAACCGTAAATTCTTCTCCAGAAAAAAGGCTAACGTTGCGATCTAGCAGACATCGCACCTCCAAAAGCAGTGGATAAATAATCCCTTCTGAACGAGCCTTCTCACTTCCAGAAATTGCCACAATAGGCAAGCTTTCTTGTAAAAATTCTGCAAGAAAATGAGAGGGAGCAATACCTTTCAAGTCAGGTAAAAAGCGATCTCCCTCAACAATAGTCAAGTTAAAAGCAGATTTAACGCTGGCGATCGTTTTGAACTGGCTGTAGGGCATAGATTGAACTGAGAGAATAAAACTTTATTATTTTATCTTAACGGGACTTAGACACTTTTCATATCATGTCCCTACGCACTATGATGCTATACCTAGGGCTTGCTGATAAAGTCTCTCTACCACCAGATAACTGATCTGAGATCATCTGTGTTGATTGTGGGGTAGGCGAACTGCCTGCGGTTTGATCTACAGTTAAAACTGGCAAAATCGCACAGAATTGTGGTGGGCAGTGCCGCACCCTTCTACAAGACAATTCGCCGATAAAACCTTATTTATGGCGTTTCTTGGACTCATGAGGTACATTATATACGGGCCTATGAACGTGTTAAGTATTGAGTTACAGCATTTATACAGGTTGCTGTATAACTATCAACTGTCCACTATCAACTGTCAACTGCTATATATAACCGTCCAGGTTTATTCAGCAAGCCCTAGTTATTAGGTTGAGAAATCATCGATTATTGATTTAAAGCTTTCAATAACTGTCCTAAATTGTCCAAAATACCTCTTTTTCTCCTTTGAGATTTTGGGTTTATTTCTTCTTTAGTTCCATCTCTGTCCATGGCTTTAGCTAAAATTAAATCTAGATCATCTCCTACTGGTTTTCTTGGTGCTGAAGCAATTAGTTCCCATTTTTCTCCTTTTTCTAACCAAACTTGCCAAGCACTGGGATAGGAGCGAAATACTGCTCCTCCTTCTATGGGTCTAATATAATAGGCTGATTCTAAAGTACTAATAAATCTATCTCTTAATTGACGGGCTGCATAGCCAATACCTACAATGGACACGTCTTCTAATTGGGGAATGAGCAGAATTACGGGGCGATCGCCTACTAAATTGCACAGTTGTTCTATTTTATTGACTTCTACTGCTGAGGGACAAACTACTAAGAAAATTTCGTCTTCTGGGGCAACTTTGGTTTCTACTGAAGTCAGACGACTGCCTAGGTCAGTTACTTTAAAGGGTACTTCTCCCCAGTCTCTTCGTGCCAGGGCTGCGGCTCCAGTGTCGGGAAAAATGACTTTCAACCCCACACCATTGTCGGTGAAGAGATTGGCAAATTGAGCGGCGATCGCCTGGGCATTGAGGGCTATTTCTGGATAAAGTAATTCTATTTGCAATCGCTTGCAACCTGCGGATATCGCTGCTTTGGTTGCTTGTTTTGCTTGGGCGATGGCTTCTTCTAAGGTTTTGGGTAAATCGGGCATCTGAGTTATTTAAGTAGGGTTTTAAGCACCAAGGTTATAATAAATTCAATGATGAGAAAGAAGAATCTCTTCCTAGGGTCAGACGAATACCCGTAAGAGCTTCTGCTTCGCTATATCCCATTGCCAATAAAATAGGACTGGGCATTAGTTTACCACTATTACAAGCAGAACCAGCACTAATACCAATTCCCGCCCGATTCAATTTCCGTACTAGCTCATTCCCAGAGATTGTCCCTGTCTGACAGAGTAAAGATAAGAGAGATTGATCATCTTGTTGTTCTTCTTTCAGTTTCTCCTTGATTCCCTCTCCCCCACTCTCTTCTCCTCCTTCTGCAATACAGAAACTGACATGATGAGGTAAGCGATGAGTTCTGTCCCCTGTGGGAATGAGGTGGGGACAGTGAGAAAGAAGGTCAAAAAGGCGATCGCGCAATTGAGTTAACCGAACTGCCTCTGTTTCCATTTCCCCTACAGCTAACTCTGCCGCCAGTCCAAAACCGGCGATGGCCCCCACGGCTTGAGTGCCAGAACGCAAGCCTTTTTCCTGTCCTCCTCCTGCCAATAATGGCACTAATTCTACTCCAGGGACTACATATAAAGCCCCAGCGCCTTGGGGTCCGTACATTTTATGACTGGAGAGGGAAAGCAAGTCTACAGGCAGTTGCTGCAGGTCTAGGGGCAATCTTCCGGCCACTTGTACCGCATCAGTATGGAATAAGACACCGTGACTGCGAGCGATCGCTGCCAGTTTATCGATGGGTTGCAGGGTTCCTACCTCGCTTTGGCCGTAAATTACGGAGACTAAGACGGTATTGGGTCTCAACGCAGCTTGTAAATCTAAAGGGTTCACTCTGCCTTGGGAGTTGACAGGTAAGCGAGTAATTTGCCAACCCCATTGTTCCAGTAGTTTGGCTGGTTCAGCAACGGCAGAATGCTCCACGCTGGAGATAATGATATGCTCTGGGGTGGGGTAACGGCGAGCTATACCGATTATAGCCAGATTATCCGCTTCCGTGCCGCCAGAGGTAAAGATAATGGAATCAGGGTGTGGGGTATTTAGGAGGCTGGCAACCTGCATCCTCGCCGTTTCCAGGACGGTTGCCGCTCGCTGGCCCCAACGGTGCAAACTGGAAGGGTTGCCCCACATATTTCTGAGGATCTCTTCCATTTTGGCAATTACTTCTGGACGAGGTGGAGTGGTGGCGCTATAGTCGAGATAAATTGACATCGCAAAGCGAGATAATGTGGAAAACTTTTAGGGGTCCACAGCCGCCGGATTAAGTCACTGCTCCCCTAAGTTGGTTGCCGAATTTAGCTTCCCGGTTTACAAACATTATAGTCTTCGTGAGAAATGATTTGCTCGGGAGTGACGAAATTTCCCGAGTCTCTACATAAAAGTCTATAATTTCGTGTGACAGGAATACTGATGATAAAGCGATCGTGTCTCAATCTCTTGCCGTGGAAGTCCCGATAATTGTTGCTAGTTTCCAACCCTCTAATAATTGTTCTAGCTTTAATCACCACGTTCCGAGGTAATTCCCGTAAATTAATTGGATCTTCGGTGAAAGATTCTTCCCACTCGTTTTTCTGTTTTCTTTTTTCTTCTCTGTTGGCTTGCTTTTGAGCGCATCTATGGCAGACTTGACCGTAGCCCTTATGACCGCAAGGAAATCTCTTTTTTCTTCTAGACATATAATAATACCCTGCAGGTGATCCTGCAGTCTCCTCGTTGTTGGATAAGGGAGCGAATACTCCCTTAAATACAACTTACAGGAAATAGGGTGCTTCAGTCTAAGGGGGTCAACTAAAATCTATGCTCTCCCTATGCAGCTTGCTAGAAATATCTCAAATTGTGCAGGCTCTTCGCAGATATAGCACTACGCATTTAGGTATTGTCATTAATAAAGCCTGAAACCTAGTCATAGCCTGTTTTTGAATTTTGAATTTTGAATTTTGAAAGCAGTAGTAGCGCTATACCTGCGGGATTGCCCAGTGGCAGGCTGCGCCTGATCGCCTGTGTGTTATCCTAGCTCTGACAATGCCAAAATGACCAAGAAATCCCTCCAAAAAACCGATGGACATTAATAAATTGCAACAACTCAAACAAAAACTTGCTCTAGAGAGAGACTTAGCTCCCATTTGGGAATTTTACATGGACCACTTTGCGGATCACCAGGAATTCGTAGAAATAGGTGAACCTGTCCGCAATCCTTTTCTAGAGCAAATTGTACCGGAGATTTGCAAAGAAATGTTTGGCAGAAAGATGAAGATCCCCCCATTGCTAATAATTTATATTGCCGAACATCATTTCTTTCATAGTCCTCTTCAAGTTGAAGGACGGCCTGGGGGAGTAATATATTTCGCCGATATAAGCATGGGTTTATTGGCCGTGTCGGAAGAGTTTCCCGTAAGTAGTGCAGTCAAGTATTCGCGGTTTTCAGAGTCACTTAGAATGAATGTTTACGATCAGCACGATCGCAATTGAAAACTTCCATGTTGAAGAGCTTTTTGCTGACAATAAATAATAGAATAGATTTACGGGGCCATCGGTGGGGTGAGAAACCGGGAATATTCCAAAATATCGGTATGAATAGCAAAGTAATATGAGAAACCCGGTTTCTGCTCTGAAATCTATTCAATTATTATTGTTTATTAATTTTTAATTGAATAAGTCCACTATTGGTGCAGAAATCCAATTTAATCCTACTTTGAGTTGATGCTGGAAACTGGGCAAACGATAGAGATAAATTAGCCGTCGAGCCACATAAGCTAAAGTCCCATCTAATTTCATTCCCAAACCTTCCATGGCTGCATTATCTATTCCCAAAGCCAGCATTTCTCCTAAAGCTTGATAGCGAAAAGGAAGCAGGGGGCGACCCGTCGCTGAAGCCCAAATATTCCAAGCACAGTAGTCAGCCTGCTGAAAAGCAGCTTGAGCAGTAGGGGGAACCTGCTGTCCGGAAGCATCCTGACAGTCCGCAATATCCCCCAGAGCAAAAATATTGTCCCGATCTGCTAATTGCAAGGTGGGTTTAGTGGTTAGTAGACCCCGATTGTTCCGTTTAAAGGGCAAATCTTCCATCAACTCCGGTACTTGTGTTCCCACGGCCCACAAAACCAAATCCACGGGAATGGTATCTACTTGTCCCTTATAAGATAGAGAAATACTATCCAGATCTATTTTCTCCACCTCAGTTTCCAAGTCCAGCCAAACTTTTCGCGACTCTAAGGCTTGTTGAGCGGCAGTGCGATTGAACTCCGGGGCAGCAGGCAGTATTTTATCTCCCCGTTCTACTAACCGCAATTTAGCTCTGTCTTCCAAGCGGTCTGCTAACTTACAAACTAACTCTACACCGCTATAACCTCCGCCAACCACTGCCACCCTAATGTTGTCTGGTTTTGACCGTTCTAAGGCTTGCAGTCGTTCTGAGAGGCGATAGGCATCTTGGAGAGTGCGGAAGGGGATGGTATATTCTAATGCGCCCTTGACTAGATTCAGGGGCGTACTTCCTCCCAGAGCAATTACCAATTTGTCGTAGGCTAATTCTGGCCGATCGTCTAACTGGATTTTACCATTTTCCACATCAATGCCCGTAACTAAAGCTTGAAAGAAGCTTATGCCAGTGTCAGCGAGAATTTCTGTAAAAGGGGGAGCAATTTCCCAAGTTTGCATTTCCCCCGTTACTAATTCATACAATAAGGGAGAAAATAAGAAGCGATCGCCCTTATCAATTAGAACAATTTCTGGTTGTTGGGAACTCTCCCAAGGTAGTTCGCTCAAACGCTTGGCAGTATATAAACCGCCAAAACCGCCGCCGAGAATGCAAATGCGCAATGGTGTGTCAGTCATAGGGAGAAGCTGCTATTTTAATAAGGATACTGTCCTCAGCATAGCAAGATTCGCTGGCAACCGGAAAAGACAAAAAAAAGTTTACAAAAAAGTTTGTTAGCCGTAAACATTATGGAATCGAAAAAACAATCGAGAAGGGAACTATTTTTATACATAGAAAAACTGCATCAGCAAATCAAAGCTTTGCAAGAAGATAAAGCTGACCTGGAAATCTTGCTGGAAACAGCTACAGAACATGGCGATATTATTGAAACCCAATTACGCGATCGCGCCGAATCTGCCATTGAGAAAAAAGAAACCCTAACTGAAGAAATAGAAGTATTAAAACAAGATAAAGCTGTTCTAGAAATATTACTAGAAACTACCACGGAACATGCCGATACAGTAGAAACAGAGTTGCAAGATTTGGTAGATTTAACTATCCGCAATAGCGAGAAACAACTAGCTCAATTCTTAGAAGCAGTTCCAGTAGGAGTTTTTGTAGTTGACCCCCAAGGCAACCCTTACTACGCCAATCAGCGAGCAAAACAATTACTAGGTCTAGGAATTACGGCAGACTCCACTGCTGCTAAATTTGCTAGTATTTATGGAGTTTATGCGGCCAATAGTGAAGAACTTTATCCTGCAGATCGCCAACCAATTCTCCTTGCATTAGAAGGAAAACGGTCAACTGCTGACGATTTAGAGATTCGTCGTTCCGACAAGATTATTCCCTTAGAAATGTGGGCAACTCCAATTTGTAACGAACAAGAAAAAATTATCTATGCCATTGCCGTTTTTCAAGATATTACGGAACGAAAACAGGCAGAACAAGAAAGAATCAAATATACTAACCAACTATTTCAACTCAATCAAGCTTTCGAGCGTTTCGTTCCCAATGCCTTTTTAGAATTGTTATCGAAAAAAAGCATTGTTGATGTTGAATTAGGAGACACAGTGGCAAGAGAAATGTCAGTTTTATTTACCGATATTCGCGATTTTACCAGTCTTTCAGAAAAGATTTCCTTGGAAGATAATTTTAACTTTATTAACGCTTTTCTCAGTCGAATGGAGCCTGCAATTAGGGAAAATAATGGCTTTATTGATAAATTTATTGGCGATGCCATTATGGCACTTTTTAGCGGTAGTGCTGACGATGCAGTCCAAGCTGGGATATCTATGTTACAAAGGTTAGCTGACTATAATCAAACTCGACAAGCAAAGCACCGTTCCCCAATTAATATTGGCATTGGCATTAATACGGGTTACTTGATGCTCGGCACAGTGGGAGGAGAAAAACGCATGGATGGCACAGTAATTAGCGATGCGGTTAATTTAACCTCTCGCATAGAAGAATTGACCAAAAAATATGGTGTTTCTTTGTTGATTTCTCACTACACTTATTTGAGATTAAAAAATGCAAATCGCTATAGTTATCGCCTTATTGCTCGGGTTCAAGTAAAAGGAAAATCAAAAGCAGTTACTGTCTACGAAATATTTGATGCAGACTCCCCGAGCATCAAAGAGGGCAAGTTAATGACTAAAACGGATTTTGAAAGAGCAATTTTATCTTATCACCATGGAGATTACAGTCAAGCAGTCAAACTATTTCAAAGTTGTTTGAATCTCAATCCCGGCGATAGGGTTGGTCAAATTTATCTCAATCTTTGCCAGCAACACTTACTGCAAAATAATGCATAATGAAGAATTGAGGAACTAATATGTATAATTAATTTTCACTGTGAAAACTAATAAGCTGATAACCTGGTGCAGACAAGAACTAGGGCAGAATCGACTAATCTCCACTCTTACCGCCAGCCTTGTGACAGGTGCTGTTGGCCTTAGTATTTCCATATCCTTTGCCGCTTTAATATTTTCTGGAGAACTGGAGAATTACGTGGGAACGGGGGTAGGCATAGGGCGTTGCATCTCTGTGGGATGATTTGGATATATGCCCAAAATTTTGTCCTTATTTATCAATAGTTTCAGCTCATTGAAATTGGACTATCATCCCGCAATTGTGCAACGCCACGCCATTTTTTTTTCTTAAAGTCCTCCTTGAATAAGAGAACTGGATTTAATCAACCTCTATCTATCTCTATCTATCTCTGGGCTTATTATATACAGTTTGTAGTATTTAGTACTAGAGCATGATCGGCGAAATGTGAGTATAAATTAAAATTTATTTTGCAGCAATTGTCGATTATTATGTATAATAGCTTTTGCATTGAAGTGAGATTTTAGTATATTTGTCCAAAAGGATTGCTGAATAACTCAAAGTCAATTCAAGTATTTTAAGGATTAAAGTTTTGACAATTTCTCAAATTTCTCAAATAACAACAGATGATCTAAGTTCTCTAGACGTTCTTCTAGAGATTAACGATCTCAACTATTCTTACCAACCCAGCAATATTGTAGATGGACAAGATATCATTCGAGGATTAACTCACAACCCTAAATCCCTACCACCAAAATATTTCTATGATGACCGTGGCTCCCAGTTATTTGAACAAATCTGTGACCTACCTGAATATTACCCAACTGGAACGGAAACAGCAATTTTACATCAGTTTGGCAATGAAATTGCTGCCATGACAAGGACTTGCCAATTAGTAGAACTAGGCAGCGGCAGTTCTAGCAAAACGCGCCTGTTGTTGGATGCTTACCAAGCCCTAGGGAATAGGTTAGAGTACGTGCCTATTGATGTGAGTGGAACGATTTTAAAGGATAGCGCCTGTCAGTTACTTCAAGATTATCCTTCTTTATATATTAGGGGGTTGGTCGGAACTTACGAACAAGCCCTTGCTAAACTAGGAGCTACTTCCTTGCCTTCTCGAATGATTTTTTTCTTGGGAAGTACGTTGGGAAATTTGACACCGGAGGAGTGTGATCGCTTTTTCTCTCAAATTATAGCTGCTCTCAATGTAGGAGAATATTTTTTATTAGGAGTAGATTTACAAAAGCCAAAAGATTTACTTGAGGCTGCTTATAATGATACCCAAGGAGTGACGGCTCAATTCAATCTCAATATGTTAGAGCATCTTAACCAGCGTTTTCAGGGAAATTTCCAAACCCAATACTTTGAACATTGGGCATTTTACAATCAAGAGCTAAATCGAATCGAGATGCATTTGCGGTGTTTAGAAGCCCAGAATGTTTGCTTGGAGGCTCTTAATCTTCAGGTTCAATTTGAAGTTGGGGAAACTATCATGACAGAAATTTCCCGGAAGTTTGATTTGGAAGTAATCCAGAAAGAACTGGAAACAAAAGGTCTCAAACCTCTTGCAGTTTGGACAGATCCAAAACAGTGGTTTGGGTTGATACTTTCTCAGAAGTCGTAACTCAGATATTAAAGAAAAAATAACCAACAACATATGTTAGAATCAACTCAACCTCCCAAACTTGACAAGTGCGATCTGGAAGGGATCGGCTTCGCGGCACGGGAAACACTTCTCAACTATTTTAATAATTCCTGGGAACTGGAAGAAATTCTTATGAAAAGTCTAGTTGGGGAAGATACATTTTATCTCAACCCCGACCCATTGAGAAATCAACTGATTTTCTACTTGGGTCACTCCCCTGTTTTTTATATCAATAAACTAATTTTGGTTGGTTTATTAAATCGGCGCATTAACCCAGAATATGAAATCCTCTTTGAAATGGGGGTAGATCCCGGAACCCCGGAAGAACTAGATCGAGCCATGGAAAACATGCAGTGGCCAGAAGTAGAGGATGTTTGGCAATATCGAGACAAAGCTAAAGCAGAAGTTACAGAACTTATCGAAAACACGCCTCTCAATTTCCCCATTACCCAAAATAGTCCCCTCTGGGCCCTAATCATGGGCATGGAACACAATCGCATTCATTTTGAAACCTCCTCCATGCTGATGCGACAATTGCCAGTAGATAAGTTGGAACGTCCCCAATCTTGGCAATATGCAACTTCTCATGGTAAGATTTCCAGTAATGAAATGATTCAGGTTCCTGGTGGAGTGGCTGAACTGGGTAAACCAGAAGATTCTCCCATTTATGGCTGGGATAGTGAATATGGGAGTCGGAAAGTAGAAGTCAAACCATTTTTAGCAAGTCAGTACCTTATTACTAACGGGGAATTTCTAAAATTTGTAGAGGATAATGGCTACGAAAATCGGGATTTTTGGGATGAAGAATCCTGGGGTTGGAAAACAGAATACCACATCCAAAACCCTAAATTTTGGCTACCCAGCAATAGCAGTTACAAGTATCGAGCCATGTTTGATGAAATTGATTTGCCCCTTGATTGGCCGGTAGAAGTGAATCACTATGAGGCAATGGCTTACTGCCGCTGGAAAGGGAAAGGAACTCGCTTAATGACTGAAGCAGAGTGGAATGTTGCTGTTGCTAACTGTGAGGAAGATAGAGATTACAATCTTAATTTAAAGTTCGGTTCTCCCAGTGCGGTGGGTAGTTTGGAAACTGCCGGAAGTCCTTCTGGATTATACGACCTCCGGGGTAATGTTTGGGAATGGTTGAGTGATGATTTCAATCCTCTACCGGGATTTAAGCCCCATCCACTGTATAAAGATTATTCCGAGCCGTTTTTTGATACTAACCACAAAATAATGCTGGGTGGGTCATGGGCGAGTACGGGAGCCTATGCTTCTCTCTCCTGTCGTAATTGGTTTCGTCGCAATTTTTATCAACATGCTGGTTTTCGCATTGCTCGAGATTTAGAAGAAGAAAACTAGGTGAGTTTCACCTAATCAACTGTCAACTGTCAACTATCCACTATCAACTATCAACTATGAAACCCATTCCTATTCCTCCAAATCCAGGTCAAGAGTCTGTTTGGGATTATCCACGTCCCGCTTGCTGGCAAGATACAAGCAAACATATCAAGGTTATTTTTAACGATACGATTGTAGCTGAAACCCGGCAGGCTAAGAGGGTGTTAGAAACCAGTCATCCTCCCAGTTATTACATTCCTCCAGAAGACGTTAAGTTTGAGTATTTAATTGAAACACCTCGCAAAACTTTTTGTGAATGGAAAGGCTCGGCTTCTTATTATAAAGTTTCGGTGGGAGAGAAAGAAGCAAATAATGCAGTTTGGTCTTTCTTGAAGCCAACTCCTAGTTTTCTCGCTATTAAGGGATATTGTTGTTTTTATGTTCGCTTGATGGATGCCTGCTATGTAGATGATGAACTTGTCACTCCTCAGCCTGGTGAATTCTATGGTGGGTGGATTACCAAAGATATTGTTGGTCCTTTCAAAGGAGAACCAGGAACAATGGGTTGGTAGTTGCCAATCTTGGATGGTTCAAGGAATCAGCAATACTAAGAAACCTGGTTTCTGCTATTATTTTGGTATTAATCTCGAAATTTTTAAAACCAGGTTTCTAACTCCAACAATTATCTAAATTAATCCTAATTTATACTATAAGTGAGGTACTGCCTAAAATCCATTCCTGCAATATCCAAAAACCTTGGTGTAAGAAATGTCCCAAACCTGCTTACGTGTGGTTGAGTTTAATGGCTGTATTCCAGCCAGCTTCTGTATTCATATTAAAAGTCCCCCTTATCAAAGGGGGATTTAGGGGGATATCATTCTTCATTGCCTTTCTTACTTCCGAAAGAGACAAGCTTAAAAAATCTGCCACTTGTTCCGCACTAAAGCCTGATTTTACCAATTTAGATATTGCCTGCTGTTTGAAAGTCTCATTCTTTTCTAACTCTAATTCTGCTTGTTCGGCTCGTTGTTTTTCTTGTTCGGCTCGTTGTTTTTCTTGTTCAATCTGTTGTTCGGCTCGTTCAGCTCTTTCTTGTTGTCGATCTGCCCTTTCTTGTTGTCGATCTGCCCTTTCCTGTTGTCGATCTGCTCTTTCTTGTTGTAAATCCCTGTTTTCTTCAGGGGTGGGATAACGGTTTCCTTCCCTATCGTACCAATACAACCATTCCCTGGAGCAACCAGTATAATTGCCAAATTCCCGTCCAATACCCAATCCTAATTCTGGCATCCAGAAAGGTTCTCCTTGCTGTAAAACATATTTTCCTTGAATTAGTCGATATACTTCAAAAGGCTTGTGTCCATCTCGCCGCCAATAGTCAGGATTGTAGATTATATAGTATAAAACTCCCAACTCACTATAGCGAGTCATTTTCTCTTCATATTCGACCTTATAAGTCTTAGAAACAATTTCTAATACCCACACCGGAGGCGTGTAGTTTTCTTCCCAAAGGACGTAACTTAATCTTAGAGAATTATTTTTTTGTCGCTGGACTCCCAAACTCAGGAATCCGTCTGGGACAATAACTGGTTGACGCACTCCTTTGAGCAAATAATAGATGCCCATATCCACAGCAAAAAACCAATCAGAGCGTTCTTTCCAAATGGAACCTAGAATAGTTAATAGTAAGTTGGGGATGTAATTTTGAATTTCGTTATCCACTGGTGTTTCGTCCGAACAAGGTAATTCTTGGCTACTAGGGAGGGTCGGGTTTAATAGTACCATGACTAATTGTGTTTAGAATAGTAATTTTAGCTTTTTTTTCTTGCT
>JH610565.1 GCA_000252485.1 Prochloron didemni P4-Papua_New_Guinea | reverse complement strand
CCAACGTTAAAGCATCTGCCAATAACTTATAAATACTATTATATTTATAGCATTTTTTTTCAGCATCTACCAATAACTTATAAGTAAATCATCTCTTCATTGTTTATTGTTCATTGTTCATTGTTTATTGTTCATTGTTATCGGTCGCAACATTTCGGCAACTGGAATCAAACAATGAGGAAACTTTATCGGTTTCACAGAATCATTCTCTTGAAGAATCATCTCTTGTTGGTATCCTTCCTTAGTGGGTTTGCGATATACATATAACTGGCGACGATTTAAATCTAACACCCAATAATCCTCAATTCCAGATCTAGCATATTCTTTTGCTTTTACTTTAATATCGCTTTTGAGAGTACTATGGGCAATTTCTACAATTAAATAGACATCCTCTGCTGTAGGATGACCGTCATCGTAATCCAAAGGATCTGCTTTCACCACCGCAATATCTGGTTCCGGCTCAGAAAAATTATTGAGAATAATCGGCAATTGCAATCTGACTAAAACATTAGCTGTTAAACTTTTACCAAATAAGCGATTAGTACGAGTAATTGCTGCTGCGTGAGGACTTCCTTGAGGTGACATTTTGCTAATAATTTGTCCGGCAATTAATTCTACCTTTTCATCGGGCTGCAAAATTCCTACTTCTGCCATGCGATGATATTCTTCTACTGTAATTAAACGAAGAGGTAGTGGGGGAGCGGTTAAATTTAAGGGCATTTGGGTAGTTGGCATGGCTCTATAACAACGAGCAATTAACAATTAAGAATTAAGATTGTTCTTTATTAGATATTATAGCAGTAGGGTGCGGTAGACGCATTCCAAAAATAAATTGTCAACTGTTAGATTTTTAACCGCAGATGAACGCAGATAAACGCAGATGATTTTTTTGATATTACTCTGGTTAGGATTGAGATTTTCTTTTTCTCCCAGGTTTATCATTCATTTAGGTTAGCTATAGCGCTTCGCACTGGTGTCGTTACATGCTACATTTTTTTTAGACAAAAGTGCTGCATCTGCTGCATCACCTTTGTACAAAGCGAAAGGGGCATTTTTCTGATCAACCTCTTAATTGAGAGATTGTTAATTGTTCATTGCTCATTGCTATAGATATAAGTTTTGGTGCGTTACGAACGCACCCTACAAGGCTAGATCGTGATAAATAGCTGTAGCTGCAATCAAAATATTAGGCAGTTGTATCGGTGTTCCTTTTTGCCTTAAATCTGCATAAATGCTAGAAGCGAGCTGAATTATTTCTATGCGATCCAAAAATAAAACTTTAATATCAGTTTGAGATAATTTCTCAAGCAGAGCCAGCTTTTTCTTCGATTGAATTGCTAATAATCCTCCCTCAGATTCAAAATAAGTAATACAACTAATAAAAAGTTCCTGTTCTTGTAGTTTAACATCCCTTATTTTATTTAGTACTTTTTGATTCTTTTTCAAAATAGCTGTTAAAATATTCGTGTCTAACAAATATGTCATTATGAACTTTTCCTTATTTCTTGAACTGCTGTTTCATATTCAGCGATTTGTTTGGGAGTTAAATCATCAAGTACATGAGATAAGGTTTCTAAACCTAAAATTTTTCTAACTTTAATAGTTAAATCATTATTGCTCATCTTTTGTAATTGCTCTTCATTATAGTTTCTCAGAAAAGCCTCAACCATCACCACCACCATTTCATCTCGATCTAAACTTTCAAATAGATCGTTAGTAGCGAGGAAATTTTCTACAATATGAATAACACGATTCTTAAGGGTTTCTTGGATATCATTGCTTATTCCTACTTGATTGACATAAACCTTGGTCATGGTTTCCTCCTATTGCATATGACGGGTCAATGAATATTACAGAGATTATAATAACAACTCTTTAAGTTTTGTTAAATAATCGAACCAATGAGGGGTAATACTTCATTGGAAGAGTCTAATTTAACCCCATAAGAACGCTCGTACCAACTGGCGCACCGCTTTTATTTCTGATGGGTTATATAGCGCTTCGCTCCTAAAGTGTCGTTACATGCTACGTTTTTTAGACAAAAGTGCTGCATCTGCTGCATCACCTTTGTACAAAGCGTGCAGCATTTTTCTTATCAACCTCTTAATTGCCTGCACTGAGCTACGCGAGAGTGTTCGTTGTTAATTGTTCATTGGGAATTGCTATAGATATAAGTTTTGGTGCGTTACGAACGCACCCTACAAAGCTTTGTATATTGTGCTAGACTCCAAAGTAGCGAGGAAATTTTCTACAAAGCGAAAGGGGCATTTTTCTGATCAACCTCTTAATTGCCTGCACTGAGCTACGCGAGAGTGTTCGTTGTTAATTGTTCATTGGGAATTGCTATAGGTAATATTTGATTGGCTTTTGCTGACTGGTTATTGATTCTAGCAGCAGCTTTTTCCATCGGTATAGTAGTTGATACCATTGCCCCTAGAAGTTGTTCTGGCATGACAGTAAAAGGCAGTCTGTGGATATCAGAATCGGGACCGCAAGCTATTTCTGTCGCTCTGCGCAATGCAGTTAAACTAACATCTTGCAGACCCAAATCCTCAAGAGTTTTGGGTAACCCTATTTCAGTATAAAACTTTAATAATTGCTGTCGTGCTGAGGCGGCTAATTGGTTAGACTGCACCATTTCTTCCAAACGCAGTTGCACCAAAATGCCATAGGCCACTTTTTCCCCGTGTAAACTATTGCAGGCAGAAGGAATGTGAGTCAAACCATTGTGTACTGCGTGGGCTGCCACGGTGCGACAACTTGCTCCTCCCAAACCCCCAATGACTCCAGCCAATAATACGGTGGCATCTACCACTTGTCGCCAATCTTCTCCTCCCGGTTGCTCTAAAGCAGTTGCTGACTTTTGCAGGAGAATATCCCGCAGTACTCTTGCTTGCTGAACTGCTGCTATAATCAGAGTGGATTCGGAGCTACCGCTGCTTACCGATGCTTCGTACCATTTGGCGATGGCATCTCCAATTCCCGCTACTAGAGTTCTTTGGGGTGCAGTTTCAATTAAACTGTAATCTAGGATGAGCAAATCGGGACAGCGATATAAGGGTACGTCGTATTGAAATGCCCCTTCATTAGAATAAACGTTAGCCAGAGCTGTCCAAGCAGCGCAAGTAGCTCCAGAAGTGGGAATAGTGACGATGGGTAAGTTACACTGATGAGCTAGGAGTTTAGCCGTATCCAGAGCTTTCCCCCCACCTACACCAATGATAAAATCTGCTTCGTGAGACTGTACTGAATCTTTCAGAGATTCTAAACTTAGAGTCGAACAATCTGGACTGTAGCTTCTTGGGGCTGCCGTAAGATTGTATTGCTGGAAGATTGGCCCTAATTTTGGTTCCAGAGAAGGGAGAGTGCGATCGCCTCCCACCACCAAAGGACGAGAACCAAAACTAGCAATTTGCTTTCCCGCTTCTGAGAGAGCGTTCACTCCTCGCAGTACTTGAGTTGGCCCTAATAAGAGAGTAGTGGTAGTTTGAGGTAATAAAACATTAGTCATGGTTACTCAATAGTTAAGTGTTTAACCATCGTTCCTAGATTGCTTCAATTTAGCAATATTTTCCTCAAATAGTTCCACCGTCATTTGGTTGTCTTCCTGACTACCTAAAGCTCGTTGAATTTTACCCAAATAAAGAGGTTCCGTAACTCCCGGTTCTGGATGAATCAACGTCCGTATCCTAATATTCAGCCTCTCGCTAGCATAGCCAGCTCTACCGTAAGAAAACAAGTTGTTGGCTGCTTGACGTAGAGTTGCTTCTATTTCTGAGACAGTTACAGTGGGAGGTACTACAATAACCGCTTCAGTTGCTCCGTTATCATAGACTCGAGTATAGCGCACTGCACCGGGAATTTGGGTTGGAGTAAATAGGGCCAGTCCGAGAGCAAAAATACCGCAGGTGACAACTCCCATAAAGGCAGTGACACCTACTAAGCGAAAGCGAAAACCCCATTGTAAGATAAAAGCAAGAACCGTCAGCAGCAAGAAAAAAACAGTGGCGATGGCGGACCATTGAGTATAGGTAGCAAAATCAGAAGGCAGTTGCATTATTTTGTTGTTGGTTGTTGGTTGTTGGTTGTTGGTTGTTGGTTGTTTGTTATTTGTTGTTGGTTGTTGGTTGTTGGTTGTTGGTTGTTTGTTATTTGTTGTTTGTTATTTGTTGTTTGTTATTTGTTGTTGGTTGTTGGTTGTTGGTATTTTTCTTTCCTTATTCCCTGTTTTAAATTAAATGATTATTCAACATCTTTATCTTCTCCCCCCTTATTCAAAATCTTCTCCCCCCTTTTGAAGGGGGGCTGGGGGGGATAGACCTTATTTAAAGAAAGGATTTTTTAGTTCTTGTTCTAACTTCTTTCTATTTGAGCGAAGATTTCCGCTAATATCTCTCCTGCGCCTTGTTCCCGCACTAGAGTTGCTAAGTCAGAACCAATTTTTTCTGCATCGCTCCTGCTACCTTTCACCGTATCCCTAATCAACCGCTTACCGTCCAAACTAGCTACCATTCCCGTAAGAGTCAATTCATCTCCTTCTATCTTGGTATTAACTCCAATGGGAACCTGACAACCACCTTCTAATTCTCGCAAGAAAGCTCGTTCTGCATAACAGCGATCGCGGGTTGGTTCGTGTTCCAAAGCTTTGATTACTTCCAGTACCTTAGCATCTCCTTCCCGACATTCAATTCCCAGGGCTCCTTGACCCACAGCGTGGAGGGAGATTTCTGCAGGGATAATTTGGTGAATGCGATCGCTCATCTTCAGTCGCTGCAGTCCCGCTACTGCCAGAATAATTGCGTCATATTCCCCAGCATCCAGTTTCTTCAGCCTGGTATTCACATTGCCGCGAATATCTTTAAAAGTCAGATGGGGGAAATGATGGCGCAACTGGGCCAAACGCCGGAGGGAAGAAGTTCCTACCACTGCGCCTTCTGGGAGACTATCCAGTTGCTTGTCCTTATTTTTTTCATGGACAACCAAAGCATCAGCTGGGTTTACTCGTTCGCTGACGCAACCCAACATCAAGCCTTCCGGGAGATTAGTGGGTAAATCTTTCAGAGAATGAACTGCCAAATCCGTCTTATTTTGCAGCATTCCCAATTCTAATTCTTTGGTAAACAGTCCCTTATCGCCAATTTTCGACAGGGCAACATCCAGAATCTTATCCCCCTGAGTACTCATGGTCTCCACATCAAACTGAATGTTGGGGAAATGTTGCTGAAGTTGTTCTTGTACCCAGTAAGTCTGAACCAATGCTAATTCGCTTTTGCGAGAACCAATCCGAATAGTACTCTCAGGGGTGGAAGGGGATGTCATCTTGGCTTGAAGGAAATAGATTTACAAACTCGATCTAGGGTATCGCAGTGCGTACCGAGATTGTACAATTCCCCTCTACTTCAGCTAAAGAGTTACATATCTTTACATATTCCCCTAAATCCCCCTTATCAAAGATCTATAAGTTGATATTTCCCACAGGTTTTAACCTATAAGTTGATGAGTTGACAAGTCTGGAAATAGGCTGCTACATTTTTTTGTAATTACCCTAGACTTTTTCAGCTTTCTTTGCTAGGGTTGAAACATTAGCACCTGAAAGCTTGCAATCCAAGCTTTAGTCCTTGAATTTTGTTTGAAAAAGGAGAGCGCTTATGATTCACAACTTCAAATCGATCGTGATTCACAGCTTCAGATCGATGCTCGTTGTAACTCTTGTTGCCCTTGTCACCCTGAGCATGCCAACTGCGGCGTTTGCGCAACTGACTATCACTAATCAGTGCGATCGAGACATAAACCTCGCTGTCGGGACGGGTGCGGTCAAAAACAGTTGAGAATATAAAATTCTCAATGGTCGCGGCTTACTCTTTCTTAGGCAGCCCAGAGGGCTACCCCACGATTGATAAATACATATTCAGACACAAACAACTACTTTTGACTACACCCGTCGGGACGGGTGTCACTCTGGCTCCGGCGTGGAGTAATAACAATGCTGCCAAGAGCACACAAATCAACCTGCCGGCGGCACAACAACAAGAAAATATCGGTTTTCGATATCAAACGAGTACAGGCGAAATTCAAGAAATCATGAATGTGACTCTCAATCCGGGCGGCGGCATGGTGACTGCCTGTACTGCATTCAATTCTCCGCTCGATAATAGGAATGCCTGCATCCCAGCAATATCGGCAAACGATGTGGGGGCGTGCCGAATTGTCTTCTATAAGAGAAATTTCTAGCAATTCGGTAGTTTCTTGTAGGGTGCGTTACGAACGCACCGCACAAACTTTTTGTCTATTGAATATTAGATTAATCACAAAAATATTTGCTACAAATAGTTGATTCTATCGTAGGTTGGGTTGAGGTAACGAAACCCAACAAAGCCACCAAGATGGCGTTGCACAATTGCGGGATGATAGTCCAATTTCAATGAGCTGAAACTATTGATAAATAAGGAAAAAATTTTGGGCATATATCCAAATCATCCCACAGAGATGCAACGCCCACAAGATTGGTGTTGGGTTTCGCTCGCGCTCAACCCAACCTACAGCTGTCAAGTTTTTGTCAGTGTTTATAGATTTGAGAGGATAAAGTAGCTGAAAAGTTAGAGTTAAAGAGGGTTTTGCTACAACGATAGAGTAATAAATCTAGATTCTGATTGGCTTGAAGGTAATAGATTTACAAACTCGATCTAGGGTATCGCAGTGCGTACCGAGATTGCACAATTCCCCTCTACTTCAGCTAAAGAGTTACATATCTTTACATATTCCTCTAAATCCCTGGACATCGAAGACCTATCAACTCTCCAGTATTAACTCTGAACGATTTAATTAAATATACTAACTTCCGCACTTCGTGATATATTACACAAATTGGCCTAGGTACTTGTCCACTATCCACTATCCACTATCCACTATCCACTATCAACTGCTATAGCTATGGAAGCGATTACCTATACCCAAGCCAGTCAAAACTTCACGAAGGTCATGAATAAAGTTTGTGACCATCGCGCCCCGATTATTATTACTCGTGAATCAGAGCGATCGGTAGTCATCATGTCTTTAGAAGACTACAATACTCTTGAAGAAACCATGTACTTGCTCAGAAGTCCCAAAAACGCCCAGCGTCTTTATAAGGCATTAGACGAATTAAAAGAGGGTAAATATCAAAAAAGAGAATTAATTGAAGAAGATAAGGCTGCTGAGTGAGACTCTATGTCGTTATCATTATAAATAATTACTATACCAGCTTAGACTATACTTAAAGTAGAAGTAAATCGCCAAAATCATGGAAATTACGAATATATCTACAGCCGAAGCTTCTTTATCCAAACTAATAGAGAAAGTGCAGCTGGGAGAGGAAGTTATAATCGGGAAAGCCGGTAAACCGATTGCAGTACTTGTGCCTTATGAAACTTATTCAAGTCCAAGAAAACCAGGTGGAAGTTGGGAAGGGCAGGTTTGGATGGCAGATGATTTTGATGAGACTCCCCAAGAGGTTATAGCAATGAGCAATGAACAATTAACAATGAACAATTAAGAGTTCGTGCAAGAAAAATGCCCCTTTCGCTTTGTACAAAGGTGATACAGCCAGTGTACTACTTTGTTCACAAAAACGTAGTATGTAACGACACTTTAGGAGCGAAGCGCTATAGCTAAAACTATTGATAAATAAAGGATACTTTACCAGCCAAGATCAGGCGATCGCAGGCGACGGGATTAAGCAAATGGCAAACCACACCAGCTTAGACTATACTTAAAGTAGAAGTAAATCCTCGAAATCATGAAAATTACTAATATCCCTACAGCCGAAGCTTCTTTATCCAAACTAATAGAGAAAGTGCAGCTGGGAGAGGAAGTTATAATCGGGAAAGCCGGTAAACCTATTGCAGTACTTGTGCCTTATGAAACTTATTCAAGTCCAAGAAAACCAGGTGGAAGTTGGGAAGGGCAGGTTTGGATGGCGGATGATTTTGATGAGACTCCCCAAGAGGTTATTGACTCTTTTTATGGCAAGGGTGACAGTTAAATGAATCTGCTTTTATATACCCATGCAGTTATCTGGTATTTTAGCAATCTATTTGAGATTAGTTATTGACTTAGGCTGCGTTTTCTAAACTTTCCCTAAGCACCTTATTTACAATTTGACTCACATCAACTCCCTGTTCCAACGCTTGATTATGTAAAATCTTGACTAAATCTTCATGGATTTCAATTTCATAGCGTCTTCCTTTTAACTTTACTTCACAAGCTACAGTCTCAAAGTCATCTAAATAGTCAGTGGTGTCATGAGTATCCCAAAATTCTGCCCCTTCCTCGTAGGTAGCAAACTCTTCAGGAATGCGATCGATTGAGTTAGATTTGTCTTTCATAATACCTCCGTTCTGAGTCAGTCATATCTCTTGCTGAGATTGGCAAAGCTGAGGTCTGATTTTTGCGAATAAAGAAGATAACCAAATATCTTCCTCCATCTGTTTGACCGTAAGCAACATATAAGTCTTCTCCTTTTATTCGTCCCTTCTTTGCTTTGCGAATATGAGGTTGGCACAATAAAACTTGTTCAACTTCATCTGTTGATACTCCATGCTTGACTGCAAGTTTTTCAATAAATTGCTCTTTCCAAAGAATTTCATACAATTGCATGGAACTAGGTCTAATATAATCTTAGCACAATTATATCTCAAAGCTTTTACTTCGTATAGAAATGCAAAAAATGTTACAGATTGCAGACGATCTGGTTTCCCCTAAGACAGGGAAACACCTGGACGCTCGGCAACAGGCGATTGTCCGGGGAACTCTGGAAAACTAGTACTAGCAAAATATAATAATACTTGCCCGAAAATAGGCAACAATGCCCACTCTTTAATCTATCGATAGAGTAGTCCTCAGAAATTTTTCCCAAAAAATAAGCAACAATATCTAGCTTGTAATCTATCGATAGAGTAGTCCTCAGAAATTTTTCCCAAAAAATAAGCAACAATATCCAGCTTGTAATCTATCGATAGAGTAGCTCTCAGAAATTTTTCCCAAAAAATAAGCAACAATATCCAGCTTGTAATATGAAATCTGAAAAAGAATGCTACAGATACAATAACAGTTCGAGAGCTTTTACAGATAGGGAAACACTTCTATCTTAAAA
>JH610564.1 GCA_000252485.1 Prochloron didemni P4-Papua_New_Guinea | reverse complement strand
GGGGATTTAGGGGGGATCGCGCGGAGATATTCTTTTCCTTCATAGATACTTCTTCAAAACCACTACTGCATTTTGACCCCCAAAACCAAAACTAAAACAAAGCCCATGACTAATATCTTTCTGACGAGCCTCAGTAACTAAATCTAACTCAAACTCCGGCTCTTTCAAGCCAACAGAAGGAGGTAATACCCCATGGCGCAATGCCAGCAAACAAAAAGCCGCTCCCATAGCCCCGCTGGCCCCTAGAGTATGTCCAGTGGCTCCTTTAGTAGAACTCACCGGAACCCCAAAGGGAAAAACATGTTGGATGATTTTAGCTTCGTGGCCATCGTTCAGTTTAGTACTAGTTCCGTGAGCGTGAATATAATCTATCCCCCTCGGTTCCAAATTACTTCGCTCCAAAGCAATTTCAATCCCCCTGATCGCATTCTTCCCGCTAGGTTCGGGAGAGGTAAGATGGTGGGCATCGCAAGTAAAACCAAAACCCAACAATTGGCCGTAAATCCTCACCCCTCGCTTGAGAGCGGACTCAACAGACTCCAAAACCAGCACCGCTCCTCCTTCAGCCAACACCAATCCTTCTCTATACTTATCGAAAGGATAGCAACCTGTTGCAGCTAAAGCCCCCATGCGCTGAAACCCGGCTATAGTGAGAGGAGAGATAGGAGCTTCCACTGCTCCAGCAACCCAGAGGTGGCGATCGCCCCTTTGGATCGAGTCAAATGCCCTAGCTAGGGCCCATATTCCGGTGGCACAAGCTGCCATAGGAGCTAGTACCGGGGCTGTGGTTCCCAGAAGCCGAGCCCCAGTTATGGCTCCTCGATTGGGTAACATGTCCAACCAACTCTCATCCCATGAAATATTTTTTTTCCTCGTAGGGACATCTGGGCTACTAACTTTTCCCAAGAAGCTTGACAAGCGCGAGAAGAACCAATGGCCACGCCGCAGTTGGGTAAGGGAGGAGTTAGAGAAGCATCTTCAATTGCTGCTGCTACAATGATTTTTGTAAGTTTATTTAAACTTATGGGTTGGGAACCAATTAAGCCCAAGGGAAAAGGGGAAAATTCCGAAAAGAGTTTAGGTCGAATAATTCCCGATTTCCCCGCAAGCAAACTTTGCCAGGTTCTGTCTAATGAACCGAGACAGGAAAGCAAACCGATACCAGTGACGACCACTTTCATGAACAATGAACAATGAACAATGAACAATGAACAATTAAGAGGTTGATACAAAAAATTTGTTTTTCGCTTTATACAAAGGTGATGCAGCAGATGCAGCACCCTACAAACTACAAACTACAAACTACAAAGAACCAACAACCAACAACCAACAACCAACAACTAAATTACCTTTTCAGATTTTCTTTTCCTTCAATAATTGTGGCCTTCTGAATGACATCTCCCTCTTCAATACCATCAACTACATCCATCCCACTAGTGACATAGCCGAAAACCCCATAGTCCCCATCCAAGAAAGCCAAATCAGCAAGAGCAAAGTAAAACTGGGAAGAAGCAGAATCAGGTGCTTGAGAACGAGCCATGGCGATCGCCCCCCGAGTATGAGGTAGAACTACTGGCGGGCCTGATTTTCCGGCTTGCCGACCTAAAGCTGTGCTGTAGGTTGGCTCTTCATCTCCCTTCAATTTAATTTCCAGAGGAATATAACGTTGTCCCTTGGTCTCTGGGTCGATAAATCCCCCCGTACCGTTGCCTTTAGGGTCGCCACCTTGAGCCACAAAAGGATCGGGGGATTTGATTACTCGGTGGAAAACAAGACCGTCATAAAAGCCTTGTTCCACCAAATCAGCAAAATTACCCGCCGTTATGGGAGCATCTTCCCCGTTAAGTTCAATAGTGATGGGGGAATCGTTGACGGTCATTTCCACGATCGCTTTTCCATCCAGTCTGGGTAAATAATCTTTCATAGGATTAGAGCTAGCTTCACCAGCGATTGAGGTTGTATCTTCTATTTGTTCAGCGGATTCTCGGGCATCGGTTGTCTGGGAACTGCATCCTACTAGGGTTACACTGCTAATCAAAATAACTAAAAGTAGGCATGCCCACCAGCGTTGGATTGCAATCTTCATTATTCTAAGGTCAACTCCGCTTTACAACCCTTCCAATGGTACTTCTAAAAAACGAGCTAATTTAGCCGCTTCATTTTCTAGCTCTGATAAAGCGATGGGTTGTCCCACTTTGGTGAGAGGAATGTCTCGCCGGTTTTGTAGCTTTAAATAGATCGCCCGTTTCGGATTTAACCCTTCTTTAATTTCTGCTCGCACTGACCGAACCTCTTCTAGGGAGCCATTTATTTCAATGGAGCGGTTTTTACCGGGAAACCCAGAGCGGAAAATTGTCAGGGAGCCTTTTTCCTTGTCGAACTCGTTGTAACCACCCCCGACATCCCAAAGAATAAGCAGAAATAAATAGGTACTCACCAGCAATCCTGCCACACCGTAAAATGTCAGGGCTGCTCCTTGGGGAATAAATTGAAGTGCTGTAGTGTCGCTTACTAGCAACAAATTCGTTTTCGTGTAACTAGACAATCCGGCTAACAGAAAGCCTAGACCACCGCCAGCCGCTGCAACTGCCCAGAAATAATTAGTCAATCTACGAGAACCTAATACCTCTTGACGAAGAAGGGTGTTTTTGGCCGTTACTTTTGCTGTCATTTAAGTGTTACTCCCGATTATATCACAATAAAATTTATTTGTCAACCTAATTCGTCTTTACGAATCCTCCATCAGAAGACAGGCATTGACCTGAAACCAAAGTCTTATCTGACTTTAGGGCAAATCTAGAGAGAGAATATTACGATTTATTATAATTACTATGTAATTTTGTAAAATTTTTGCTATATATATTTAGAAGGCAAGTTAGAAGTTGGATGCCGAAAATTTCCAATCGGAAAGGTACCAATGCTCAACTTGTGGTAGTTTAAGAAATATTAAACAAATAGCTTTTTCCGTAAAGCCATTGAGAAATCTTGCAAAAGCTCATTATTAAGCAAGAAAATTTAACAAAGCTTTGTAGGTGGCTGGATTGACTGCTATCAAAAACCTACATTCTATGGCAAATGTATTTGTCAATTTGTTTTCTAGGAGGGATTGTAGATGACAGCTGTAGCTGGACGCGCCCCAGCACAAAGAGGATGGTTTGACGTTCTTGATGACTGGCTCAAGCGCGATCGCTTTGTATTCGTCGGTTGGTCTGGTATCCTGCTTTTCCCCTGCGCTTACTTAGCTCTGGGAGGTTGGCTCACCGGAACCACCTTCGTAACTTCTTGGTACACCCACGGTTTAGCTAGCTCTTACCTGGAAGGTGCTAACTTCTTAACCGTAGCGGTTTCCAGTCCTGCCAATGCTATGGGACATTCCCTACTGTTCCTCTGGGGACCAGAAGCTCAATGGGACTTCACCCGCTGGTGTCAAATTGGCGGCTTGTGGAGCTTCGTTGCTCTTCATGGCTTTTTCGGTTTGATTGGCTTCATGCTGCGTCAATTTGAAATCTCTCGTCTGGTAGGCATTCGTCCTTACAACGCCATCGCTTTCAGCGGTCCCATTGCTGTCTTTGTCAGCGTCTTTTTCATGTACGCTTTAGGACAGTCTAGCTGGTTCTTCGCCCCCAGCTTTGGTGTAGCCGGAATTTTCCGCTTCATCCTCTTCTTACAAGGATTCCACAACTGGACTCTGAACCCCTTCCACATGATGGGAGTAGCAGGGATTCTCGGTGGTGCGCTGTTATGCGCTATCCACGGAGCAACAGTAGAAAATACCTTGTTCCAAGATGGAGACGATTCCAGCACCTTCCGCGCTTTTGAGCCTACTCAATCTGAAGAAACCTACTCCATGGTGACAGCAAACCGCTTTTGGTCGCAAATCTTCGGTATTGCTTTCTCCAACAAGCGCTGGTTACACTTCTTCATGTTGTTTGTACCAGTAACTGGCTTGTGGATGAGTTCTATCGGTATTGTGGGCTTGGCTTTAAACCTGCGGGCTTACGACTTTGTCTCTCAAGAATTACGGGCTGCTGAAGACCCAGAGTTCGAGACATTCTACACCAAGAATATTCTGCTGAACGAGGGTATGCGGGCTTGGATGGCTCCCCAAGATCAGCCTCACCAAAACTTTGTCTTCCCTGAGGAGGTACTGCCACGTGGTAACGCTCTCTAGTCCTATTAGTCGCGACCTAGAATCCACAGGTTTTGCCTGGTGGTCTGGTAACGCTCGTCTGATTAACCTTTCCGGTAAGCTTCTGGGCGCTCACGTCGCTCACGCTGGCTTAATCGTCTTCTGGGCTGGTGCCATGACTCTGTTTGAGTTATCTCACTTAATTCCAGAAAAGCCCATGTACGAACAGGGCATCATTCTTCTTTCTCACCTTGCTACTTTGGGCTGGGGCGTTGGCCCTGGCGGAGAAGTAGTTGATACTTATCCTTTCTTTGTCGTAGGTGTACTTCACCTAATTTCCTCTGCCGTTCTCGGTTTAGGCGGAATTTATCACGCCCTTCGCGGTCCAGAAACCTTAGAAAAATTCTCTGATTTCTTCGGTTACGAGTGGAGTGATAAGAACAAGATGACCAGCATCATCGGTTTCCACCTCATCATACTCGGTATCGGTGCTTTGTTGCTGGTTGCTAAAGCAATGTTCTTCGGCGGCGTATACGATACCTGGGCTCCCGGTGGTGGAGACGTGCGGGTTATTTCTAATCCCACCCTCAATCCAGGAGTTATTTTCGGCTATCTAACCAAAGCTCCCTTTGGTGGAGAAGGTTGGATCGTGGGTGTGAATAACATGGAAGATGTGATTGGCGGCCACATTTGGGTCGGTTTGCTTTGCATCGTCGGTGGAGTTTGGCACATTGTCACCAAGCCTTTTGGTTGGGTTCGTCGCGCTTTCGTTTGGAATGGAGAAGCTTATCTTTCCTACAGCTTAGGCGCTCTCTCCATGATGGGCTTCATTACTTCCATGATGGTTTGGTTTAACAATACCGTCTATCCTAGCGAATTCTTCGGACCCACTGGGATGGAAGCTTCTCAATCCCAAGCTTTAACCTTCTTGGTTCGGGACCAACGCTTAGGTGCTAATGTCGGTTCTGCTCAAGGTCCTACCGGTCTGGGTAAATACCTGATGCGCTCTCCTACTGGGGAAATCATCTTCGGTGGTGAAACCATGCGTTTCTGGGATTTTCGTGGTCCTTGGTTGGAGCCTCTACGGGGTCCTAACGGTTTGGATCTGGATAAAATCAGAAATGACGTTCAGCCTTGGCAGGTTCGTCGCGCTGCGGAGTACATGACTCACGCTCCTCTAGGTTCTTTGAACTCTGTGGGTGGGGTTATCACGGATGTTAACTCTTTTAACTACGTGTCTCCTCGCGCTTGGCTGGCTACTTCACACTTCTTCTTGGCTTTCTTCTTCTTGATAGGACACCTGTGGCACGCTGGTCGCGCTCGGGCTGCTGCTGCTGGGTTTGAGAAAGGTATTGACCGGAAGACTGAACCAGCATTGTCTATGGACGACATAGACTAATCCATTTTTTCCTAGGAGCAGGGCAATGCCCTGCCCCTAACTATTACTAGTTGTTTGTTAATTGCTAATTGAAAAATTTTAGGAGCGCACAACTGTGTGCTCCTATTTTTTAATACTGATATTTTGGATAAAAAAAGTTATATCAAATCTGAAAATGCTTGCTACAGGTAATATCCCCCTAAATCCCTGACTCTCTGACAACAATAGCTAAAACCATTATATACCAAGCTTTTCAGCATGACAGAGAGAGTTAAAATTTTACTCTTTTCTCTGTGCCAAATGGGATTTTATACCTAGTAAATTATCTGGACAATGTCAAGGTTTTTTTGTATTTTAAATCTCAAAAAATAAACTATCTTTGATGTCAAACTTTTCTTGTAAATTTGGAAAGGTAGAGAGAAACTTTAAGGAAAATTTTCAAACCTTATTCTATTATCTCTATCTATATATAGAACCCGATTTACCATATCTTCTTCTCTCTCGAGTTGAGTTCGGATAGCTTCCACAGCTATTTTTAACATAGAGATTTGCTCGCTGCGTAGTAGATCTCCTTGTTCAATAAAAACAATTCCCGGATGAATTTCGCCAGAAATAGCCAAACGTTTAAAATCTTTGATATTAGCAGTGACTACAATCCAATCGTGTTCAAAAGCATAGTTAAATATGTCACTATCTTTAGCTGTTTTTAAACCCCTATCTTGTATTGGAACAATACTAATTCCATAGTCTTCTTGAGAAATGTACTCTTGATTCAAAAAACGAGCAGCACTGGGAGAAAGATTTTCATCTATCAAAAACTTCAACTTCATCCTTGATTATTTGTTTCCACCATAGAGTTTATTTTTTACATAAATTGATGCAAATTCTAAATCAGTTTGGCACAAATAGGGGTAATCCTCAAGAATGATTTCTTTTAATTCTCCTCGCTCTAACAATCTCCCTATATGAGAGACAGACAGACGAGAATTGGGAAAAACGGTCTCTCCTCCCAGAATATTTGGGTCTGTGACCAGATTATTTCTCCACTTTTGGAACTCATTTTCAGAAACTGAAGATTTTTCTCCTGATTTAGTAATCTTGCCATTATATCCATTTGTTAATTTTTTTGTTAAAAACATTTTTTTCTCCCTATAATATTAGTTGCTAAAGAGCAGTTGATAGTTGATAATGGATAGTTGATAGTTATACAGCAACCTGGGGTTGCTCTAACTTAATACTAAACACGTTCATAGGCCGGTATCTAGATGGACCTCATAAGTCCAAGAAATGCTATATAGGGTTTGCTGAATAAGTCTTTGGAGCGAAGCTCCAGGCCACACAGCTTGCAAAACCATCGTTTTATCTCAAAGGTTATCAACCATTATAGGCGAGCGCCTCCGTAAAATGCAAGGATTTTGAGTCTCTAGATGCGATAGCCTTGCACTTTTTTCCGATTCACAAAGCTGAAAACCCCTATCCAGTTAGACTTTGACACTTACACAGCAAGCCCTATATATAGCATTTCTCATACTGGTGAGGTACAGAGTTTTAGATCAAATCTGAAAATGCCTGCTACAAATAT
>JH610563.1 GCA_000252485.1 Prochloron didemni P4-Papua_New_Guinea | reverse complement strand
AATAGTATTTATAAATAATTAGTACAAGCTCTAACGCTGGATCCCCCCCAGCCCCCCGATCTAAGGGGGGAGCCTGGAAAGTCCCCCTTAATAAGGCAGGGCTGTTTCATTTTAATTTTTTGCGCGCTGCGAAGCAGATCCCTGCGGGATCAGGCGGAGCCTGCCACTGCGTGCGCTGCGAAGCAGATCCCTGCGGGATCGCCGAAGTATTTTGGTGGCAACATTTTGACCCCTTTTTTTCTGTTAAAATACTAAATCACAGAAAAAAATCCGCGCACCGCGGAGCGGATCCGCTTCGCGGTGCGCAGGCTAGAAAACGTTTTCAAAACCTCAGAAAAAATTTTGATACCGAGAATGAAACAGCCCTGCCCCGATCTAAGGGGGGAGCCTGGAAAGCTTGTAGGGGTAGGTTTTTTACAAATCGGCTAAAACAAGACAAGGTGGACAAGGTGGGAAAGTAGACAAGGGGGGAAAACCGTACACAAACTGTTCGGTTACTAATATTACTTAAATCGTTGAAAAGACCGTTTTTCGTTGCCACGATCTTCCTTGTCTACCTATCTTCTAGTCTTCCTTGTCTTAGCAACTCGATTTTCGTAAAAAACCTACCCCTGTGAGAGCCTGGAAAGTCCCCCTTTTTAAGGGGGATTTAGGGGGATCGAACCTATTTGTAGCAAATATTTTCGTAATTCATATAACACTAAAAGACGATTGAAACTTTTGAAGTTTCTGGAGAGGGTAAAAGAAAGATACGGACGAAAACTGGCTTCACCTAATGCTGTATCATCAGCAAAAAACGGATATCGCTCAGGATTATACACGATCTTGATCCTTGGCAACTTGTAGCACTTTTAACATCGTATCTGCTGCCTCAACTGCATTATAGGGAAGCCCTTTTTTTGATTGTTCTGAGTGCGTGTTTGATAATCCAAAATGTTTCTTTAGTTGGAGATTCTTTTTGCCAGCGGTTGCAAATATTTATGACCCAGCTAGGGCGGGATTTACTAGCATCATTTAGCCAATTGGCAACAGAACGCTGCACATACTTGCTTGAGTCTGACCGAACAAATTCCAAAATAGTTAAACCCGGTTCCGGGTTTTCTTTTAGTGACGGGATGTGTTTGCACCAAACGCCGCAGGGACGAGTAGCTTCTACCGCACAACGTCGAACGTTAGCATCTTTATCTTTAACCCAGGAAATCAACAACTGAAAACTCTTTTCCAAATCCTCTACCAAATAAGGTCGCATGGCATCCCAGGCACATTCTTTAACTGACATATTCCTATCCACTGCAAATCGACGCATCAGAAGCAATCTCTCTGGCAAAGACAAACCTTTGTCAGCAGCTACCGCATAAGCAGCCCAAGCCCTGACTGTGTCAGAAGTATGACTGGCAAAAGCTTCAAAAACTGCTGAACGATCGTCCAATTGGGCTAAAGCATGAAACAGTGCCTCACCTATTCCTTTCAGTCTCTTGGTAATGCCTTTGTCTTGCAGTTTCAATGCTTTTTCATGAAGGGGACGGAATTGATTTTTCAAATCAATTTCTCCAAGCACGTTGAGAAGCAGTTCTGGCATATCAATGGCTAACCATTCCACAAGGTTTACCGTCTCGATTTTTCCTTGATTTAACCCTTGCAAAACCTCACTGGGAATTTCAGCACGCCGGATTGCGCCTTTCCTGATTTTAAGCCTTTCAATTTGAAGTTGGCTCATAAAAACTTAATTGCAGAAATTTGCACTTGGGACAAAAACAGTTTGGGCGTTGCTGAATCAAGATCTGAAATAAGAATAAACCACAGAGGCGCTCTTGACGCAGAGAAAAAAGAGAGAGGTAGTTTTTATTTATTCATGTCTCAATTATACAACGCCACAGTTTGAATTAGACAAAAATAAAGTTTGCGTTATTTGCCAAAGTGTTTACTTCCGTTTCCGAAAAAATTGCCAAGTCACTACCAGAAAAACCAATTACGGCAGCGCTTCCATCCTGGGTAAAAATTAGATCTTCGAGAGATGACGCAACGATACCGCCAATTCCGATGGTATCCATACCTGGCTCGAAGTCGGTAATGATATTAGCTGAATCTGGTAGTTCGCCATTGACAATCCAGAATTCGTCCACACCGCTACCACCAGTAATGGTATTGTCACCGCCAGCACTGGCAAAAAAGCGATCGTCCCCCTCGCCACCAACGAGGCGATCCTCCCTCCCAAGGAAAAAGAGGTCATTTCCATCACCGCCGTAAAGTCGGTTACCACCGTCACCAACACTAGCATCCAGAATGTCATCGCCATCGCCACCAAATAGTCGCTCGTCAGTTCCGGCAAAGAGTTCGTCATCCCCTGCACCACCATAAAGTCGGTTTCCCCCTTGACCTTCAGAAGCGTCGAGAATGTCATTGCCATTGCCACCGAAGAGTCGGTCGTTGGTTCCGGCAAAGAGTTCATCTCCATCGCTACCGCTATAGATTCGAGTACCGCTGGCGGTGGTAATGAGATCCACTAAATCCTCTCCTGCGCCAGTAAACACAAGGTCTCGGACTCCATCGAAATCGGAGGTAACTCCTGCTTCTAATCGATCGTCGCCAGAAGTACCAAAAATTAGTTCTTTGTCATTGAGCACTGTGTCATCAACAGCCCTAAAAGTTACAACCAAATCGTCAAATTCTGGCTCGTTTTCATTCAACTCGTTTTCAAAAGCCAAGGCGAAAGTGCCATTGTTCTCGGAAACTTGAAAATTTTCTGCTCCATTAATATTTTCTAAATTCAAAGTTAAAAGTACATTGGGAGCAGAATCGCCAGAAAGAAAAGCATCTGTAGTTCCATTTTGTACCAAGTAAAATACCAAGTTATCCCCAGCAGAAAACGGCAATTGACTGGTAGTTACTCCTGTTAACAAGTCATCAGAAACGCCGGAAAAAATAATTTCAGCTTCCCTTAAAGCTTCTTCTAAATAGCCATCCTGATTTGGTGCAATACCATTTACGATCCCTTGGTCGTCATCCACAACAAAGACCCCGATTTCATTGACGAAAGTGGGTTCCCTGTCATTCACCTCTAAGGAAAACTGAAGTTCAGTTCGTCCGAATACCCCTTCAATGCTGAAGATATCGTTCGCCGTTTGAACCAGGTCTGTTTCCAATAATCCCTCAATGCGATTGACAGTTCCTGCCACGACATCCGTGAAAAGAAGGTCTGAACCCTGAGTAGTCAAACCTGATGGATTGCCAATATCCCTAACAAAGGTCTCTACTTCTCCTGATTGGGTGACGTGCAGAATTCTCCCATTACCAGGAGTGTTAAATCCATCTGCGAAATCGGTAATCAAAAAACTTCTGCCATCAAACTCAATATCCAGGGGTTGCCCTAAATCCGTCGCGATTTCTGTTACATTGCCTTCTGAAGAAACTAAGAGCAAACGTCCTAAGTTAAAATCAGTCAGCCAAAAACTATTGCCATCTACAAAGACGGCAGCAGGCGATCCAAGATTTTCTGTCTCATTAGAAGTAATGACCGAAACATCACCATTTAAAGAAACTCTTAGTAAACGAGCATCTCCAATCACGTTGTCATCTGAAGTTCCAATATCAACAACGATGAACTCGTTACCTTGTTGCGCTACACCGACTGGCAGTCCAAGATCAGTAGCAATAGTTCTTTTCTGTCCATCTGGCGAGATTCGTAAGAGTGATTCAGTTGCGTATTCGACAACAATGTAATCTCCTTCAAAAACGAGAACACCTGAGGGGGGACCGATTACGAGAGGAGCAATGGTAGTAACACCTCCAAATTCATCAATTCGTACCAAAGAACCATTAGTAGTGACTACTAAATTAGACCCATCCGCAGCTACTTCATAAGGCACGTTTAAACCAGTTATTTTTAACATAATTGCTTCTCCTTAAGCATTAACAATGAGCATGGAATTTAAATGCAGGAAAGTCATGGTTGTTTTATCGATCAGGGAAATAAATTCTTGACAATCTGGTTCATTCATAAAGGCTTGAGCTGCTTTTTGAGCTGAAGTCATATCCCGCCAATGCACGATGTCTGCCCATTGCTCTCCCGTTTCAGTAACACTGAGTTCTCGGCTTAAAAAACCGTTCATTTTTTGCAAAACGAGGGTCGTTTTATTCGCTGCTGCTTTCAAAGATGACTGGCTGACACCTGCTTTAGCTTTAAAGATGACAAGTTCTATGACAGTAGAGTTCATGGTCTTTTTCCTCCTATCCTTGTATATGATTGGCATTCAGAGCTGAATTAATGGGGGAATTCAGAAACCCCATCCTAATATAGTAGTTAATCCAAGTCGATACTAATTTTTTATCTATCCTCGGACAAACAATAGATGAATCGGAAAGTCCTTCAGTCACATTGGTGGTTTCGTAAAAAGGAGTATCTTGGAACAACTCTACTATGGTAAGTTGGGCTGGAGAGATCTTTTCAATAAATAAAGGAATCAAAGCATACAAAGGAGTTTCCCGGTAATTTCCAACATATTCCAGCATCTTCTTTGACCAGTCTCCGTAAGACAACTTGTCTAGTGAATAACCACAAGAACAAACTAAATCCCAAAATTTTGCATATTCAATTTGATGAGGATTGACAATATGAAATGGCTTCCCTATGGATTGTTTTTTTAGGGATAGGTGGACTATAGACTGGCTAGCAAAATCGACAGTAACAAAATTGTCAAATTTATTTCTTAAATCGTAAAAACTTCCAAGCTGAATACAGTTTTTGATCAACCGAGAGAGAAAATCCTTAGTATTAGACACACCAGTTTCGCTGTGTCCCATCACTAGAGCGCATCGAAAAACTGTAACAGGCAATCCTCTGGCTTTGGCATTCCACACCATCTTTTCTGCCACCCATTTGCTCTGGACGTAGCCTCCAAAACCATAACCTAAGCCAAGGTTGATATCATCTTCCTCCTTGAGAACTTTAATTTTCTTGAAATAACCAACTGTTCCAAATACTGAACTAGAAGCAATATAATGAACTGGTTTAACTTTGCTCTGACACGCCAGCTTGATAATTTCCTTGGTTGCTAAAACATTGGTTGGTTTGAGACGAGAATAGGGCTCAATAAAGTTGACCCAAGCGCCATTGTGGTAAATAGTGTCAATTGTCTTAGCTAGATAGCGAAACTGTTCTGGTTCTAAGCCCAAAAGTGGTTGGGATAAATCTCCAACAATTACTTTGATTCTCTCGCTAAAATATTTTCCTGGCAGAGAATATTTTTTGAGAGTAGCCTGAATTCTTTGTAATCCTTTAGAGGGATGGCTAGCTCGCACTAGACAATAAACATCTGCCGAGGTTTTCTTAAGAAGTTCACAGAGGAGAAAAGCTCCCAAAAAACCAGTAGCTCCAGTCAGAAAAATTCGACTAGGAGAGGTAATATTACATCCGCTCTCTCCGCAAGGATAGATATCAGTTTCTAGTTCTGCCTCAGCAATCAAATCTGGTGATTCAGAATATAAAGCCGAGGGTCCTTCTGTTCTTAAAACTTCTACAGTTCGAGCCAGCATTTCTACAGTAGGAGACTCAAACAAACAGCGCACGGGCAAATCAGTTTGAAATATCTCTCGGCATAGCATAATAATTCTAGTTGCCAGTAATGAATGTCCTCCTAGCTCAAAAAAATTGTCATATATGCCCACCTGCTCTAGACCAAGAACTTGCCGCCAAATTTCAGCAATTTTCTCTTCCAGTGGTGTGCGAGGCATCACGTATTTTTCGCTTCTTTCCGGCTGAGTTTCGTAGGGACTAGGCAAGGCTTTTCTGTCTAGCTTGCCATTAGCAGTCAGAGGCATAGAATCCAAAAATACGAATAAAGACGGTACAAAATATTCGGGCAGTTTTTCCTGCAAATAGGAACGAACTTCTTTGACATTGGTGCCTTCAGGGGAAGCCACTAGATAAGCTACCAGCTGCTTCTGACCAGAATGATCATCCGTGGTCACAACTACTGCTTCTTTGATACTCCTATGGCATTGCAAAGCCCACTCTATCTCCCCTAGCTCGATGCGAAAGCCTCTGATTTTGACCTGATGGTCAAGGCGTCCGAGATATTCAATATTGCCATCAAGAAGATAGCGAGCTAAGTCACCCGTCTTGTAGAGACACCCCTCACCGAAGGGATTGGCAATAAATTTCTCTGTTGTTAGCTTCGGGCGATTCAGATAACCCCGAGCTAAACCTGCTCCTCCGATGTGTAACTCTCCTGGGACACCAATGGGAAGAGGCTGTAAGTGATTATCCAAAATATAAATCTGCAAGTCAGCTAAGGCTTTTCCAATTGGGCTGCTTGTCTGTTCTAGGTCTGCTTTGCTCAAAAGTCGGTTAGTGACATGGACTGTCGTCTCAGTAATGCCATACATGTTCACCAACTGGGGCGACTTGTCACCATGCCGCTCAAACCAGGGTATTAGACTTTGCATCTGCAAAGCTTCTCCTCCAAAGATGACATAGCGCAGTTTTAAAGAATCTGCAGGAAAGTCTGCGTCTGCCTGAATTAGTTGACGAAATGCAGACGGAGTTTGGTTAAGGACAGTGACTTGTTGGTGAACCAACAGATCGTAGAATTCCTTAGGAGAACGACTAACCCAATAAGGCACAACAACCAGACGGCCACCGTGAAGTAAAGCTCCCCATAGTTCCCAGACAGAGAAGTCAAAAGCGTAGGAATGGAATAACGTCCAACAATCTTGAGCGTTAAAGTTATAAATAGCTTGGGTTGCGCCGAATAAGCGGATTACATTCCGATGCGGAATCAAGACTCCCTTTGGTCTTCCGGTAGAACCTGAAGTGTAGATGACGTATGCTAAATTATCAGAAGTTACCTCGTTGTGTGGATTCACTGAAGGTAACTGAGCAATAAAAGGCCAATCCCTATCCAGGCAAACAACCTGGGCATCACAATCCGGTAGGGTCTCCAAAAGCAGCGTTTGAGTAACTAACACTGATACCTTCGCATCACGAAGCATGAACTGCAGCCGTTGTTGGGGATAACTAGGATCAAGAGGCACATAAGCTCCTCCTGCCTTAAGAATTCCCAACAATCCCACCACCATCTCGATAGAACGCTCTATACAAATACCTACCAACATCTCAGGTCCCACCCCGAAGTTTTGCAGATAACTGGCTAACTGATTCGCACGAGCATTCAACTCCTGGTAACTGAGTTGCTCTTCTTCAAAGACCACTGCAGTAGCATCCGGTGTCCGCTCCACCTGTGCTTCAAATAGCTGATGGATGCACTGTTGACAGGGCAATTTAGCCACCATGTTGTTCCACTCGACCACAACCTGATGCCTTTCTTGAGAAGAAAGTAGGCGCAAATAACCAATGTGCTGTTTAGGACAGCTCACTATGTCTTCAAGCAGAGTGACAAAGTGTTCAGACATTCTTTCAATTGTGGCCGCACTAAACAAATTTTTGCTATATTCAAACGAAGCTGACAAGCTGTCGCTTTCTTCGAGCAATTCAAGCTGCAAATCGAATTTCGACGTTCCATTATGAATATCGAATATTTTGGTATCTAACCCTGGAATTTCCAGAGCTAGCATATCCGCATTCTGAAGAACAAACATCACCTGAAAGAGTGGAGTGTGATTTAGGTTTCGTTTCGGGTTGATTGCTTCGACAAGTTTCTCAAAAGGTAACTCTTGATTGTCATAAGCTGCCAGCGTTACTTGGTTGACTCTGTTCAAAAGTTCGAGAAAACTGGGATTGCCTGAAAGATCAGTACACAAAACGAGGGTGTTGACAAAAAAGCCAATTAAATTTTCGAGTTCCTGCCTGTTGCGATTGGCGTTCACCGTCCCCACTAGAAGATCTTCTTGTCCAGTATATCTGTAAAGTAAGACCTTGAAAGCGGTCAAAAGCAATACAAAAAGGGTCACTGACTGGTGTTGAGCTAAGGCTTTGAGTCTTAAGAATAAAGATAAAGATAACTTGAATCGATGGCGTTCACCTATAGATGTCCTGATGGGAGGTCGAGGATAATCAGCAGGAAGTTCCAGCACTGGAAGCTTACCCTCAAGCTGTTTCTGCCAGTAGGAAAGCTGCCTTGACAGACGCTCGGACTTGGCCTGCTGGTGCTGCCAGTATGCAAAGTCGGCATATTGTATGGGCAATTTTGGAAGCAAAGTCGGCTTTCCAAAAGAAATTGCTTGGTAAAGTGTCGATAACTCCCGCGAGAAGATCCCTACTGACCATCCGTCGAAGACGATGTGGTGCATTACTATAAGGAGTAAATGTTCATTATGGTTCAAACGGATTAACAAACAGCGTACCAAGTCACTTTTCGAGAGATCGAAACAATACTTAGCTTCTTGAGCGATGGTTTGTTTTTTGGTAACTTCTCGTTCTGCTAATGGCAAATTTTCTAGATTGAGGACGGGTAACTTGAGCGTAAGGTCTGGCTTGACGATCTGAACTGGCCGATTAGTTGGCATAGCAAAGGTCGTCCTCAGGATTTCATGTCGATTGACTATTGCTTGCAGACTTTGCTCCAGCGCCTTTATATTTAATTCTCCTTTGATTTGATAGGCAAATGCAATATTATAAGCCGTACTATCGAGTTCTTGTTGCTGGAGCAACCAGAGCCGCTGTTGTGCTCCCGAAAGGGGTGCTTTTTCCAATTCTGGACGTTGGGAAATGATAGAAGCGTCTGCGGTAGACTTAACAGAACCATCAAGAAGACAAGATTCAACATATCTTGCTAGTTCCTTTAAATTAGCCGCTTCAAAAAATTTGCTTAGAGATACTTCTATCCCAACAATTTCCCGAATCTGAGAGACAACTCGCGTTGCTTTAAGAGAATGTCCCCCCAACTCGATAAAATTATCCTCAATCCCCACCGGAGAAATTTGCAAGACTTCAGACCAAATTTTCGCCAGAACTTTCTCCATAGAGTTGCGGGGAGCAATGAAGTTTTGCTCCATTTTGCGCTGTTTCTCGTCTGGTATTGGTAAGGCATTGCGATCAATCTTATCATTAGGAGTTCGTGGCATCTCGTCAAGAACAACAAAACCACAAGGCATCATGTAAGCGGGCAGTTTTTTTCCTAAAAAAGAACGAAGTTCCTTGAGTTTGACTCCTTTATCTTGGGGAACTAGATAAGCAATTAACTGTCGATCTTCGGTTTCGTCTTCTCGTGCGACGACTGCTGCTTCTCTTACACTTCTATGAGATTGCAATACCCACTCTATTTCCCCTAGCTCAATGCGGAAGCCACGAATCTTGACCTGACGATCTATACGCCCCAGAAACTCGATGTTCCCATCGGACATGTATCTCCCCAAATCTCCTGTCCGGTAAAGTCTCGCTTCTGGTTGAGAACTGAAAGAGTTCTGAATAAACTTTTCTAATGTCAATTCCGGTCGGTTTAAATAACCTCGCGCTACGCCAACCCCGCTAATGCAAATTTCTCCAGACTCTCCTCTGGAAACAGGTTGAAGGTTAGCATCTAGTATGTAAATCTCGGTGTTGGGAATCGGGTGTCCAATTGGGAGCTTTAACCTATCATCGGTACGCTCGTAGACAGTCGCCCATACTGTAATCTCTGTTGGCCCATAGACATTAAACAAACGCCGACCAACAGCCCAGCGATCAATGAGATCTGGGGAATATACCTCACCCCCAACCATGACGACTTCTAGGTCGGGTAAATTCTCGTCAGGAAGAGATGCCAATACTGAGGGCGGAAATTGAATAGAAGTGATTCTTTTTTCCCGCAGCAAGTTAGCCAAAGCTGCTCCTTGCATCAAAGTATCTCTCGTCTCCAAAAATAGTGTTGCTCCTGTTAATAGCGCCATGAATGTCTCGAAGATCGAAGCATCAAAGACAAACGAGTAAAACTGGAGGATGCGGCTCTCTGGTCGAACGTTGAAAAATTTAACTTGAGCTTGCACCATATTGTCTACACCAGCATGCTGTACCATAACTCCCTTGGGCCTGCCCGTGGAACCTGACGTATAGATCACGTAGGCCAAATTTTCTGGTGTTACTGCAGTACTTGGATTTTCCTGACTCTCCTCGGTAAAGATTTCCCACTGTTCCAGGAAGATAACTTCGTCGCTGTAAGGGGGAAGTTGCTTGAGAAGCTGCTGATGAGTTAAAAGCATAGAGACTTGGGCATCTTCAAGCATGAAAGCCAAACGTTCTGGCGGTAAAATCGGCTCCATCGGAACATAAGCTGCCCCACTCTTGAGAATACCAAGAATTGCTACTAACATTTCTAAAGAACGGTCTAGGAAAACACCAACTAAGTCGTCTGGCTTGACACCTTTTGAAAGTAGATAATGGGCAATTTGATTGGAGCGCCTATTTAGATCGGCGTAAGTTAATTGTTGGGATTCAAAGACAACGGCAGTGGCTTGTGGTCTTTGCTGAACTTGCTCCTCAAACAAGTGATGAATGCAACGATATTGAAGACAGGAATGCTGGGGACAATTATCGCGAGATATCTTTAGATTAGTTGACATTTTATTATTAGGGCGTAAAAAAAATATTTTTCAAGCTTTTTGGACCAGATAAAAACTAATTCTCTTGAAGTATTTAGTCTTGACTAAAACATCTAGGTAGTAGATGTAACGGATTACTGAATTATTTATTTCCTACCACTAAATGCTTTTCTCCTGACGAACGAATTACTTTACAGTTTTGAAAACCGACTTTCTCTAACCAGGAGAGGTATTCAGAACCTGAATAATGTTGCCCCCAAGTTTCCAATAACATTGCTAAATTCATCATAGCAGTTTCTAGAGGACCTTTCTTGTTTTCATCAAACAATTTTTCTAAAATCAAAACTGTTCCATTTTCCGGCAAGGAATTGAATATCTTTTTTAATAATTTGGTTCCGTCTTCTCGATTCCAATCAGAAAGAATATAACCTAAAACATATACATCACCTTGAGGTAACTCGTCTTTAAAAAAATCTCCCGCTACAAATTTGAGACGATCTAAAAGCTGGTACTCAGTACATTTAATTTCCAAAAAAGGATGCACGTTGGGCAAGTCAAAAACAATAGCATTAAGTTGCAAGTATTTTTCTAAAGCAGCGATCGCAAACGAACCACTTCCGCCGCCTACATCTACCAGCGTGTGATATTTATCTAAAGAATACTTTTCAACTAGCTCTTTAGCAGGAGCGTAACCTATTCCCCACATACTTCTTAGAAAGTTTTCAAGACGTTCGGAATCGTTATATAATTGTGCAAATGGCGAAGCATCCTGCGAATCGCCCAAAATGTACTTCCACTGAGGTTTATTTTCTTTCAGTGCTTCCTTAAGATAAGGAAAAATCTGAGTGGATATTTCTCGAAAATGAGAAAAAGCTTCTCCAAAATATTGTGGGGAATTTTTTTGTAAAAATGGCCGTAAATGTTCAGGCATTCCGTAGGTATTGGCCTGTTTTTGAACTAAACCAATAGCTACGCCACCTAAAAGTAATCGTTCCAAGGCAGATGATTTTACGTTAGCAACTTCAGCCAATTCTTCAGTTGTATAAAAACCTCCTCTAGCCAAATAATCGAATATACCTGTTTCATCTCCGACAAAAAGAACATGGCTCATCATAAAACCATACATGCTATTTTTGATTTCTGGCGGAATTGCTGTTGTCATTGTATTCTACGATAATGTTTGATATTTAGGTTATTAAAAAAGTTAATAAATTTCTAATCTAACACTGTCCTGAATCAAACCATGTTTAGCCAAAACTTCTTCTCGCGAACTACCACCTATCAGGTAATAAGCAAAATGAGGTTGAGCGGACTCTGGCAAAGCGTAAACTTTGTCCCCAGTGTTATTTAAAACTTGAACGTCTAAAAGCTCTGACAATTGGTCAAAAACTTCCAGTCCCTTAGCACTTTTTATTACGCCATTTTTAGGGATGGTAATCCCTCCATATAATACGGCTTTTCCGTTAATTTTTACTGTATCGATGTTGTTTCCCAGTAAGGCATTCAAAAGCGCTCCATAGGCATTTATTCCTGTCAAATACTCAACAGCGGCAACCGTATAAGCACCACCTGGACGAAGCCCAGCTTCTAAAACTTTTGGACCGTCTTTTGTAAAGCGAATTTCTACATGGGCGGCGCTGATTCCTTCTGAAATTAGTGCCAAAACTGCATCAGCAGCAATTTTACTTACTTTTTCTACCTCGTTCTTGTTTAATGAGGTAGGAGAAACAGACATGGTTTCGGCAAAATAGGGACCCGTAGCTGGGGCTTTTTCAAATATACCCAAGATATGATATTGACCGTTAGTGAATAAACAATCAACTCCCACCTCAATTCCCGGACAAAATTCTTGGGCTATGATTTTGAGATCTGAAGTTCCATAGGCTAGACGATTGCGGTCTGTTTGTAAATCCGAATCAATAGGTCTTGCTAGCATCTTTAAAAGACGTTTCACAGCCATTTTATAGTCATCCCTGGACGTTACTTTGATAACTCCTTGACTGTTCATGGAGTCTGCTAATTTAACCATAGCCGGATAACCGAGATGGGCTTCTATTTCCTTCCACCCCTCCTGGGGTTCGGAAATTGGAATCGTCAAGGGAACGGGAATACCATTTTTAGACCAGCAGCTATAAGACAAATACTTGTTTCTACTTGCTTCTGCTGCTTTAACCTTTACCCCTGGAAGTCCCAGCACTTCTGCTGACTTCGCCGTGATAGCCGTGGCTCCTTCGTATACGGGCAGCAAAGCAGCCAATGGCTTTTCCCGATGATAGTCAAGAACTTTTTTGACCACCAAAGAGCGATCGTGCAGGGGAACCTCTATTGCTGCTTCTATACCGCTGTTATTAAAAGCTGGTTTTTCCGGCACGAATAAAACGATTTGACAGTTAGTAATTTTCTGCAAGCTCTCAATCAAATAAGTATTGGGATAGGCATGAATGATGCCAACTCGCACTAAATTTTTGTTCATCGTACTTCCCTAAAAACTACCCGTCCTAATTCCAGGTTTTTCCGTCACAAATCCCAAGGAAGTCATGGCTGCTTCCCGTTGATGGTCCTCAAAAGTATCTAACATCATATTGGTGGTCCACAATTTACCTAACTCGCTTAATTTCCAAGCAGTTTGTGTCTCGTAAATCAGACCGTTTTGCTGCCAGAAATCCCAGACATTGGCTGAAATAGAATTGAGAGCTGCCTTTTTTTCCTTGTGAATGCCAAAAAATTTGGTCAGAAAAGCTGCACCCCGATTTTCAGGAGTTTCCAGTTGTAAGGAAAACTTTGCCAAAGGTAATTGCTCCGCTTCAACGGTTTTCAAATACTGTTCCGTATTTCCCAGATTCATATAGGAATACCCATGGAAATAACCCCTAGCTGAAGCACCCAAGGCAACAGTTTCGGCACTATGTTCCCCATTTCCTCCTCCCCAAAGTAATCGAAAATACTCGCTCACTTGAGGCTGTTTGGAAAATATGGGATCTCCTACGTCGTAATAACCCATTTCTTTCAGTTGCCAGCGCAGTTGTTGCCCTAGGGCAAAGTGCATTGTTTGACTGGGTTTACCGGGAAGTTCTCCTGACTCCATGGCTACTTTTAACTTTTTGGGAAAGGCGTAGTAGTGAAGATTGTAGTAATCAATACTGTCGAATTGATGGTCTTGGAGATGAGATAAATCGTATTGGAGAGTGGTGATATTTTGACCGGGAAGGTCGTACATCATATCTACATTAATCTCTGCAAAACCTCGCTCCCGTGCATTCTGGGTACAAGCATCTACATCCTTTAGAGTAGCAGCAATATTGAAAAATTCTCTCATTTTCTCGTCATAAGTTTGCAGCCCAAAACTTATTCTTCTAACCTGGTATTCCTTCAATAGATCCAACCTGGCCGGATCGGCAAGAGTGCGAGGTTCTCCTTCAAAAGAAATTTCTGCATCTGGCTCGATTTTGAAATAATGGAAAAGGTTAGTGAAAATTTTGCGTAAGTTATTGACGGAAAAAATAGAGGGGGAACCACCACCAAAATATACCGCTTGAAAAGACTTCTCGGCCATGTAAGGAAGACTGGATACCAAGCTCATTTCTTTACAAAGTGTTTGAGTGTAGCGATCGTAAATTTCACTTCCTTTCTCAACTCTAACATGAAAAGGGCAAAAACGACACATATCATGGCAATAAGGAATATGGACGTAGAGTAAATTTTCAGTAGGAGAAGGTTGAGGAGAATTCAAAGTTGCTAAAAAATCATGATCGTGACTGTCAGAAGTACATTTTTCTTCTAGCAAGGGATAGAAATAATAAGTCATGGGGTAGAGAGTGGTGTACATTTAATCCTCCTGGCATATTAATTAACTGACATGGTTATATCAAATCTGAAAATGGTTGCTACAGATACATTAGTGAATGATTTCAGCCCAGAAACCGGGTTTCTCCTGTTATTTTCAGGATTAATGCTAAAATTTTGGAAAGAAACCCGGTTTCTCAACCCATGGGATAATCTCAATCTAGACTACGATGCAACGCCACTATTTGTAGCAATAATTTTTGTATTTCATATTAGAACTGTTTCAGGGGTAGTTTTACTCTGCTTATCCAATGCTTCTTTGAGTATTCTTTCGGCATTACCGTAGAATATAGCGGTGACAATTTCTGAGGCAATATTGGCTTTTGTATAATTCTCTAGCAAGGCTGAGTAGCTACCTACAACAGGCCAGTCGGAACCAAAAACAATTTTTGGAGCTAATTTTTCCAAGTTGGGAAATGCCTCTTGAAGAGACAATGGATCTATCAAAGCCGTGTCAATGTAGACATTGGGAAAAGTGAGGGCGAGAGTACTGGCTTCTTCGTACCAATAAGGTTTCCCTCCGTGAGCCAAAATCATGATTAGCTCGGGATACTTTTCAGCCAAAGGTCGAAAATCAAAAGGCTTGATGAATTTCTGCTCCGTGTCTCTTTGAGCTGTTAATCCAGTGTGGAACATTACGGGAAAGCCAAGAGTTTCGCACATTTTATAGACGTACTGCATGTCTTCTGTGAGGGGGTCAAATCCGTGATCGGCAGGATAAAACTTGAAGCCTTTGACACCTAGTTTGACACTTTTCCAGAATTCCTTCTTCGTGTCGTGGTAATTGGGATTGATATTGCCAAAGGGAATGAAAATATCTTTGGATTGAGCAAGATTGACAATTAATTCGCTGTCAATTGTATAGTTGGTTCCAGGACCGCATTCAGCTAATAAAACAGCACGATAAACACCTTTGTCTTGTAGGTAATTTTCCATCTGCTCTGGCTCTGAGAAGACTTCCCTAACCTTGACCCCAGACTCCATTGGTTTTCGAGTCAAGAGTTCTTGAATGTCATCTCGCAAAAGTTTAAAGTCGCCCCCATGGACGTGAAAATCAATAATCTTCATTTTATACCTCGTTAAAAACTACGTTAAAAACTACGTTAAAAACTAATTGCCTAGATTTTAAGCCATTGCCAAAGGGACAAGAGAATTAATTTGTTTTTGGCAGTATTGTAATAGAGGTTGAATATGCTCCTCCTCTAACCATTCCGCTGCTAAATCTTCAATAATATGGTGTGTGGAGACCAATTCACCGTCCCTGTATTGCCTGATAATGGGATGCAAAAAATTGCTCAATTCTGCTTGCTCTTTATTCGTCCGCTCAATCCGCTCCACGTTAAAAGGATCGGCAGCTTTTTTTGGCCCGTATTCTAAAGTAATCAGGAAATAGTCGTTGCCGGAAAGCATCATTTTTTCCCTCACGTAATCTACTGGCAAATCTTCGTAATATTGAGCTTGTTCCCCGGCGTTAGGAACCACAATTACATCGCAGAGAAATCCAGGTTGTTGCCACAAAGCAGATGTTACATTTACTCGATTAATAATGGCTTTGCTGATAATTTCTGGAGTAATCTCAAGTTTTTGATTGGGTAAATTCTCTTGATGGTATTTCCAAGCTAAAATACGACTCAATGCCTGAATATTATAACGAAAGCCGTGAACGAATCCCGACATATACTTTTTGTAATCGCGCGTTTGCATCAGCGTACCGACAAAATACATATCTTTCACGTTAGTTGATTCCCATTCGCTTGTCAGGGAGGGAAATTTGTTGGAGATAGCCAGTTTTGGTTTGCAGGACGCACTAAAAATAGAATCATCCATTTTAAATCCCGTACAGCAAATGATGCGATCGTAGATTAGTTCTTCAATTTCTTCTTCTGCATGAGAATATTTGAAAAGGACCGAGTATTTACCACCTTCTCTTTTATTTATCTGCAAAATTTCAGCGTCCAAAATGGCATTTTGAGATTTGAGCTGATAAGTATCGAGGATATTATTATTCACAGCTCGAAGATGACCTACGAAATGGGTTTTCCACGCCATCTGAATTGGATTGGGACTGGCAAGATGAATCACCGCTGCAGTAGGGACGAGGCAATCGGCGGTCTCAAAACCAGAATTACCTTTACCAATAATAAGAACGCGCTGATTAATAAAGTCTTCAGGATTAACTGAAACATCTACATAGTTTTCGGCGTATTCAATTCCAGAAATATCCGGGATATAAGGTTGGCAAAGACCAGTAGCGACGATGAGATATTGGCAAGAATGAGTATTTCCCTGGCAATCTGTCAAATAAAATACCCTATTATTTTTTTCGATGCTATTTATTTTGGTGTTGTACTTGATTTTGATTTGGTAGTGACGCACGTAATCATTAATGTATTTTAAAAAGTCATTAGGCGAAGGAAAATATTCTTGGGAATAGCTTTTCAACAGTTTTTCATAATCATTACTAAGCAAGGAATTCCAATCATAACGTAGATTAATTTCTGGATTCGAGTAGCCGGTATAAACTTTGTTGATAGAAATCAATTTTTTGTGTCTGGGAAAATTCTCAAAAAAGCTTCCTGAATTTTCACTCGCTTCCAGGATCGTATAGTCCCGACCTTGATTGCTCAAATAATATCCCATTTGAACTCCAGCAGGTCCAGCTCCAACAATAACGTACTGATGATGTTGATTGTTCATGATTCATTATTGCCTTTTTAAATGTTTTCTAAACTGATATGACAATGAAAATTTTCTTGACAACGCTTTTTTTGATTTATTACTTCGTAAACAATTTCGTAAACAATAAAGTCACCAGCGCTAACTGCTATATATATTGCTGATTTTGAAACACGCTTCAAAATCACACTATAAATAGCCTAGCTCATAAAATAAACAAAAAACATATCCTTAATAAAGCGTAATAAAATATCTCGCACTAAGCTAGGCTTTCAAAGCAATGCATGTTTTATGCAAAATTTATTACAAAGAAAAGTATATTACATAAAGGCGATCACACCGTGAAGCTGCGCGATCACCCCTAAAGACTTGGAGATTTTCTTACCGCGCGATCATGCGTGCTGCGGAGCAGATCCCTGCGGGAGCGCGTTACAATATAGTTGAGCGCATCGCACTACACAAATTACCTTTGTAATAATCTTGCTCATTGCTATGGTTATCTAGTCCTGTTGCGTGACCTAAACCGATCGCCCCTGCAAACTTTAATAAACTTTGGTGAGAGGCTTCCAGTTCATCTTCTGTCAGATCCGATTTAATGGAGGAAAGTTCTGTAGATTGCGGTCCCTCGCTTTCGATCTGATTGCCTGTCAGAGTTTGACTCAGGCACTGCAAAACAATTTTTTCAGGGGAAACTAGTCGCTGTTTCGCTTGAACAATGACCTGTTTTTCTAGTTCATCGGAAAGTTCAATTGTCAGAGTTATTGCCATTATTTGCTCCTGGAGGTAGGCTTGAATAGTGAGGTTATTCTAGATCTTGTTCGATTATATAGCGCTTCGCGCTGGTGTCGTTACATGCAACATTTTGTATACAAAAGTGTTGCATCTGCTGCATCACCTTTGCACAAAGCGAAAGGGGCATTTTTCTGCACGAACTCTTAATTGTTCATTGTTAATTGTTCATTGCTCATTGCTATAGCAGTTTTAAGATCCTTGAAAGAATGGGAATCAATTTATTATTCAAATAAGGAATAGTGCAAACCATTTTATCAACCCACCCTATAAATATCATCGCGTTACAATCAATCGTCTTACAATCAGGACTTACGCAAACAAACCTAGAAACCGGGTTTCTTGCCGGGATAAAACGGCTAAAATCCAGAGTTTTAGTTCAGAAACCCGGTTTCTGCGTAAGTACTAACAATATATAGCGCTTCGCTCCTAAAGTGTCGTTGCATGCTATTTTGTACAAAAGTGCTACATAGGCTGCATCACCTTTGTACAAAGCGAAAGGAGCATTGTTCTTATCAACCTCCTAATTGCCTGCACTGCCCTTCGGCTACCCTTCGACTACGCTCAGGGCAAGCGCTCAGGGACCGCGTAGCCGAAGTGTTCATTGTTCATTGTTCATTGTTCATTGGGAATTGCTCATTGCTAATAAATTATCCAGTTGCGATTTTCCCAGATTGTTACTACACTGGCAGCAATCTTGACAAGGAGAACAAGATGAGCAATAATCAAACAAGTAAAAATTCCGATCGTCCCCGACGCTTAAAATTCACCCCAATACAAGATTATCGCCTCAAACCTGTTCCCACTCCAACAAATCCTATAATAGGACAGCACATCGACCATAGAATAATACAGCAAGAGAATAAAACAAAAACTCCTCCAGACCGAGTCAGAACCAAGCCCAGGAAAACAAAATCCCTTGCTACTGTAGTTTCCCTCCCAAAGCAGCCAGCCAAAAAACGAGGTAAAACCCCTGCTTCAGCCCGTAAAAACATCTCTGGGCCTTTAATTTACTTCCTTCGCTTGTCTATTGTTGGCATTGGCATAGCAGCGATCACCGGAACTGTTTTGTCCCATTCAACTAAGTATACAGCGGCAGATGCTCAAGCAGAATCTACTAATGAGACAGTCCAGAAGTCTTTCTTGCAGAACCAACCCCAGGAATTTTCCCTCTCTGAATCAATCCCTGTTTTAGAGACTAAAGTGGAAGAATTAGCATCTCAGTGGCCTAAATTGGAACCGGGAGTGTTTTTGCTAGATTTAGATACTGGTAATTATGTAGATGTTAGAGGTTCTACAGCTTTTTCTGCTGCTAGCAGTATCAAAATTCCCATTTTGGTGGCTTTCTTTCAGGAAGTGGATGCAGGGAATATTACCCTGGATGAAATGTTGACCATGAAACCGGAATTAATTGCTAAAGGTTCTGGCAACATGCAATATCAAGAACCAGGCACGGAATTTACTGCTCTGGAAACGGCGATTAAAACTATAGTCATTAGCGATAATACTGGCACGAACATGTTGGTAGAGAGAATTGGAGGAGCGGAGAAACTAAATCAGCGCTTTCGAGAATGGGGATTGACTGCCACCGTCATTCGCAATCCCCTACCGGACTTAGAAGGAACCAATACCACCAGTCCCAAAGACTTAGTCAAATTGCTGGCTATGGTTAATCGAGGAGAACTGCTAACCTTGCGATCGCGCGATCGCCTTTTAGACATCATGAAGAAAACCAAAACCCGAACTCTCCTGCCTCAAGGTTTAGGTAAAGGAGCGATTATTGCTCATAAAACTGGAGATATTGGCTCCGTACTAGCAGATGCTGGGATTGTGGATATGCCCAATGGCAAGCGTTATATCACAGCAGTTATAGTGAAGCGCCCTCATAATGATTCTACCGCCAGAACTCTGATTCAACAAATTTCCAAGGCTTTCTATCAATACTTAGAAAATCCCAAGCCCACTCTAGAGGAGAAGTCGGGTGAAAACAACGATGAAGTAGAGATAAACAACGAGCAGTGATAAGTGTAAGAATTAGGTTAAATTGCCGATGTTTTTTTTGAGACTTTACCTAGGTTTCTAGTTTGTTTTGATTAGTTAATTATATCATGTTCCTACCCATGGTAATTGTATAACAATACGCAGAATACTACTGTATCTAAGATTTCACGAGCAATTCTTCATGTTTATATAGGATTTGCTGAAAAAGTTTATTAGTGTTACGACAGGGTCAGAGGGAAGAGGTCCGGGAAGGGCCAAACTAAATCGGAGATAAGCCGCACAAAGCGATATATTGATCTATAATAGTGTGGTGCGATCAGGCGAAGCCTGCCACTGCGTGTGCTGCGGAGCAGATCGCTTCGCGAGCGCTAAGAGCGGCGCGAAGCTGGGCGCAACGCACCACACTATCCATAATATTTTAGACAAAATTTTGTGTAAGTCCTATGGAGGATATTTTTGTTTTGCATTGGGATGGTATTATTAAGATTAACCGATTGACTGAAATGCTTCAGCGTAAAGAGAAAAATAATCCCGAACCCATCGAACTATTGGGGACTATCCCCCTAAATCCCCCTTATCAAAGGGGGACTTTGAGAATAGTGTGTTCTTTCATTAGAAGACGCGAGTTTTTTCGTAGGGTGGGCATTGCCCACCACAGCTTGCAGAGAGGGTCGTCGAACTGCATCTATCGCTGTAATCAAAAGCAGTATCAATAGTCTCCTGACGGACTGCAGTTACAATATTCTGCAAAAACTAGATATTAAACCAACTGGTTTTGACCGCACCCCTTTGAGAATAGACTATCTTAAGCATCTACAAACGGTCTCAAACTATTATTGTATCTGTAGCATTCTTTTTCAGATTTGATATTAGAAAGGCGAAACCCTTACATGGTCAAAATTTTGCCCAATTGAAGACCTATCAAGCTAAACAAGAAGCTGCTAAACTAGCAGAAAAATTAAGAGGTTTAGGAATAGATCCAGATAGCATGGATTCTTAAAGTACAATCGGTTACAGTACCTTGTAAAACAAACAACCAACAACCAACACTTCGACTACGCTCAGTGCAAGCAACAAACAACCAACAACCAACACTTCGACTACGCTCAGTGCAAGCAACCAACAACCAACAACCACTATGCTACTAAAATATAATCCCAGAGATTGCTTACCGTCAGCGGAAGATTTACCAGACTCAGATGATACGCCTGTGGACAATCAACTACAACATCTTATTCCCGGTCATAAGAGCGCAATATTAGCTTTCATTTGGTCAACTCGAATGGATTGGTTTTTTGGAGTAGATATGGGAATCTATTATGATCCAGATAAACCAGCCATTGTTCCAGATGGTTTTCTAAGCATTGGTGTACCGAGAATAATTGATTCGGATTTACGCTTATCCTACGTCTTATGGGAAGAACAAAAAATGCCGATGATGGTATTAGAAGTAGTATCCCAAACCAGACGAGGAGAATACACACAAAAAAAGGAAGATTACGCCAACCTCGGAATCTTATATTATGTCATCTACAATCCTTTACGGAAAAGAAAACCCCGTTTAGAGGCATATAAACTAGAAGGAGGAGACTATCAATTATTAGCAGGAGAACCGGTCTGGTTAGAGGAAATTAACTTGGGAATAGGTAGAGAAGAAGGAACCTACCAAGGAATTACTAGAGAATGGTTGTATTGGTACGACCAAGGAGGAAAAAAATATTTAACTGCTGAAGAGACTGCTGTTGAAGCTAAACAAAGAGCTGCTCGAGCTAAACAAAGGGCTGCTCAAGCTCGAGCTAAACAAGAAGCTGCTCAAGCTGAACAAAGGGCTGCTCAAGCTAAACAAAGGGCTGCTCAAGCTAAACAAGAAGCTGCTCAAGCTAAACAAAGAGCTGCTAAACTAGCAGAAAAATTCAGACGTTTAGGAATAGATCCAGATAGCATTGATTCTTAAAATAGCCTCGGTTACAGTATCTTGTAAAACAAACAACCAACAACAAATAACAAATAACAAATAACAAATAACAAATAACAAATAACAAATAACAAATAACAAATAACAAATAACAAATAACAAATAACAAATAACAAATAACAAATAACAAATAACAAATAACAAATAACAAATAACAAATAACAAATAACAAATAACAAATAACAAATAACAAATAACAAATAACAAATAACAAATAACAAATAACAAATAACAAATAATAACTTTTAGATAACTAATTACTAG
>JH610562.1 GCA_000252485.1 Prochloron didemni P4-Papua_New_Guinea | reverse complement strand
TTAAAATAGATGGAGCAACCTGGGGCCGAGTGAGAGCGAGATTGTTCCAATACACCCCATAAGCAGGTCTATTAAGCTCTTCAACTAAATAATCGTGGAGAAATACTGACAAAGAATGAGCTTGAGCATGGTACCAAAACATGCCAATACCAGCGGTATTGATCGCATCCCCATTATCCGGCAAAGCATTATAATGAATCGAAAGAGCTAAAGTAGGTTTAATTTCATTAATCAAATCTACTCGCTCCCCAAGAGAAACATCTATATCTGTTTCCCTAGTCAGATAAACCGTTGCTCCCAGTTGAATTAATTCTTGTTGTAATAACAGAGCCAAAGCCAGATTAGCATCTTTTTCCGGGTAGCCATTAGGTCCGCGAGCCCCTAATTCTTTCCCCCCATGTCCGGGGTCTAAAACAATACTAATACCTTCCAGGGTTCTAGAACTGGAATTACTCAATTGAGGACCATGTCTGAGAGTTAAAATTAAAGTGGTTCCTCGATATTTCAGATCGTAACCCCACTGTTGAGAAGATTTGAGTTGAAAGTTATATTCTGCCTGAGTAGGATTTACTTGTTGCCAGTCCAAACGTTTAATTACAGGGTCGTCATTGACATAGATAGTATCAGTTTGGGCAATAGTGTTGTGGAGAGTAAGAGTAAAAGTACTGTCCGACTGCTTCACCGTCACAGGAACTGGAGTTTGTAAAGGAAAGAAAATCTCAGTTCCACCCCTAACTTGACGGGAACTAATACCGCGAATAAAAGAAATAGGGGGAATATTATCAGCAACCAATTTAGTTTCTGCTGCTTTAATCCAACCACCATAGTCCAAACGTAACCATTCTCCCTCTTTCCCGGTAACTGCAGCTTTTGTTCCTTGAGGTAAAGGAGTGAGGCGAGAATAGGTACTACTGGGTCCCGTGCGAGCAATTCCACCCTTTGCAGTTACTTCCACTACTTCCCATTGGTTAGCAGGAAGAATTTCTACTGTTCCCTCAGCTTCCTGCTGTACCCCCTTGCCATTGAGATTGAGTTGAAATAAAGGATTGCCTAAATTGCCTATTTGACTAAATCTATCACAACCACTATAAGTACTCACACCTGGTTGAGGTTGATTTTGATTAGTGAGGACAGCAGAATTAGGCGGCAGTTGCACTACAGTTTGAGCCAATAGGGGGATAGTTTCATTACCCAGTTCTACCGAAACAGTAGCATTGGGGGGAGCAACTGCACTAAAGCAGATTAATTCTTCTGGCAGTCGGGCAATATTCTTACTGGGAACAAGGGAGTTGGGCGCAAAAGCAACTCCTGTGGGAATTATGGGTTCCGAAGCAATACGCTTGACAGTAATTGTGACAGTCTTATCTCCCAATTGTACCCGAAAGATATTGTCTCCGATTTTCAGGGGAAAACTGGGAGCAAAATGTCCACCACCACTGCGCTTAACGAGAGTATTATTAATAAATAGTTCTCCAGACCCCGTGGCAGTGCCAATAATAAAAATGCGATCAGAAGTAGTTTGGCGATTGTTTGGTGGATAGGAAATAAAAAGAGATTCTTGGGCTTGGGCTGGCAAGATAACAGCTAAAGTACTACTGAACCCTAATATTAATGCGGTAGTAGTTTTCATTTGGTTATTTGTTGTTGGTTGTTTGTTGCTTGCACTGAGCTACGCGAGAGTGTTGGTTGTTTGTTGCTTGCACTGAGCTACGCGAGAGTGTTGGTTATTTGTTGTTTGTATTGAGCGTAGCTGAAGTGTTGGTTTGTTTGTTGTTTGTTATTTATTATTTGTTGCTTGTTTTTCTCCCTCTCTTACCATTCTTTAGTTAAATGTACATTGTTAATTAAGGGTTGCTGGTTTTTATCACTGCTCTAAGCAGGAACATGCTATCATTTTCCAAGCAAAAACGGGAGAAAGCATGATGGGCAATTTCCCTGAGTTCAATTATTCAAAGCAGCAGACCCAAAACTTTGGCAAGCAATTAATTAGCAAATATCCTCTTTTCCTTTTATTAGGGACATTCTGGATTGCTATTCTTATCTTAGGAGCGATCGGATTTGCTTTCCTCACTCATCCAGGGGAACCGGTCCAACCAACCCAACCCAAACCGAAAACTGTTGCAAAAACAGAACAACAGCAAACCCAAACCAGTTATTTGCTTTTATTTATCTGGATTTTACTCGGCAGTGCAGCTAGTTCCTGGCTCTTAACTCTTGCCTTGAAATACTTTACCTTATCTCACCAAGATAGAAAAAAATGTCTCAGAAAAATAGCTGCTACCTCATCCCAGAATGATACAACAAGAGAAGGCGGTTTTGCTGACACAGGTGGAGTTGGAGCGCAATACTGCAAAAATACTCATGATCCAACCAAGATCCAAGGCCGTAAAATAAAGTCAAGCCCCAGCGTCAAGCGGACTCAAAAGAAAAATAAACAGGGTAAAAGTTCTGGATCAGAAGTATCTCAATTAATGGAGAGGAAGTTTTCCACCACAGACTCTACTAAGAGTAGCGATCTAGAAGAGTCGCGGGTTGCCGTGCGCCTTGTAGATGTGGTAGATTTGCGTAAGCGCCGTTCTCTTTCCTCACTAATGAATAAAAAGCGATCAAAAGAGGATTAATAATTATAGGGTTTCTTGGACTCATGAGGTACATTATATACATATACCGGCCTATGAACGTGTTAAGTCTTGAGTGAGAGCAACCGCAAGCTGTATAACTCTCCAGAAACTTAAACTAGACTCTTTTGCTTCAACCACTTCCAGACCAAGGGATTTGGCTCTTTTTTTTAGGCTTTTAATGACTCTTTCTTGATACCGTTGTTCGTAATAATCAGCACCTTTATCTTCATAAGATTCTTTAGTGGTCCATAAAGTATAGAAAAGACGGGCAGTTCGACGACCCTCTCTGCAAGCAATCTTATGTGCAGTAGCAGTAATAGCTTTGGGTGCGCCAGAACGTGCTTTAATTCTCCTATAAAAAGCGCCTAAAGCAGTTTGAGAACGACTAACTGCTTGAGCGGCTAATCTAAAAGCATTAGCCGCTCGATTGAATACTTTACGAGTTTGAGAACTTTTAACTTTTCCACCAGTAATGCGACAACCGGGACACAATCCTAACCAAGAACAAAAATGTTTGACAGTTTTAAATTTACTTGGGTCCAATCCTACTTCGCTAATAATAGTTTGAACAGTGAGAACATCCAAACCATCAATAGTGGTAAAATCAACTCCTGTAATACGATAAAGATGGGAATGTAAATCAAATGATGGTCCATTAGAACGACGACGTTTTGTCTTTTTAGATTCTGGAGCAGGTTCTGTAGTCTCAGATTTAAATTTGCTCAAACATTTCTCAATTTGTTTATCTAGTGCTAGTATTTGTTGTTGATAAGATTCGTAAAGAGATAGTTCTTGATGCAGAATAAACACCATTTCTTCTCGATAATTGCCAGAACCCGCCTTGCTAATTTGTTCCGGAGTACTTTTAATTCTTTTATCTGCTAATTCAGCAAGGGTTTGTGGATTTCTTTCTCCAGAAATAATAGCTCGAATAATATTTAAACCTGTTAGGACCGTGATATCGCTAATGACTTTGTGCAACTGTAAATTCATTTGTGTGAGAGCTTTTTGCATTCTCTGAATGTGAGTTGAGCTATTTTGAATTAAATTTTCTCTTTGTCTCAAATAGCTTCTCAATACTGCGATGTCACCCTCTGGAACATTCATATGGAGCGAGTAACCCATAGCTATGTAATTGTTGTAACCATTGACAATCCAAGACATCACTTTTTCGACCAGGGACTGTTTTAACAGTTTTAGAATTGACCAAAAATACCTGAAAATCTCGGGCGCTTAATATATGGAATAGAGGTATCCACTCTACTCCCGTTGATTCCATGGCAACACTAGTAACACCACATTCACTTAACCAATCCGCCAAAGCAATTAAATCCGGTGTTGTGCAACCAAAAGGTTGAATATTAGTGGATTCGGTGCTAGATGAAGGAACACAAGCCCAATGTTCCCTGGAACCCAAATCAATCCCAGCAGCATGGGGATTGATTACACTAAGTTCAGATTGTTTACTTTTTTTAGATGGCTTCTTTTTTTTTGTTCATTTTTGTTTTATGCAAATAAAAGTAGGAAGTATTTCTTGAGGGATGGTAAATTTTTACACTCTCTCCAACTTGCAGAGAGGGTCGTCGAACTGCGGGATAACAATCAAAAGATTCTTTCACCAATAAATTTGTCCACTTTCCCCCAAACCAAGCTATCAAACGGGCTAGATATAGCACCATTGTTAATCCGGTTTTGTCTAAAACACTATCGGGTAAGTCAGCGGGGTTTCCCCCGCTTCGTCCCCTTAGAACCGTACAAGCAAGTCTCCCTGCATACGGCTCAACCAATTCCTTTAGGACTCAGTTATGTTCGTTACTTCTTTCCCATTCTCGCGGGTTTGTACCTTTTGGCTTTTGGTCCGCTTTCTGGGGGGTTTTGTTTTCCCGGCTTTCAGTAATGACTGTATGTCAGGATTAGTAACACCCAAGGCGTGTATGGAGTGGTGACAGTCCTCATGTAGATATATGAGATTATCATATGAGTCCTTGCCTCCAAGGTGTTTGGGCTGTATATGGTGTACATGAAGTTCCCCGTTACTTCCCAAGTCTTGTTTACACCACGGACAGATGTATTCTTGTTGCAGTGCTAGCTTATCTTTCCCTTTGGAGAACCTCCCCATCGCTGTTGCTTCGTTTAATTTAGCTTTGCGCTTTTCCCAGTACTCCCTTAATGAGGGGTCGTCGGGACTATTTTTAAATGCAACCAGCGTGTGACGTTGGATCGGAATCCATGAGAGTTTTTCTATGTATTGATGCTCTTTATCTTTAATTCCAAATACCCAATTGTCTTTCCTCCCTGGGCATAAACACCCGAAATATTTGTTACTTATCCATTCTTCCGATTTCTTTGGATGGGTACGCTTGCCCCATCTCATAAGTTTCCACCAAATGAAATTATCTATCTCGGAGAATGTTTCCTTGGCGACGACCCCTCGGTGGTAATTTCCCCACCCTCTTATTTTAGGGTTGAGGTCTCTTACCACCCTCCCCGCTGGTGACCCTTTAAAACTCTTGAAGAGTTCCTTCAGGCCATCCTTAAACTTTGAGATGTTGTCTTTGGAGGGTTTGATGAGGGTAATCATTCCCGTTTTACGGCTAGTGGTTTTAAACTTCCTGAAATTCCATCCTAGGAAATCGAATCCTTCACGAATGTGACTGATTCTTGTTTTTTCGTCGGATAGTTCTAGTCCTCTTTTGGATAACCACTTTGATATGGTTGTCCTAGC
>JH610561.1 GCA_000252485.1 Prochloron didemni P4-Papua_New_Guinea | reverse complement strand
CCCCAAACAGCATACGTATATAGAGAGATAGAAAATGATATCTAAAAAACCCACTTTTGATGGCATGGAAATTATAGATCGCATTATTGGTGATGATGCCAAACTACGAGAGATGTACGAGCAAACCAAGGTCAATGTTCATGTTGCACAGTTAATTTATGATGCTCGTACTGAAGCTGGCTTGAGTCAGAAAGAGCTTGCTGCAATGATCGACACCACTCAATCGGTTATTTCTAGTTTAGAGGATGCTGACTACGAGGGGCATTCACTTTCAATGTTAAGTCGTGTCGCTCAGGCTCTTAATTGTGAGGTAAAAATTGATTTAGTTCCTGTAATAATGCCGGATGATGCTTCTTGTTTGCGTCCTTCGGCTTAGGGAAAATGTGCCTTACTTTATTCGCTGTGAGGTTTTATCTGGAATCAGAAAAAGAATCCTATAGATAGTTGTTGATCGTCAATATCTCATTAATTTGCCAACAAACAAGAAGAGTTAAGGGACTTCCCTACAAAATGCCCAGCTATTTTTGCGGAA
>JH610560.1 GCA_000252485.1 Prochloron didemni P4-Papua_New_Guinea | reverse complement strand
AAATCATCGGGGGATTCAGGGGGATAGCAAACATTTGGTATAAATCTTGAATTTCCTTTGTTTGGTTGCAAAAACTATTTAAATATGGTTAAATAATAATAGTTAACAAGAGGTATAACCATGACATATACACAGAGTATTGAAGAGTTACAGGAATCAACTAATTCTACAATAGCCAAAATGGATGACCCCCTGCGCACGGTAGAAATTAAATTAGAGGGTCAAGGTGAAAAACTACAAAGCCAAGGGGATAAACTAAATAAAATAGATGAGCGCTTAGAAAAAATTGATACTAACTTAAATCAGCGTTTAGACCGAATAGAGACCAACTTCGACAAGCGTTTAGAAAAAATGGAAACTACATTTAACAAGCGCCTAGAGAAAATGGAAACTACATTTGACACGCGCCTAGAAAAAATGGAAACTACATTTGACACGCGCCTAGAGAAAATGGAAACAACCCTGGATAAACGCCTCGAAAAACTAGAGAATACTGCTAGAATGCAACTGTGGACTTTAATTGGTTTAATTGCTACTATGGTTTTAACTCTAATTAGGCTATTGGTTCCCAATTTAACCCTCTAAATTAATCCATGATTATCCAGATTTATGGGTCGTGGGATAGGCTTCTAGCCAGAAGTGTTGAACGTTAAAAACGTTCAACTCTACTTTTAGTGGATAGTTGATAGTGGATAGTTGATAGTTAACCATTTTGTGAATGTTCCTCTCAAACAAAACAATTTTTACTCGTTTTATCATTCTAGAGAGATAACTGTCAACTGTCAACTCTCAACTGTCAACTTCTCGTGGATAGTTGATAGTTAACCATTTTATCAATGTTCCTCTCAAACAAAACAATTTTTACTCGTTTTATCGTTCTAGAGAGATAACTGTCAACTGTCAACTCGACCGAATCTTAAATTGCTTCAAATATGCTCAAACTATTACTAGCTAAGGGATTGAAAAGTTTCTGAAATGACATGATTGTGACCGACAAGTAAAAAACTGAAAACACCGTCTCACTGGTCACTGGTCACTGAAAAGCTGTCAACTGTCAACTGTCAACTATCAACTATCAACTGTCAACTAGTAATGCTATATCTGCCAAAGGGGCAGAAAAGACAGGAAATCCGTACTCCATTAGACTTCATCCCCTTGATGCCCCATTCAAAAAAGTTACAATTAAACTTACCTAACAGCACCGACTATCGCTAATCCCCAAAAAAAGGAACAGCAGCTAATTAGCTTCGTCCTCTTTCCTCAGCAACCAGAAGGTGCTAACATTTCTAAACTATCGGGAGGCTTCCATGAAATCCTCAAAATTACTCCGTCAATTCAGTACTCATCTTATCGCCTTAGTTTTAGGAGTAGCTCTCGCTTTCAGCAGTCTGCGAGTGCTATCTTCCCAAGCAAAACCAGTTCCAGACAAGCTATCCCAGCAGGAACCAACTACCATCGCATTGAACCCAGCAGCAGTTACCGGAACAGATAATTTCGTAGCCGCAGCAATAGCTAATACCGGTCCGGCGGTAGTGCGCATTGATACCACCAGAATTGTTAGCAGTCGCTCTCGTATTGACCCCTTTTTTGATGACCCCTTTTTCGGGGAGCTTTTTGGAAACCGCTTTAGAAATATGCCCCAAGAGAGAGAAGTGCGGGGTCAGGGTTCTGGTTTTATTACCGACAAAAGTGGTGTTATCCTCACCAATGCCCATGTAGTGAGCGGAGCGGATAAAGTCACTGTCACCCTGAAGGACGGTCGCGAATTTGAAGGGGAAGTGAAAGGCACCGATGAAGTCACGGATTTAGCTGTAGTGAAGATAGAAACTCGAGGCGCAAATTTGCCCATCGCTCCTCTGGGAGATTCCAACGCTATTAATGTAGGAGATTGGGCCATCGCCGTGGGCAATCCCCTGGGCTTAAACAACACGGTCACTTTGGGCATTATCAGTACTCTAGATCGTTCTTCCGCTCAGGTAGGCATCCCCCATAAGCGGGTAGACTTCCTGCAAACTGATGCAGCAATCAATCCCGGCAACTCCGGCGGACCTTTATTAAATTACCAAGGACAAGTCATCGGCATCAATACAGCTATTCGCGCTAATGCCACGGGAATCGGTTTTGCCATTCCTATTAATAAAGCGAAAGACCTCAAAGACATTCTGGCAGCGGGTAAAGAAGTTCCTCACCCCTATGTGGGCATCCAAATGACTACCCTAACCCCAGAATTAGCCCAACAATACAATCAAGACCCCAATTCTGCTTACTTCATCCCCGAAACAGAAGGAGTTTTGGTGGTGGGGGTACTGCCAGATACTCCAGCAGCTCTTTCCGGCATCCGTCGCGGTGATGTAATTGTAGAGTTAGAGAATCAGAAGATTACCAGCGCCGAGCAATTGCAGTCTATTGTGGAAAAAAGCAATGTTGGACAAAGTCTCCGCTTTGAAACTAAACGGGGCGATCGCACTTTGGAACTCAATGTCAGAACAGCCCAATTAGAAAGTGTGTCTTAGTTGTTGGTTGTTGGTTGTTGGTTGTTTGTTGTTGGTTATTTGTTGTTGGTTGTTTGTTATTGGTTGTTTGTTATATCATGTCCGTTCAGATCATACCTATAATTTGTCTAGCCCCCGGGGGGGATTTTTCCCCCAGTGGGGGGGACCAAGGGGGGGAGAATAACGGGCGAGAAGGGATTCGAACCCCTGACACCGTGGTCCGTAGCCACGTGCTCTAGTCCACTGAGCTACACGCCCTAACGATTTATAATCGTAGCACAGATAAAGAAAAAAATGCAAGTGTTTGAGCAAAAAAAATTTTTATCTCATTTAGATAGTAGCGGAGAAGCCCGCATGGTGGACGTTTCCAGCAAATCTCCTACCGTCAGAGAAGCAGTGGCTGAGGGAAAAGTGCTAATGTCTCTGGAAACTTTAGAGGCGATCGCCGCAGGAAATGCCCCCAAGGGAGATGTATTAGCCACCGCGAGACTGGCGGGAATCATGGCAGCGAAGCAAACAGCTAATTTGATTCCTCTATGCCATCCGTTACCGTTACACAAGATCGAAGTAAAGCTTATTGCCGATCGCTCCTTACCAGGCTACCAAATCCGAGCGACAGTCAAAACCAAGGCAGAAACGGGAGTGGAAATGGAAGCATTAACCGCCGTCTCGGTAACAGCACTGACCCTGTACGATATGGCTAAAGGCTTGGAAAAATCTATGGCGATCCAATCCATTCAGCTATTGAGTAAAACTGGCGGTAAGTCGGGAGATTATGTGCGGGAAACTTCTCAACAATGAAATTGGAGATTTCTGCTTATTTCCTATTTTTACGTTACTAGATTATAATTAGATAGAACTTGTAAATTATTCTCTTTTATATCGCTTATGCCTCCTCGTTGGCCTCGCAAACCCGATCGCAATGACCCAGAATTTCGCCGTCTGGATGACCGCATGAGTTTTGCCTTTCACGTCGCTCTTTTTGCTGCCTGTAATTCTGGTTTGTGGTTCGTTCGTACCATTAAAGTTGCTGACTGGTCTTGGACTATTTGGGTTACAGGTATTTGGGCCGGAGTGCTATTATTACATCTGATTTATATAGGGGCGATTGCCGATTATTCTCAATCCGAAGTCAATGGCTAATTACACTACCCGAGAAATTGAAGCTCTCGCTGCAGAAATTGGCGAGAATATCTATATTGATGTAGCTAAATGGCATCTTTATTTAGCTGATGCCCATCTTCATACCACTATAGCCAAAAAAGTCTACCCTGTGTTAGAAGATGATGCTTTAAGTAAAGAAGAACTGCTGCAAATTCTGCGAGATATCCCTGTTACATTAGGTGATGGAAAAAAAGAATTACCTCTCCTTGACCTTTTACCTCCTAAGTGTGAAGACAGTTTAATGGATTTACTCTTGGAATATAAGGAGAATATGTGAACCACAGATGAACACAGATGAACGCAGATAGGATAGTTACCGTCTTCAAACAACCAACAACCAACAACAAACAACAAATAACAAACAACCAACAACAAATAACAAACAACCAACAACCAACAACCAACAACTAATTTTGTAAATTCAAGATTGTTTGTTTGTTTACTCTAATTAGTTGATAAGAACCTTTAGCCGCTAACATTTGATAATGTTCTGGTTTTAGGTTAGCTCTTTGAATATATTTGGGTCGCGCTAAAATCAAAATTGAATCAGTATTTGGTTCATTTGATTCAATTTTGGCCGTTTCTTCTAAGTAAGCCATAGTCTTGCTGGTATTTTTCAGAAACTTAACTTGACGCTGGCTATAAAAAGCTAAACTAGGCTTCTTAAAGCCTATCATTAGCAAATCTTCGCCTATTATTTCTGTTTCATTAACAATAGCAGCAAGTTCCCTGAGTGGCAATTGACGGGCTTCATCTAGTAAAAAAGCTGCAGGTAAAATAACAACTAGAATAAAGGCAATAAAGGCAATTAAATTAGCTATTAAGATAAATCTAATTCTTGCCCTTACTAACAGCAACAGGGCAATCATCAAAGCTGTAACTGCCCAGATAATTCCAGAGTATAGGGGAATTCCCGAAGTAGCAAATAACTCAGCTAAATTTAATGCCGCAGGGTCTTTACCGATAAAATTAGGACTGATAAACGAGAAAATAGCAATAATTACCAAAAATATAAAATTGACTAGAGAACTAATTAATAAACTTTTACTTCTGTCTCTTTGAGAATTCCTAGATAGTTCCTCACTCCACCACAATGCTACTAAAATAGCTGCCGCAGGAAGAAGAGGTAAAACATAGCTAGGCAGTTTAGTTACTGCAATAGTAAAAAAGATAAAAATCCCGCTAAACCAAAAAAAGGCAAACAGACTCAATTGAGAGCCACGAGGTTGTTTCTTCCACCAAGAACGCCGCCAAAACTGAACCCGCCCCATGGCTGCTGGTAAATAAATGGACCAAGGAATAAAACCCACCAAAACTACCAAAAAGTAAAAATACCACGGCGCATCGTGGCCGTTAACTACCCCAGTGAAACGCTCGAAATTGTGATAGCCGAAAAAGGAATCAATGTAGTCCTGACCGTTCTGGAGAATGACTAAAATATACCAAGGTAAAGTGATCAGGAGAAAAATTATTGCTCCCCAAATAACTCCCATCTCCTGCCAGACTTCTCTCAATTTGCCTGTATAAAACAAGAAAGAAACAATAATTAATCCCGGTAAAACAATGCCAACCGGTCCTTTAGTTAAAACCGCTAGACCAAGTAAAACGTAACCAGCAAGATACCAAGCATTGGGTCTTCTTATTAAGATATTACGTATTTGGATCCCCCCTTGATCCCCCCTTGAAAAGGGGGGCGAGATGTCGTCT
>JH610559.1 GCA_000252485.1 Prochloron didemni P4-Papua_New_Guinea | reverse complement strand
TCGTGGGAATCTTCCAAAAATTGATCCCCCCTTATTAAAGGCTGGGATTGCTCCCCCCTTATTAAGGGGGGCTGGGGGGGATCCTCCTGACTGGCGTAACCCCAGAAAAAGCACAACAGAGCCATACCCATGCAACCGCTCAAAAGCATATCGGACACTCCAGTCCTAGCCCACACTATTGTTGGGATATTGAAAGCCATGAGTGCAGCACCAATACCAGCAGTAAGCCACAACTGACTTTTATCCTTTTGTTGCGCCTCAGTAGAACCAGCAAAACCGAAATAGCGCAAAGTATAAAAGCCCAATGAGATCAGAGCAGTTGCGGACAAAGCTGAAGGCAGTCTGACTGCCCATTCATTCACTCCCAAAAGCTGATAACCTATTGCCATCAACCAATAAATTAAAGGAGGCTTATCAAAGCGAGTTTCTCCATTAAAATAGGGAGTAATCCAATTTCCGGTTACTGTCATTTGGCGAGCCGCTTCAGCAAATAGAGGTTCGGTTTCATCCACCAATCCCCTACTGCCTAAATACCAGAAAAAGGCTAACCAGCTAATAAATAGCAACCAGCAAATAGACAAGATCCAACAGGCAGTTGGTCTATGCCACAGATTTTTTACTTGTTTCCTCAAGGCTCTCCATCGCAATATTTTTTGTTGGGCAAAAGACTCATTTCGTTCAAATCTAGGACTTGAGCAAGAATCTCTTCTGTCATTAAACCTTGTTCCAAAACAATCTGCCGAATAGGTTTTCCTGTCTCCAATGATTCTTTGGCCACAGCAGCAGCTTGAAGATAACCAATATGGGGATTGAGAGCAGTCACCAACGCTAAACTTCCTTCAGCATATTCTTGACAGCGCTCTTTCCTTGCTACAATCCCCGCTAAACAGCGTTTATTCAAAGCATCAATGGTATTGCCAAGAATTTCTATACTGTGGATGAGATTGTAAGCAATTAAAGGCATCATGACATTTAATTCTAATTGTCCTGCTTGGGCAGCAAAAGCGATCGCCGTATCGTACCCCATGACCTGAAAGCAAACCATGGAGGTCATCTCCGCCATCACTGGATTGTACTTACCCGGCATAATGGAAGAACCAGGTTGTACGGGGGGTAATTGGATTTCTTTAAACCCGGTTTTCGGTCCAGAATCCATCAAGCGCAAGTCGTGGGAAATTTTAACGCAATCCTGGGCCAAATTGCGCAATGCTCCGGAAACATTGACGAAACCCCCCATACTCTGCATGGCCGCCATCATATGGGGAGCCACTTGTAACGGTTGCTGGATTAATTCCGATAGTTTTGCAGCCACTCCATGACGATATTCTGGATGAGTATTCAAACCAGTTCCTACCGCACTACCCCCCAAACCCAGCAGGCATAAATCCTCTGCCGCTTTCTCTATTCTCTGGATATGGTCCGAGAAAATTTGACCCCAAGCGCGAAAAGTGTCTCCCAGTCTCACCGGAACAGCATCTTGCAGGTGAGTTCTACCAGAGCGAACAAAATGGTAAAATTCATCTGCTTTCTTGTCTAGTTGAGTTATAGCATCTGAGATGGCAGGATACAAAGAATGTTGTAAAGCCAACAAAGCTCCAATTCTAATGGCCGTGGGAATCACATCATTGGTAGACTGACCGTAATTTACATGGTCGTTGGGACTGACCCGCTGATAATTTCCCTTTTCATCTCCTAAAATTTCCAATGCTCGATTGGCCAACACTTCATTCACATTCATATGGTGGGAAGTACCAGCCCCAGCCTGATAAATGTCTACCACAAATTGGTCTCGCAAGTTGCCTTGCAAAATTTCATCTGCTGCTTGTACAATAGCATCCGAAATATGTTGGGGAATGCAGCCAAGTTGTCCGTTAACTATGGCTGTACCCTTTTTGACTAACAGGCAAGCATCCACATAAGTAGGCAGGGGTTTAATGCCACTAATGGGGAAGTTTTCCGTTGCTCGTAAAGTTTGAATGCCGTAGTAAGCGTTTTGAGGAATTTGTCTTTCTCCCATGGAATCTTTTTCGATGCGGTAATTGGAATTATGGGTTTGGTTCATACTATTAAAATGTATTCGTATGTGTTTTATGTAGAAATCACTTTCTACTTAATCGATATAATAGTGAAGTACGGTCAGCACCCCGCTCTCTCT
>JH610558.1 GCA_000252485.1 Prochloron didemni P4-Papua_New_Guinea | reverse complement strand
TCCAATTAAAACATTGGCAAATAACTTATAAAGAAAAATTCTCCCAATAACCCATCAGCCACACTTTTGCTCCTGTTCCTTCATCTTCTCCTGCACTCTTACCGGAACCCCCAAAACAGCCTTTCCATACAACCGTTCAAACTCCCGACTAAAATGAGCTGCGACCTGTTCCTGTTGGATTACTAATAAAGTTTCATCATTGTTATAATTAGCTGCAGCAGACCAATTGTGAGAACCAGTAATGACTATTTTACCATCGATAACGGCAAATTTATGATGCAATTTATCTCCAAAAGGTAATTGAGCAACTCCCACTGTATTAATCGGGGTTGACCAAGGATTGTTTTCTTTTTCTTCTTTACATCTATTTTTGAGAGTAACTCCCAACATATCTAACCCTTCACTATAATAACGAAAAGCAAAACTTCGGTCAATTAAGGCTCTCACTTTCACACCGAAATCGTTACGCTCTGCCAACACATCTGCTAGTTTTTGTTCGCTAAAGACAAATAAAGCTAAATCCACGGAATCATTGGCTTCTGCTAAGGCTTTACCAATTAAACCATTAGCTGTCAATCCCCAAGGTTTAGTAGGAGAAGTGGGAGCAAATTGTACTGTAATAGTACTGTCTCCTACTACAATTTGGGACGGTTCTCGCAAAGGTTTGTTGTTCCCAAATTTACTATTGAGTTTGCCTCCGGGACCATCTCCCCACATGAGATTAAATTCCTCTGTAAATAAGCTAGCTAATTCTTCACTGTCAATGCGCAGCCAATTATTGGCATTTCCTCTACTTTCTCCACTATGGAAATCTCCATGAATGCCGCTAGTAGTGAAATTAGCTGAACCAGTAATCACCACTTCTTGGTCAATAACTAAGAATTTGTGGTGCATCAAACCGCTACCTTTGGAACCATCAGCGGTATCGTCAATGATGGGGATTCCGGCATTGGCTAAAATAACTAAAGCATCTCCTTGGTTAATTTCTGCTTGACTCAGTTGTCCATCTTGGTTAGTATCTGCTAAAGCAATAAATTCTTGGTAACGCTGACTTTCTCTTGTATCTAATTGCTGCTTTTCTTTGTTTGTTAATTCACTATAAGGACGACTGTAATTATTTTCTAAGATTACTCGAATTTTAACTCCCGCTCCATGTTGTTTGGCTAAAGCTAGAGCAATATTGGGTAACCGCAGTTCTTGGACTGCCAGGTCGATACTGTAACTTGCTGAGTTGATGGCAGTAATAATTAATTGTTCTAAATCGTCTCCTTCTCGGGTTATTTTGCGGTAGGGTTCCCTATAGTCAGCGCCTTGGGCTTGATTGTGATTGAAATAGACTTGAATGTAGTTGTTTTGGGGTAAGGGTTGAGGCCGTTGGGGTTCAAGTTGTGGCGTTTGACAAGCGGTTAGGAAGAGGAAAAAAATTGTTATTGCCCAGTATTGTTGTGGTGCTGTTTTCATGTTTTTTGTTACTTGGTTGTATCGACTATTATATCATCAGAGCAACAATTTTCGTAGGGTGCGGCATTGCCCACCAATATACCTTTAAGATTTAAAATAACCGCAGAGGTGGTCACAGGCAAGATGCCTGTGCCACTCCGACGCAGTAAGAATTGTAGGCTCACAGGCAAGATCCCTGTGCCACTCCGACGCAGTAAGAATTGTAGGTTGGGTTGAGGCAACGAAACCCAACAGCCAGCTAGTAATATTAAGACCAATTGTTAAATAATAATATACTTCTTCTGAGGCAACTTGTTCTATTTTTCTTGGTTGGTTACTCAAAATTTATATGGATGAAGAACCTAAAATGATAGAGTTTAAAGGAGACTGTTATCTAAAATAAGTGATAGTTGAATGGTGGGCAGTGCCGCACCCTACTAGCTCTTATCATTCATAGGACTTACGCAGAAACCGGGTTTCTGAACCAAAACTCTGGGTTTTGCCATTTTATCCCGACGAGAAACCCGGCGAATTGGCTTGTTGGCCTAAGTCCTGATTCATAAATGCTCCGTGGGATAGCCCTCTGGGCTGTCTGCACAAAGTTTAATTTTAATTTCAATCCCGTCAATTTACTCAAGTTGAGAAAATAAATGACTTAAAGGCAAACTAAAGCGAGGAAATCCTCTAACTCCCGTAAGTTAATCTTGTCTAAATCTTTGGGATAAATCATAAGGCTAAGTTTCTTGGCTACAAATTCTCGCTTAGAAGCAATAACAAATGAATGAATGATTAGTTTGCTCAATGGCATACGAGACCAATTAGTGCGAGCCAAGTCGGAGCCAATAATTGGAATAGCTACATTTTTTCCATTACCTTTACAACGAATTTCTTCCCAAAGAATGCTTAAAGAAGTCCAAATATCTTCAACATTAGACTGGACTTTTAAATCGTTGCCCATATAACCGTAGGCAGTAAGAAAATAGCATCGTTCTGGGAAACTGAGAGTTATCGTCGTTCCAATAGGATAGCGTAAGTTTTTCCCTTTTTTTTTATTATTATCTCGTTTTGGTTCAACTTCTTTTTCTGACAAAGCTGCTTCGATATCTGAGTCTAATACACTTTTATTGTTACTGTAAATTTTTTCCAGAAACTGCCCCTGTACCGCAGAAGGTTTAATTATCTCTTCCAATGTTGTATCGAACACATCATTGGTTCCTATGACCAAATGGCTAGGTTGCTCAAAGAGATCTCCAATTTTAATTTCTATTACCGAGTCAGGATCGGATAAACTTCGAGATACAACTTTACGGGGGCGATTACGAATAATAGCAATACTGAGAGACAGTATTACCAACACTCCATAGCTAATCCAACCAAAACCTTGTTTTACTGGCGACCAAAAGAGTGCTAGGGGTTGACCGAATAGCCAGATTACACCAAAAGTATTGATAAAATCAGTTATTATAGGCTTTATACTAGTCATCGTCCAAAGTTGCAACAATATTGGTTTAGTACTTTCTTGTTCTCTATATCTGCTATTGCTTGTGGGCATTAAATTCTCCAACTCCCAAAACCTTATGACATTTTCTCAACTGACGCTTCCAGCAGCTTCATGAATTTGATGGTAACATATATTCTATATATGATACGTTGATAAAAATTGCCCATGCCCCAAGTAGACCTGCGAAAAATCTTTCTCGCTTCCCCTAGTGATGTAGCTCAAGAGCGTAAGTATGTAGAACAAGTCGTTCAAGAAATAAATAGTACTGTTGCTTTGAATCAAGGTTTGAGATTGGAGGTAGTTAGCTCTAAAAATACCTATCCAGGCTATGGTTCTGATGGTCAAGCGATACTAAACCAGCAAATTGGCAATATGGAAGAGTATGACTTGGTGGTTTTCATAATGTGGAATCGTATCGGAACTAAAACCCCCCGTGCTGAATCTGGAACAGTAGAAGAGTTTAAGCGAGCAGTCAAAGCGCGGAAAAAGAAGTCACAGCTTAAAATTTGGTTATATTTCCGAAATGCAGCAGCCAACCTAAATACAGAGGAACGTTTAGAACAAAAAAAAGAAGTATTGGCTTTTAAAAAAGAAGTTCAACGTAAAGCATTAATTCGTGATTATAAGCAGCCTGTTAATTTTCGCGATCGATTTCGCCAAGATTTATTAAAGTGGTTAAGCGAACCTGTTAATGGGAAAACTACTTCAACTCGAAGCAAAAAGTCCTCCACAACAACTGGTAGGGCGACAAAATCAACCTACACCAAAAATAAAAATACTGCTGTCACTGAAACTAAAAAGTCTGAAACCAAAACCAATAAGAGAAGCAAGTCAAATGTAACTTCTCAAACTAAAAAGCCCTCAAGCAGTAAGTCTAGTTCTAAAAAGGGTTCTATACAGAGCGTTACTACTTCAGGTAAATGGCTTTTACTGGATGATCACTATTACTTAGCTAAATCTGTTGATACAGATTTAGATGGAAGGATAAAAATTGAAATTGCAACCGATAAATTGGAGGAACAAGCAAATTTAAAAGATCTCAAATCAGATTCAGATCATTATCAACGTCCACGTGAAATTAACTATGCTCATTTACAAGAAGCTTCAATGGCTGAAGTAAAAAGTGTTGAATTTGAGTCTGGTGGAACTAGAAAGAATATATTCACTATTATTATACAAACAAACAAAAACTCTCAAAACTACAACGAACGGAATATTACTTACGGTAATGTGAATGGGAAGAGCTTGACTAGCGATGATATAGCTAAAATACAAGCTAAAATTTTACTCTTGAATGATAAAAGTTTTCTCTCAAATCAAGACTTTTGGATTAACTCTATAATCACTAATTGTGGAAACATGAAGCTAGAAAAGAGTATTTTTCCTGACTTGTGGACTAAGCCAAATAAGCAAAAAGAGAAGTTTTTGAGAATAGCAAGGCTTTCAGCGGTTTATCATTTAAAAATAACCAATATAGTGGAGCATATTTTAGAACTAAAGCTCGGACCGATCAAAAACAATCGTTTATCTGTAAAATTTCGCGGTAAAAGAAAAAAAATTTGTAGGAATCAAAAACCTAAAATAATAGAGTTTAAAGGAGACTGTTATCTAAAATAAGTGATAGTTGAATGGTGGGCGATGCCCACCCTACTAGCTCTTATCATTCATAAATGCTCCGTGGGATAGCCCTCTGGGCTGTCCGCAAGTCCCTCTAGTCCGCAAGTAGGTTGGGTTGAGGCAACGAAACCCAACAGCCAGCTAATAATATAAGACCAACTGTTAACTACAAACCTACCCCCTAAATCCCCCTTATCAAAGGGGGACTTTTAACCTAGAACTGTTGCCTAATCTGGAAATGATTGCTCACTGTTATTGTGTTTGTAGTAATAATTGTAGGTTGGGTTGAGGCAACGAAACCCAACAGCCAGCTAATAATATAAGACCAACTGTTAACTACAAACCTACCCCCTAAATCCCCCTTATCAAAGGGGGACTTTTAACCTAGAACTGTTGCCTAATCTGGAAATGATTGCTCACTGTTATTGTGTTTGTAGTATTTTTTTTGAGATTGGATATTATTTATAAATCTGGGCTGGTGCGTTACCCTGTCGCTAACACACCCTACCCCTAAATCTATGTTCATTATTTTGATTTATTCTCTTATCTAAATTAGATTTTAGGTTATAATTAAATCTAATAAGTAGATAAACCTCATGATTAACCAACCGCCGGAACCCGAACCACAACAAGAACAGTCCGATGTATCTCTGGATTCACCAGAAAAGGAACATCCACTGTTAGTAATAGCTAAAAAAGCAATAAATAAAGAATCAGCGAATAAATTAATCCAGTGGACACCATTCGGGACCATGGCACTACCTTTTCTATCTGCTTGGCAAAAACAAGAATGGATTCTGATATTACAGTTATCTCCTGTTACAATACTGGCATTGATTTGGGCTATTTATGCAGAGGGTTTCCTGGAACAACTGTGGGAAGTTTTGAGAGCAAAAGGAAAGGAAGATGTTAATAATTTGAAGACTGGTCTACAGCAAATAGAAAAAGCAGTTGCTGAAACTATCCGCTGGCAATTAGCAGGGACGGAGGATAAATATCTCAAATGCCGAGGTAACGAAACCCAAAAACCAATAAGTTGTGTTGGGTTTCGTAATTGATATTAAAAACAATCTGCTGAAATTTGAAAAAACTCTGCTAGAGTTTTCTTTTCTTGCCAAGTTAATTCTACTTTTGTATTCAAGATTTGTTTTACTCTTTCACTATTACCCAAAAGAGATATTAAAGCTTCCTCGGTTAAATTCATTTCAATTAACAATGCTTTAATCAATTCAATTCCTGTTAATTTAGGAAAAGGATCGTTGTTTTGTTCGTATTCAGCAATTAAACTACCTAAAAGATTTAAATAATCTCGTTCATCTTGGTTTAACGTTCCCTCATCAATCAGGGAGTCAATTACATTTTGAGTTGCAATACATTGTTCTTCTGTAGTAATTAGACGAGGTGGGAAGAGATTTAAAAGTTCTAAATAAGAACGATTTTTAGAACCATGGGTCTTGTTTCCAATTATCTGTATCATAATCTGAATGAGTTAAAATATTACGAACAAAGACTTTTTTATATTGATAATCTACAAAAGTGATTAATCGATAATGATTGCCACTAATATTAAATACCGTTAGTTTACCTACTCTATCTGCATTAGGAAAAACTTGACGCAGATCGTTGAAGTTATTCCATTGTGCTGAGTTTGTTCTATTATACCAAATTTGTAAACTAGGTTTAGCATTAGGATGTTTTTCCCAAAATTCTTTTAATCTCCTATGGGTAATTACGTGCATCTTGTTGTTACTAATTAAATTTGAATAATCTAACTTATCTTAAAGCAGTGGCTTGACACACCTATTTTAGCATTTGTCAACACTTAATTTTTTGTTCTTTTTTTAGCTATTCATGAGCTTTTTCCTAATTCCACACCTGGCACTTAGCTGTTATTGTTGGATTCTGAAATCATCTAGGTTGAAATACTCTCTATAGGACGACACCTTTTCCAGCACATACAATATAACTTATTGCTCAAATAGTTGTCAAGAGCCCGATCGCCAATCTTGTA
>JH610557.1 GCA_000252485.1 Prochloron didemni P4-Papua_New_Guinea | reverse complement strand
ACCAGGAGACTAGAAAAACTCATGGTTTAGCTTCAGCACATGGTATACCAAATGACCGAACAACAACAACTTACCAAGATTCTAACCCTGTTAGAACAAGCTAATTCGAGACTAGACAAGCTGGACCAAGATGTCCAAAACACCAACCAGCGCATGGAAAGGATGGAAAAGGATGCCAAAGAAACAAATCAGCGCATGGAACGCATGGAACGGAATCTCCAAGAAACAAATCAGCGTATTGAACAAGAAGTAAAACGATGGGATGAACGGTTCTTTCAGCTAGTCAAAGAACAGGGACAAACCGCCAGAACAATTATTATAGCTGCTGCATCGGTAGTTGTTCTCAGTCCTGTGTTAGGCACGGTTGTGGATCTAGTGAGTCGATTGGCATCCCGTTAATTAGTGTGGTGCGTTACGCTCGCGAAGCGCCGCTCTTAGCGCCCGCACCCTACTGATAGCGTGGCTGCGTAAGTCCTGTTCGTAATTGATATTAAAAACAATCTGCTGAAATTTGAAAAAACTCTGCTAGAGTTTTCTTTTCTTGCCAAGTTAATTCTACTTTTGTATTCAAGATTTGTTTTACTCTTTCACTATTACCCAAAAGAGATATTAAAGCTTCCTCGGTTAAATCCATTTCAATTAACAATGCTTTAATCAATTCAATTCCTGTTAACTTAGGAAAAGGAGCGTTGTTTTGTTCGTATTCGGCAATTAAACTACCTAAAAGATTTAAATAATCTCGTTCATCTTGGTTTAACGTTCCCTCATCAATCAGGGAGTCAATTACATTTTGAGTTGCAATACATTGTTCTTCTGTAGTAATTAGACAAGGTGGGAAGAGATTTAAAAGTTCTAAATAAGAACGATTTTTAGAACCATGGGTCTTGTTTCCAATTATCTGTG
>JH610556.1 GCA_000252485.1 Prochloron didemni P4-Papua_New_Guinea | reverse complement strand
GCCAGGAGACTAGAAAAACTCACAGTTTAGCTTCAGCACATGGTATACCAAATGACAGAACAACAACAACTTACCAAGATTCTAACCCTGTTAGAACGAGCTAATTCGAGACTAGACAAGCTGGACCAAGATGTCCAAAACACCAACCAGCGCATGGAAAGGATGGAACAGAATGCCCAAGAAACAAATCAGCGCATGGAAAGGATGGAAAAAGATGCCAAAGAAACGAATCAGCGCATGGAACGGAATGCCCAAGAAACAAATCAGCGCATGGAACGCATGGAACGGAATCTCCAGGAAACAAATCAGCGCATGGAACGGAATGCCCAAGAAACAAACCAGCGTATTGAACAAGAAGTAAAACAATGGGATGAACGGTTCTTTCAGCTAGTGAAAGAACAGGGACAAACCGCCAGAACAATTATTATAGCTGCCGCATCGGTAGTTGTTCTCAGTCCTGTGTTAGGCACGGTTGTGGATCTGGCGAGTCGATTGGCATCTCGTTAGTTGTTGGTTGTTAGTTGTTGGTTGTTAGTTGTTAGTTGTTAGAACTAGAAAAAAGGTGTTGCACCATTGCGGGATAATAGTGCAATAGGGGAGATTTAGAGGTATGGAACCCATAAATCGAATATTTGGATTTGCTATATCCGTGATAAACTGCTAGGACTTCAATGCGAAAGGTAAGCGAAACGTGGCTCAAGCATCCCCCTCCCTTTGCCCTCCCCCACAACTAACTAAAACCCACAATAACGGACTATCTCACTCTAACTTCCCCTTACCAGGAGAAGGAGAAGCTCTCAGAGAACAACTGGAGCAACTGGCAGAAAGGATTATTGCTGGGATTAAGATTACCAAAGAAGAAGCCCTAGCTTTAACTGCCATCGAAGGGGAGGAAAATATCTTACTTCTCTGTGCTGCAGCAGATAAAATCCGTCAAGCCTGTTGCGGCAACATGGTAGATTTGTGCAGCATCATTAATGTCAAATCCGGGAACTGCTCAGAAAATTGCGGCTTCTGCGCTCAATCCGCCCATCATCCTGGAGAAAATTCCCCTATTTACGGTTTGAAACCGGAAGCAGAAATCCTTGCCCAAGCGAAAGCAGCGGCGGCTGCAGGGGCAAAACGCTTCTGTTTGGTGAGTCAGGGACGGGGACCGAAATACAGCAGCCCCAAATCCCCAGAATTCGATCGCATTCTGGCAACGGTACGGCAAATTATCGCCGAAACCCAGATTAAACCCTGTTGCGCTTTGGGCGAAGTGACTGCGGAACAAGCAGAAGCTTTAAAGGAAGCGGGAGTAACTCGCTATAATCACAATTTAGAAGCCTCGGAAAACTTCTACCCGGAGATTGTGACCACCCATAGCTGGGGCGATCGCGTCCAAACTATCCGCAACCTCAAACAGGCTGGCATTCAAGCCTGTACTGGGGGTATTATGGGCATGGGAGAAAGCTGGGAAGATAGGGTAGACCTAGCTTTTGCCTTGCAGGAGTTAGAAGTAGAATCGGTACCCCTCAACTTACTCAACGCCAGAGTGGGTACTCCTTTAGCAGAAAATCCTCCCCTAGACCCTTACGAAGCCTTAAAGGCGATCGCCGTCTTCCGCTTTATTTTACCCCAGCAAATCATCCGCTATGCAGGAGGAAGGGAAGCGGTAATGGGGGAGTTACAAGAGTTGGGCTTGAAAGCAGGTATAAATGCCATGCTCATCGGTCATTATCTCACCACCTTGGGACAACCCCCAGAAAAAGACCATGCTATGCTTGAATCTTTAGGACTTAAAGGTGGCGAAGCGCCCATTCCCGGTGAGTACCAAACCAGGTCGAAAAACTAAAAAGCCTCACTCTCGGAGGATTGGCTACAAAATTTCGGTCATCTCTACCGCCAATGAAATACTTTGGGGGTCAATCGGTTTATTGCTAACTATTGGCGGTACTTTTATTGAAGCTTCCATCACCAATCTCCCTTGGCATTGGACGGAAGCAGGAATTCAAAGCCAATCCCTTGGAGTGACCTATCAAATTGGTGGGGTGTTACTTTCAGGTTGTTTGGGTGGAAAGAATGCCGGACTCATGTCCCAATTTGCTTATCTCTTTCTGGGTCTTACTTTCTTTCCAATTTTTACTCAAGGTGGAGGCTTAGAATACATTCAACAACCCACCTTTGGTTACATTCTCGGCTTCCTTCCCGGCGCTTGGTTTTGCGGTTGGCTCGCCTTTAAACTGAAAAGAAAATTGGAGTTTTTCGCCTTTAGTTCTCTTTCTGGTTTGGCCATAATTCATCTTTGTGGCATAGTTTATTTGTTGGGTTTATCCTGGTTTAAGGAGACAATTAATTGGGGTGAGGCCATCTCCCAATATTCTCTCGCCCCTCTTCCGGGTCAGTTAGCCATAGTTTGTGCGGTAGCAGTTATTTCTTTTGTCCTAAGACACCTATTATTTTATTAACTAAAAATGAGCAAACAACTAACAACAAATCACGTGGCACAGGCATCTTGCCTGTGACAGGCAGCATCTTGCCTGTGAGTTCATCTGTGGTTCAAATAACTAATGAAAAAAAATCTTTACTTTTGGGTTGTCGGCTTTACTGGCGTAATTCTAGATCAATTAACTAAATATTGGGTAGTAATAAACTTTGCCGATGTAGGAGATACGTGGCCATTATGGCAAGATATCTTTCATTTTACCTATGTAGTAAATACTGGAGCAGCATTTAGTTTTTTTGCAGGTGGAGTGAGTTGGTTGCGCTGGCTTTCTTTAGTAGTGAGTGTGGGTTTACTGGCCATCGCCCGTTTCGGTCCCAAGATGGCTAAATCGGAACAGTTAGGCTATGGTTTCATTTTTGCTGGAGCTTTTGGCAATGGTATCGATCGCTTTTTATTTGGTTACGTAGTAGATTTTCTGGACTTTCGTCTGATTAACTTTCCCGTATTTAATCTAGCAGATGTATTCATTAATGTGGGCATTATCTTTCTTTTATATGCTACTTATAATAGCTCAACAAAGAACAAAGAACAATAAACAATAAACAATGAACAATAAACAATAAACAATAAACAATAAACAATGAACAATGAACAATGAACAATAAATAATTAACAATCTATCTCCTCTCTCTTTTCTTACCTCTGCGTTTCTGCGGTTTATTCTTCTAAGGGCGCAAGCTTTACGCCCAGAGGTGGAAAAAAATAAATTATAGCGCTTCGCTCCTAAAGTGTCAAAACATGCTACATTTTTTATACAAAAGTGCTGCATCTGCTGCATCACCTTTGTATAAAGCGAAAGACAAATTTTTCTTGCACGAACTCTTAATTGTTCATTGTTTATTGTTCATTGCTCATTGCTATACTTCAACGATTTAACCTTTTGCGCGTAGGCATCAGCATCCAAACCATATCCCACCTTTTCTCTACCAGGATATTGCTGCTGAATCATCTCTTCCAAAGCAATAATTCGGTCTTTTGTATCGGGATGAGTACTTAAAATAGTGGGCAAACTAGCACCATTGCGAACTAACTTTTGAAAGAATTGTACCATGCCTATAGGGGCGTAACCTGCTGCTACAAAATTTTCCAATCCTCGGCGATCGGCATCATATTCGTGACGGCGACTGTGAGGTAGTCTGAGAACCACTTCTGCCCCCAACTGAATCAACTGATTTCTTTCTAATCCTGCTGCATTAGCTAAACCCTGTGTGATTATTTGTCTGCGAATTTGCTTAATAGCATGTTTTCCCGTAATATGGCCGATTTCATGAGCTATGACTCCAGCTACTTGCGCTTCATTATCTGCAGCTTTTAACAAACCTGTATTAACATAGACATAGCCTCCCATAGTAGCAAAAGCATTAATAGCATCGTCGTCTACTACTTGAAATTTAAAATCCAGGTTCGGCCTGGTACTATGAGGTGTTAACCGCTCCCCAATTTCTCGAACGTATTCATTAATAGAGCGATCGCGGTAAAATTTAACTTCTTTGGCAATCTGTTCATTAATTTCTCCTCCCAACTCCATTTCTTGCTCATCCGACAAGCTAGTTAATTGAATAACATCTCTTGCAGGACCAATTAAATCTCTCAAGTCAAAAGCCGAGCTTAACTGAGGCGTACCGACCACTAAACCCAGTGCCACCAAGCCAGAAATCAGGGGATAAAACCATCGCGCGGGGAAATTTTGCGGTCTAAACATGATAATTCTTCAGTAACATTAAACAACAATAAGCAGTTGACAGTTGATAGTGGACAGTTGATAGTTATACAGCAACCTGTCGGTTGCTGGAACTGAATGCTAAACACGTTCATAGGCCGGATACATAGATGTACCTCATGACCAAGAAACCCTATAGTTTTAATACACTAGAAGTGAAAGCATGGATTCGGTGCGTTCGTAACGCACCCTACAATTCTATTCTGAAAGTCCTACAATTATATTCTGAAAGTCCCCCTTTGATAAGGGGGATTTAGGGGGATGTACCAACCATTTTTGTATTTTATTCTAGCAGGAGGTAAGTCAAAAACGCGCACGCGCAGCGCCAGCGAAGCTGATCGCCTATCAGTATCAAACAACAAACGCCAAGATTTATTATAGCAGTTGACAGTTGATAGTGGACAGTTGATAGTTATACAGCAACCTGTCGGTTGCTGGAACTCAATACTAAACACGTTCATAGACCGGATACATAGATGTACATATTGACCAAGAAACCCTATAGTTTTAATACACTAGAAGTGAAAGCGTGGATTCGGTGCGTTACGAACGCACCCTACAATTCTATTCTGAAAGTCCTACAATTATATTCTGAAAGTCCCCCTTTGATAAGGGGGATTTAGGGGGATGTACCAACCATTTTTGTATTTTATTCTAGCAGGAGGTAAGTCAAAAACGCGATCGCTTCGCGAGCGCCGTATCTTAGGTTTATTGGGAAGATCCATCCAGCATCGCACCATTTTTGAAACTTATCGTAATCCTCCCGGCATCGATGCCATCAACACCTGCATGTTGAAACGTACCTGGTATTGTTTGGAATTACGCCGCCGAGCCAAGAGAGCCAATCGACCCTTCCAATCGGAAGATGAACCAAAACTATGGATCGTAACTCCCACTGCCAGTGAACCCCTTCTCAAGGGATTCGGTGCCAAGACCCTCCAAGACTGGCCTAGAGGAGTATATTGGCTGCCAGATAATCTCTATACGGCGATTATTGTGGTTCACAAACTCCCCATCTCTCCAGAAACTCTCTGGTTTCGACTGTTGGGAAAAGGACGAGTTCAGACTAATGCGATTGAAGAAGTCCTTGCCATGCCCCAGGGAGATGTGTTGCGAAACGATGCACTAAGATTATTATCGAACTGGAAAATAATTGACAGAGTATCCACTGAACCGGAACAGACAGATAGGGAGTTTACTATGGCGCTATCACAAGCCTACCTAGAGTGGGAAAAAGAAGTCCAACAACGTAGTAAGCAAGAAGGTCGCCAAGAAGGTATACAAGCAGGTCGCCAAGAAGGTATACAAGCAGGTCGCCAAGAAGGTATACAAGCAGGTCGCCAAGCAGTAGCCCTCAATATGCTTCGCAGTGGCATGAGTGTGGATTCCATCGCCCAGTTTACTGGACTTTCATTACAGCAAATCCAACAGCTAGAGCGAGGGGATCTTAGTTAGGGCTTGCTGTAATTTGCAGTTCTTTGTAGCGCAACGCACCGTATCTTGTTATACTAGACCAAGATTTTTCCACTACTTTACGTGTTACAGCACTTCGTGCTGTAAGTAGGAAAGTAGGGTGCGTTCTCAACGCACCATATCTTGTTATACTAGACCAAGATTTTTATACTACTTTACGTGTTACAGCACGAAGTGCAGTTCGGTGACCCTCTCTGCAAGCGGAAAGTGGGATCTATGATACTGGACTATGAACGTGTTTAGTATTCAGTGAGAGCAACCAACCGGTTGCAGTTCGGTGACCCTCTCTGCAAGCTGTATAACTATCAACTATCCACTATCAACTATCAACTGCTATTAAAGCTCAAGCCCGGCTCTTTGAAACGCCTGTTCAATCTGTTGAACTAAATCTTGCTTTCCTTGTTCTTTATATAGTTTAACTGCTTGACGATATGCCGGTAAAACTTGACCGGGATTCTCAACTTTTCCATCCTGATCTCGAATATTCAGTAACACCCAGCCCAAATTGTGATAAGCTTCTCCATAGTCCGGTTTTAACTGAATAGCCTTTTCCAAATAAGAACGAGCCTCCTTCCATTCCTTTATTTGGCCGTATAAAGTACCCAAACGATACCAAACAAAGGCATTAGAATTATCAAACTTATTTTGGTAAGCCTTATATACTTCAATTGCTCCAGCAATATCTTGTAGTTGTTCTCTAACAATGGCTTGATTCAATAAAATCCAATCTGTCACTCCCTCTAGTTTACTAGCTTGTTCTAAACTAGTTAGTGCATTCTGCCACAAACCTTGTTTACATTGTTGCCAACCCTGAAATCCCCAAGGAAAGGCACTATTAGGTACTTCCGCCTTAAACTGCTGCAAACATCGCTCTAAATCGGGAGCTTGCTGAGTCACTACTGCTCTATCTAAAGCTATAGTTAAACAGGGATAAACCCAACTGGCTAATTCTGGACTTAGAGTAGATTGTTTGGCCTTGAAAATTCCTTGTCTGCTATAACGGATAACAGGTTTCCAATCTTCTTGGTTCGCCCTAATCCAAGCTTGTAATCCCAGAGTAAAAGGGCAATCTTGGTTTAATTGTAAGGCTTGATTGGCAGCTATCTGGGCTTGTTGCCAATCCCCATTTTTGCCCAAGGCCCAAGCTAAATTAGCTTGAATCCAAGACTCGTTGCTAGCTAAATTAGCCCCTTGTTGCAAATAACGCAATGCTCCCGACCAATTAGATTGACGACAAGAGACTAAACCTAAAATTCCATATCCTCTAGCATCCTTAGGTTTGAGTTTAATTGCTCTCTCTGCTGCAGTTTGTGCTGCTTGCCTGTCATCTAGATGAACAGACACAACTGCCAATTCTACTGCAGCTTGTGAATCATGAGGGTCCTCCCCCAGACATTGCTGGTAAAGTTTAACTGCTGCAGCTAATTCTCCTGTTTCAGTTAGCTGTCTGGCTTTCTCTACAAGGGGAGAAATATAATTGCCTTCCAATCCTTCAATTAAAGTCTCCGCCGTCTGAAAGCGTTCCTCCACTCGCATTTTCATCCCCGTGAGAATCACTTTCTCTGTAATAGGGTTCAGATTAGGGATGATTTTCCTAGGAGGTTCTAAAGGATCGTTCTGCAACCGGTCTGGTGCGGAGGGAGGCAGTTTTCCCGTTAACAGTTCGTACATAGATGCGCAGAAAGCATAAATATCTACTCCCGGTCCCCGCCTGCCCATCTGACCGTATTGTTCAATGGGTGCGTAACCTGGAGTTAGAATTTGAGTCATTTTTTGGGTTTTGTTAGCAATAAATTCCCGGGTATTGCCAAAATCAATCAAAACGGCTCTATCTTGACTGTCGAGAATAATATTTTCTGGTTTAATATCCCGATGGAGTAAATTTTGACTGTGAATGAATTGTAAAGCTTCAGCAATTGGTAATAAATATTTTTTAACTCTTGCTTCTGGTAAAGGCCCTTCAGATTGTAAAATATGGTATAGGGATTTACCGGGCAAAAATTCCATAGCAATATAAGCAGTATTGTTGGCTGTAAACCAATCGTATACTTTGACAATATTGGGGTGCTGGCATTGATGAATAAATTGTCCTTCTCTAATAAAACCGTTAATTTGGTCGTTTCTATCTTTAGGTGCAAGAGAAGATGGCCAGACAACGGCAGTGTTTTGTCTGCTGCCATTTTCTGGCCAGTTTTCTTTAATTGCTACTGTAGTAGAACTGTTTAATTCAATTCCTTTATAGGTAATGCCAAATCCTCCTGCACCTAATTTTTTTTCAATCCGATATTGATTGTGCTGACTTTGGAGAATAGTTCCGCTAGGTAAGTGGTAGTTGCTGGATTCCACAACTAGGGGCGTACCGCAAGCAAAACAGTTGCTGTTGGTATCCGGGTTTTCTGTTAAACAAGTTGGACATTGAATAGACATTTGTTTGTTGTTTGTTGTTGGTTGTTGGTTGTTGGTTGTTGGTTGTTGGTTGTTGGTTGTTGGTTGTTGGTTGTTGGTTGTTGGTTGTTTATTGTTCATTGTTCATTGTTCATTGTTCATTGTTCATTGCCTAAAAAGTTTGGAATAAAAAGCGAACTTTCCCAAATGCTATTTCATCGCCACAGTTTAAGGTTTCAGTCTGGGTTATTCTCGCCCCAAAGCGATTTTCACCCAAAGGTTTAATAAAAATACCATTAGTGGAGCCTAAATCTTCAACTTGCCAATGGTTTTCTGGACAAGATATAATCCCATGATGGTGGGAAACTGTTTCCGAGCCTGGTAATGGGTTTAAATCGATGGTAACTTCTTCTGTCGTAGTGGAACATCCCACTAGTGCGCCATCACCATCTAAAATAAACTCGGTCCCAGTTTTCAGAAAAATAAGCCTAGCTGTAGGATTGGGACAGAGGGAGTTTAACCCTTCCATTAATTCCCCAGCAGTTTGAAACCGATCCCACCATTTTATGGCCATTCCCTTTAAAATAATTTCTTCTAAATGGGGATTAATTTCCGGGATAATTTGGCTGGGAGGAATGAGAGTATCGTCGATAGATCGAACAGTACAGTCAACAGGCATGGAACCGGTGACTAAATGATACATTGAAGCGCATAAAGCATAGATATCTGTAGCAGCTCCCGATTTGCTTTTAAAACTGTATTGTTCGATGGGAGCATATCCAGGAGTTAAAATAGATGTCATGATGCCAGTTTTTCCCGCTCTATATTCTCTGGTGGCTCCAAAATCAATTAAAATAGCTCTATCTTGTTCATCTATCAAAATATTATTGGGTTTAATATCTCTATGAAGCAGATTTTTGCCATGAATAATTTGCAGGGCTGCGGCAATTTGTTTAAAATACTGTTCCAGTCTTTGTTCTGGTAAAATCCCTTCTTCTTTAAAGATATTCCAGAGAGGTTTACCCACCACAAAATCCATCACCGTATAGGCGGTATTATTGTCTTCAAACCAGTCGTAAACCCGGACAATATGAGGATGAATGCATTTAGATAAATATTGGGCTTCGCTTTTAAACTTTTGCAGTTGTTCTTCCTGTTGCTGGGGGGCTGTTTGGGTCCAAACCACTGTAGTTCCTTCTCTAACTCCACTCTCAGGCCAATTTTCTTTAATGGCAATTTTGCGGTGAGATTTTAAATCTCTGCCCTCATAAGTAATGCCAAAACCGCCTTGACCGATAGTATCTTCAATGCGATATTGATTATCTTTGAGTAAAGTTCCCGGAGGTAAATCCATTGCTCTAATTCCTATAGCAGTTGATAGTGGATAGTGGATAGTGGATAGTGGATAGTGGATAGTTGATAGTGGATAGTTGATAGTTTATTAGGTGGGCAGTGCCGCACCCTACTCTAGCATTTCTTGCATTAGTAGCAAAATTAATGGGTAGGGTGCGTTCGTAACGCACCGGCGATCGCTCTAAATAAAATAGAGCGTTATTTATTGAATCTAGGAACGACAATTGATTGTATTGAAATTAAAATTAAACCTTGGTCTCCCCACAAGTATATTGGTGGGCAGTGCCGCACCCTACTCTAGCATTTCTTGCATTAGTAGCAAAATTCATGGGTAGGGTGCGTTCGTAACGCACCGGCGATCGCTCTAAATAAAATAGAGCGTTATTTATTGAATCTAGGAACGAAAATTGACTGTATTGAAATTAAAATTAAACCTTGGTCTCCCCACAAGTATATTGGTGGGCAGTGCCGCACCCTACTCTAGCATTTCTTGCATTAGTAGCAAAATTCATGGGTAGGGTGCGTTCGTAACGCACCGGCGATCGCTCTAAATAAAATAAAACAGAATATTTGGCTAGAATGAATTACTCTCGAGCGAACATTTCAAGGCCACAATGGTAGCATTATCATTGGCTCCTCTTTCTAATACTTGTTGGATTGTTTGCTCTACTGCTGTTTGTAAATTAGTTTGTTTTGTAAATATTACTCCTAAGTCCTCTACAGAAATTAAATCCCAGACCCCGTCGGAACAAAGAATAAGAATATCTCCGTCTTCTAAAGTAAGGGAGAAATCCGTTCCAAAACGACTTAAATCTTGGACGTAACCCCTACTCAATCGTGGTTTGGAACCGATAGATTTCACCAGAACACTCCGATCTGGATGGTGGATACTGTCTTCATAGGTAATTTGACCACTAGCCAGTAGCATGGCTACCATGGAGTGGTCTTCGCTCAGTTGACATAAGATTCCTTGGCGCAGGAGAAAAATGCGACTATCCCCTACATGAGCCATATTTAATTCCCTTTCTACGGCTAAAACAATACTCAGGGTGGTGCCACCATTTTTTACTTCTTGGGAGACCCGCTGATTGGCTTGTTCTACCAGAGAAATTAACCACTGAGCCCGTTGTTCTGCTGTAGTTACTTCTCGAGGAAGATTGGCATTTAGAACTGTTTGGACTGCTAATTTGCTGGCAACTTCTCCCTGCGCCATTCCTCCCATGCCATCAGCAACAACTGCTAAGATTAAACTATCTGAGTTGCTAGCAGATGGTTGACTGATGCCGTAATTATCTTCGTTTTCCAGCCGACTGGGAGATAGTCCGACGGTGGAATCACTAGCTGTTTCCCAGCGCACTTTGCTAGTACTTAAAGATTGGCGAGTTTTAACTAAGAGATGGACTAATTGAGAGAGAGGAAATCTTTCTTCGGGAATGGGAGCGAGGGAGATACTGAGAATTTGATAGATTCTGGGAATCTTTTGGATTTCTAAATCTAATTCTTCTGTTGGGGAAGCAATCCCATCGGACCGAGGAGGAAGCTTATGGTGTAATGCTTGGTAGAGTAACGCTCCCACCACATAGGTACTCATTGCTTCTGTAACTACATTGCTATATAATAGTTCGGGAGCGGAGTAATTATTGGTAAAGCCATTGTTCAATTCTGTCCCAACGGGGTAAGCATTAGTTAAATCGAAAAATTGAATCGGTTTGCCTATGTTGCTAAATTGGCTAAATTGGGGTAAGATAGAAATTAGACACCATTCTCTTTCATGAACGTAGCGGCAGAATTGGCAAATTTGGCTGGCAAGTAATAAGGATGATTCTAAGTCATTGTCTTGTTCCAACCAAGTTGCTAGTGTTTCTTCTTCATTGGGCAGATAACTTAAGAGTAGCAGTTTTTCGGGGGATGATTCTACACCTTCTAGGCCAATTTGTTTTTCTGGGTAAAATTCTTCTTCTAAATATTCTTCTTCCGATTCTTGTGTAGTTGGAATAACGTCTTCCGAGTCTTCTAATTCAACTGTAGATATTTCTTCTTCTCTTATTTCTTCTGTGGCTTGTTCTTCCTCAGTCTCTGGTCCTAAAGATAGAGTAACGGATTCTTTTCTCTCGGAAATGAGTAATTTGGAGACCATTTTGTGTTCTCCAAGAATTTCTCTCAGTTCCATTTCTCGCTGCAGTCCTCCGTTGACGGAACCAACTCGCAGCAGTCCTATTTTACTTTCGTCATTTTTGAGAATGACTTTAAAGTAATGAACGTCAGCAAAATTACCCAAATGGGTTTGGATTTCTATTTCTAAGTCGCCGAGTATACAAGTACTGTTTTCTTGAATGATTAAAGTTTCGGCTGTTTCTGGGGGTGAGGAGTGCATTGTTTGAACCA
>JH610555.1 GCA_000252485.1 Prochloron didemni P4-Papua_New_Guinea | reverse complement strand
GGGTTAAGATGGATTAAGATGGATTAAGATGACTTGGGATTAGGTCATTTAGATTTTAGTCTTGTGTTACTTCATGGACTTTGGAAGAGAAAACGGATTTTCGCAATGGCAATTTCGTCCCCAGGATGGACTATTTCTGGCATGGTAATTCTAGCACTAAAGCGACTTTCACCAGAACGTTTAATAAATACTCCATTGACAGAACCCAAGTCTTTGACTTTCCACTGACCTCCCTCTTGATATATTTCCGCATGATTGCGAGAAATAGTGTCTTCTCCCTTAAAGCCTTCTAAATCTACATCCACTGGACCAGTATCTGGGTCGAAACGTCCGATGATAGCGTTGCCGCTGTCTAGGGTAAACTCCGGTATGGGGGAACCTGCTTGTTTGGCAATTAGTCTGGCGCTACTACCGGGAATGGTTGGAGGTAGGGGATTCAGGTTTTGAGTTGCCCCGCTTCCCAATTCAAAACCGCAAGCTTCGCAGAATTCAGCGCCAATAGGATTTTCGTCAAAACCGCAAGTAGGACAAGTCACAGCCATAATTTTGTCTTCTTTGTTGTTGGTTGTTGGTTGTTGGTTATTTGTTGTTGGTTGTTGGTTGTTTGTTGTTTGTTATTGTTCATTGATTATTGTTAATTGTTCATTGTTCATTGATTATTGTTCATTGTTCATTGATTAGGTTCCCGATATTTGTCTAATTTGTTCGTCGGAAAGACCTTCATTAATATCCCCAGTCATGCGCACTGTTTTACCTTTAGCACCCATTTTGACTGTTTTCCGGGTGGAAGAGGATATTTTTCTGGTTTTGCGCAATTCACTCTGGGCATCAGCAAGAGATTTAGTCATCCTGTCGTTGCCAATACGTTGAGTCATGCGTCGGGCATTTTCCAGCAGTTTTTCTGCTTGTTGGGGGTTGGATTCGGCAACGTCCGTGGCTTGTTTCACTAGTTGGGCTACATTACACTGTTGGATGTAACCCATCACTTCTTGATTAACTTGGGCTCCCATTTGTCCGGCGACGAATTGAACTACCACGTTCTGGGGCGGCAGTTCTCCCCGTCTATTTTTGCCGGGAACGTCGTAGGTTAAGCCCAGTTGAGCGATGCGAACCCGAGATGCAGGACGACTGTCTAGTTTGAATTCCAGGATGAAAACTGTTTCGTCGTTGGCTGACCCATTGCCCATAGGATAGGGTTCTTGGGTTAAGCCAAATTCTGCTTGGCTGGGATAAGCGCGAAAGATACGAGTTAGTTCTACTCCTTTGACTGTTTTTATACTTAAAGCTAAGTTGGTAATTACTTCTTGCTGGGCTTGATTGAATTCTTCTATAATGGTAGTTGGGAGGTCTTTAATGGAAACAGCGGTGTCGTTGCTATTAACTTCCGAGGTGACGTGAAAAAGACGACCGGCGGTAATATCGCTGAGTTTGATGAGCAAGTCTTCCGCGTAGTCTCCTACTCCCAAAGCAGTGATGGGAATGTTGCTGCTAGAAAATTGCTGCCCCAAATCTCGACATTGGTCTTCGTCAAAGGTTTGACCGTCTGTAAAAATTAAGGTACGACGACTGGTCATATCTTCCTTGGAGAGCATGTGGAGAGCGTGACCCATGCCCAATCCCATGCGAGTGCCGCCGGAAAAGCTGCGCAGTTGATTAATGGCCTGTTTTAATTTATCTACTTCCGTGGCGGGGGTAAGTTCCAGGAGGGTGGAGGCGGTGTCGTCAAATTGAATGATGGAGACGCGATCGCTTTCAGCCAATCTCTGAGAATTAACTAAAGCGTGCAAGGATTCTATTACTATATCAATTTTGGATTTTCCCCCCGTTACTTCCCTATATTCATTGCCATCAGTGGTAAAGGTTTTGCCTGTAGGTTGAGAGTCTCCTGTGACTATTTCGTACATGGAACCGCTAGTATCGATGACGAAGGCGAAGGTCGTAGGGGGACGGCTGCTGGCTATTTCTTGAGTGGGTTTCAGCTTGAGCATCAAAAACATTTTTTGTTCCGGTGCATCCGCTGGTAAAAATTCCCGATGGGGGGCAATAGTTACGTTTAACATTTTCTTGGTTTTCTGATTCCGATCAAGATTACATATATACTATATTTTGTTTCCTATGGTCTAGATTATATCAAATTACATTTAGATTTGCTACTATCCCCCTAAATCCCCCCTTCGGCGACCCTCTGGGCAAGCCTTATCAAAGGGGGACTTTTAATATAGAAGTGTTCCTCTATCTGTAAAAGCCCTCTAACTGTTATTGTATTTGATTGATTGGTCACTCAAAATTTTAAAGGAGGTAAAACTCCTAATTTCGGTTCAATGGAACCTAAATTCGGTTCCAGAATAGTTGGTTTGTCTTGATTTCCCGTTTCTTCGAGATTGTTGATTTCAGCTTCTAACATAGTAGTCAAATTAGGCAAAACAAGAGAGCTTTCTCGAAATCCGTCTTTTATATCTTCTACCCATGTATTTATTATTTTGTTTAAATTGTTATCTGTGATTTTGCAAGAACTTTGCTTTTCCAATTCCTTGCGCAACTCTTCCCTGTTTTGAGGAGTGAAAAATATTTTTGGCTCATTTTCTTCCTGCTCATTTAAATTTCTTGTACAGGTATAAGAGATTTTTGTTTCTGCTATTTCAAGACGAAATTGATATTCAACCATATAGTTGATAGTTTATAGTTGACAGTTGACAGTTATCATAGTTGACAGTTGATAGCTAGAGATTGACCAGTGACTAGTTTTCAGTTTTTTTACTTGTGGGTCATCTTTACTATAAATTATTTTTTCATTTATAGCAATGACCAAGGGATGGGCCCATGGGTAATGAGTGTCTTGTTCAATAGAAGATACGGTCTAATACAAACAATGAATACAAGAGTTGGTAGTTGATAGTGGATAGTTATATAGCGCTTCGCCCTTATCCTCTCTCTAGTTTATCTCAATCAGGACTTACGCCAACAAGCCAAGAAACCGGGTTTGGAGTCGGGATAAAATGGTAAAACTCAGAGTTTTGGTTCAGAAACCCGGTTTCTGCATAAGTCCTATCAATAATGGTGTATTGTTCATTGTTCATTGTTTATTGTTCATTGTTTATTGTTCATGGTTTATTGTTTATTGTTCATTGTTCATTGCCGTTGAGAATGGTTAATTTTCCAAACTCCATTATCTTTAGCCAACCAATGATGGAGAAATAGTTTCCTTGGCTACCAGTCCGCAGCCAGAGATAGTGAGTAAGATTAAATAGAAAAGTGCTGTTTTCATTCTATTGTAGGGGCGATCCGGCAATCGCCTTCCCAAGTGTACAACCTAGCGCTTTAATTGTTCATTGTTCATTGTTCATTGTTCATTGTTCATTGTTCATTGTTCATTGTTCATTGTTTATTGTTCATTGTTCATTGTTCATTGTTTATTGTTTATTGCTCCCCCCTTTGACAAGGGGGGCTGGGGGGGATAGAACTTCTATCTTACCTTAGTATCGTCAATTAGCCATAGTTCTTTTTCCTCATCCCAAATAAGATATAAGCGCAATAAATGTCCCCATTTTCTCCCACCTTTCATGTAATATTGAAGGGAACTATCTACTATTGCTGTAGTATTTTCCTCTTGGATTAATTTTGGATTTATTACTTTCACTTGTGAAACTTTATTCCACCAACTTGTATAATCTTGATAAGCTGTTGGAGATTTGCTTCTAAGTTGAAATTTGAGGGATAATTGATTCCAAGCAGTTTTATATTGCTCCTTATTTACTAAACTATAATAGTCTTCAATAGCTTCAGTTGGTTTTTCTCGGGGAATCACCTCTATATTTAGCGGGACGTTGTTTCGCTCTTGGGAAGCGGAAACTCGAATTAGATATTCTCCCTTTAAAGTTAATTTATTGCCTTCCAACAATTTATATTCCGGAGTGTATACTCTAATGCAAATCTTATCTTTCTCCTGGTCTTGTTGGTTATATTGTAGTTTATCTCCAGTCTTGGCTTGGAAGAGGTATCCTAAAGCGCGATCCGGGCTTAAATCCACAGATTCTTGAATAATTCTCTTGTTAGTTAGGGATTTAACATTTTCCTTTGTTAGTTTAGCTACATTTGTCCCACAGTCTCCAGTAAGATTTGACGATGGAGATGGAGAAATAGTTTCCTTGGCTACCAGTCCGCAGCCAGAGATAGAGAGTAAGATTAAATAGGAAAGTGCTGTTTTCATTCTATTGTAGGGGCGATCCGGCAATCGCCTTCCCAAGTGTACAACCTAGCGCTTTAA
>JH610554.1 GCA_000252485.1 Prochloron didemni P4-Papua_New_Guinea | reverse complement strand
TTGTTCATTGTTCATTGTTCATTGTTAAAAGATTGACCCCAAAACCAAAAAGGCAATCCACCCCCAACTACAAGCAACAAGAGAACCGAGATAAATATAATAAATCTTGTTTTAAAGGACAGGGGCTTCCAAATAACCCGATAATATGCAAAATTAGATTCTACAATAGAATTGCCTTCCCTAACCACTACCTGTACTTGATACTTTTTACCCCGTTGGGGTTGAGGACTATCGTAGACAAGTTCGTACTGCCCCTGTAAAGCATTGAGAAATTCCTTTAAAGCCTTAGCAATGTCTTGGGGGTCTGCAGAAAAAGAAGCGATTCCTTCAGTTAAATCAGCAATTTCTTTCAACCGCTTCTGGTCTACAAATTCTTCCTCGGGAACTTTACATCGACCCACACCAACGTCAGCCCGAGTGGCTGGTTTCCCGTCACACTTATATTTCCTTCCCAGTTGTTCTGCCGTCAGTCCATAGCCCAAGGTATGAACTTGAATATGGGAGTATTGCTTCAGTTCTTCTTCGAGTTCCCGAAAGTCTTCTGTTTCATTCCCTTCCGTGTGGAAACCGTCAGAAAGAAGAACCACTGCCAGTTTTGGTGGTGGGGGTGGGGCTTTTTCTTCCGGTAAGTCTGGGTCTGGAAGGGGGTATTTACGCCCTAATAATTCCACTGCCTTAATTGGGGGATTGTAGAGGTCTGTAGAAGCACAGATTTTCTGTTCCTGGTCCAGATAACTCTTTAATTGTTGTTCTAACAGCAAATCTCCTGCAGGGAAAAAATTGTCTAAACTCTTGTTATCCACCGAGTAAACAAGTTTACAACCGGAATTACTGGATACGCCAAAAGGCACAATTGCGATTTGAGTATCCCCACCCCGCTCTTCCGCTACATTGATCAACTCCCCAATAGCATTGATTGCCCCCTTTAGTTTGCTACTACCTTCCTTATCCGGTCCCCTCATGCTACCGCTCATATCCAGGAGAACAATCATTCTAGCGGGAGAGGGTTTTGTTTCTTCTGGGTTTCGCCATTTGTCCAGCTTGTCTATGGGTTCCCCATCTACTAAGACTTGAAAGTTCTCTTCCTGAAGGTTGAGGGCAGGTCGATTTTCTTCTTTGCGCACTTGAACCCGCAGAGTGACTTGGTCTTCTTCTACCTTACGTTTCTCAATTTCTGCTTCTTTTATTTCTGCGACCACTACATTAGCTAGACTGAAGATAATAGAGAGGGATAAACTAAGCTTCAGGGTCCAGGAAGCGATTGTAGTAGACAAAGCGATAGATTTTTTCTTCATCGATTTTGTCATCATCTGTCAGGGTGTAGAAGGTTAAAAGGTTGTTGTGTTTTAAGGAGACTTGTTTGGAAGAAGTGAGTTTACTGCCATTGAGGGCAATGGCTTCATAAGGTTTAGCCAGGGGTTTTAGTTTCGCTTCTCGACCTTGTAAAGAAATCTCGGCAGCGCGATCGCGAATACCAGGAAGGACGATTTGAGCCTCCTGGCCATCAGAACCAATAGTAATTCTGCCTTGACCAGGCAGTCGAATAGACAAGCCTTCTTCGATTTCATCTTCGGCGTAGTCATTCACAAACTTGAGATTAGATGATGTATCGATAGTGGGGTACTGGCTTTTAGTAGTAGTATTGGGATCTGTATACTCAAACCCAGCACCGGCTCTCAGGGCCGCCAAATAGCTGGGAGAATTAGTAATAGCGAATGTCAGCCCCAGTAACAGTCCCAGAAGGGAGAAACCTATAGGGTCTTCCCATTGACGTAACTCAGACCAATTACCTAGATTGCGGATAAATTCAAACAGTAAAGCGGCCACTATACTAGCTATAACCCCACCGCCAATACTCACCCACAATCGCTGTTGGCCTCTTGCTTCTATACTGCGCCATTGCCATGTCAAGCCTTCTGCCAAACCCACAGCGAAACCCACCAACAGCCAACTGAAGATTCGGACTATCCAGGGTTGGATGGAGTCATAGGGTAGGTAGAGCAGTTGGGATACAAGTCCAGCCAACAATCCTAGCACCAAGCCTAATACTAGGGCAATAGGTATAGGGGCCGGAGGTAGGGGCAGGAACAGAGGAAAGAAGGCTTTGCGTAAAGAGAGTTTCGGCCTAGTGGGATTGCTGATGAAAATTTCGTTCATTACCATACCCACAGCTAGAGAAATGGCCATAAAAGGGAAGATCACCACTTCCTTCATCTGCTGTTTTTCCAGGAGATGGAAATCCGTCGCGAATAATTCTCCTAAATTCCAGCCAATTAAAGCTGATGCCACTCCCGCTAATAAGTATAAGTAGTATCTCATTTAGATTGTTAGGAAACAAAAAACTGGTATACCTGGTAACAATAGGCAAAATAATTTGACATCTAGATAATATAACCCTAATTATTCCTTGTCAAAGTCCAAAGTAGGGTGGGATACGCCCACCACAACCTTATAAATATAATCAAAAACTAACTCTCTCTTTTTCCTCTGCGGTTTATTGTTACTTTATATCTTGATTCAGCTTATTTATCGTAGGGTGCGGCACTGCCCACCACAACATCTATCCCTACCCAACTATAGCGATGAACAATTAACAATTAACAATTAACAAGTGGCGAGTTCGTGCAAGAAAAATGCCCCTTTCGCTTTGTACAAAGGTGATGCAGTCAGTGTATTATTTTCGCAACAATTTTGTATTGTATAACGACACCAGCGCGAAGCGCTATATATCGTTCAAACAAAATCGAACCATGTCCGATAAGCAATAGTTTTTTGTAGGGTGGGCATTGCCCACCACAACATCTATCCCTACCCAACTATATCCGCTCAAACAAAATAGAACTATGTCCAATGAGCAATAGTTTTTTGTAGGGTGCGGCACTGCCCACCACAATATCTATTCCTACCCAACTATATCCGCTCAAACAAAATAGAACCATGTCCAATGAGCAAGAGATTTTGAGCAAAAAAACTAAATCGCCACAAAGGAAGCAGCCCAGAGGGCTACCCCACAATTGACTTTCTACATATTTAGTCGAAAACAACTACTTTTGACCACACCCGCTTAGTTATTGGATCTGTTGGCTAACTGTTGTATTAAATCCACCGATAAACCAGTAAAACCCACTACTTGTTCCATGCTCATTCCTGCTTTCAGTAAATTGACAGCAACTACTTCTTTGCCTCGTTCAAGTCCTTGTTCAAGTCCTTGTTCAAGACCTTGTTGAATACCTTCTTGACGACCTTGTTGAATACCTTCTTGACGACCTTCTTGAAGTCCTTCCCTTCTGATTTCTTGATAAACCACTGACTCGCGCATAATTTCTCTCCTCATTAATTGGGTAATTACGTCATTCTCCAATACTAACCCAGCCAGAATTGATGCAGAAGCTGCTACATTCCCTTGTACTCGTCTGTCTTGTATAGTATCCACTTTTTGAGCTATTTCTCTCAGGAGTTCTGTTTTGTCTTTCTTTTGAGATAAAATAGCGAAAGGTAATAGTCCCGGATTAGATAAAAATAGCTGCGTGGGTTGCTCCCAAAGACGAATCACATCAAACTTGTGATAGGTTTTATCGAACTTGAAACTATTTTCGTAGACTAATTCTGAAGCTGTTTTCTTCAGATAAACTACCACCTGTTTCATTATTTTCCCTGGATAGAGCCGATAGACCCTGACCCGATAATCCATCATTCTGAAGGGAATGGTTTGGTCTGGTTTGGTCTGAAACTCAATGTGAAGGATTAAATCCTCTGACTGCAGGAGAATTAACGAATCAGTCCGGAT
>JH610553.1 GCA_000252485.1 Prochloron didemni P4-Papua_New_Guinea | reverse complement strand
AAGGCCGTTATTTTCTAGCCGCAACAAGTGTCGGTTCTCTTGCTATTTTTGCTGGCGGGTGGAACGGTAGTTATAGCCGTAAAGTCGATATATATAATGCGAAGACAGGAGAGTGGACATCAGGGAATTGGCTATCCGAAGGCCGTAATGATCTAGCCGCAACAAGTGTCGGTTCTCTTGCTATTTTTGCTGGCGGGTATAACGGTGGTTATAGCCCTAAAGTCGATATCTTTTACATGCCACCTGATGGTTCAAATCTTCCGCCAGCATTAATGTACAAACCAGATAGGTTAAGTGTGGATCTTTCTAAAAATTTACTGAGCGAGAATTATCGCAGTGGCGAATTAATTGTAATTAATAATCATGATCTAGCTCTCCTTCTTGGAAGTCTGCCGAAGAATCTTTGCCAAATTTCCTCTGTTAAAAACCAAGCAGGTTGGTCGGTTTTTTACTATGGCCAGAAAGCCTTTCTGAGCCAACCGGAGGTTGAGGATAGCTCGGAAACCATCAAAGAGACTATTAACATCGAAGAAACTGTCCAGTTCAGCAAGCCTGAATCGGACGGCGGTCAAGCTGAAAAAACTGGCTCCTATGGACTTTGGAGTTCTAGTAATGTTGGTTCCTGGGATAGCGATTCTAAGCTCTTGTTTTCCCGCCTCACCACCGACGTGGTCCATGCCTTAACTCGGCACTTGTTTACGGGGGGACTCGATCGCCTCCTCAGCCTAGACACCCAACAAAACACCAAAGAATTTGACTTCGATAAGTTCGGGCCCACCGCTAAAGTCATCCCCCCCACCAACGACCACCTCGACTTCGACAGCGCCTACGGTCCTTACTTCTGGGAACTCTTCTACCACATCCCCTCCCTTGTTGCCAACACCCTCAACACCCACCAACAATTCACTGATGCCCAACACTGGTATCAATACATTTTCAACCCCACCGCTCCAGAAGATGACACCCTCGAAAACCCTACCCATCGCGTCTGGCAATTTCTCCCCTTTCGAGATCACACCCTACAAACCCTCGAAAAAGTCTTGGCAGACGAACAACAAATGGCCACCTCCATGGGTCAACCCTTCGACCCCCACGCCATCGCCCAACTGCGCATCGGAGCCTACGAAAAAGTAATCGTCATGAAATATATCGACAACCTGATCGACTGGGGCGATTACTACTTCACCCAAGACACCTGGGAATCCATCAACCGTGCCGCCACCCTCTACTTCCTCGCCAACGACATCCTTGGCCCCCGCCCCCGCAACCTCGGCACACTGCCGGCCCCAGAACCCAAAACCTATAGTCAGCTTGCGATTGAACATGCTAAGGCTACCCAAGAAATGCTAGCCCTAGAACAAATCATCCCAACCGCCACAGCAGAATCCGACAGCACTGACGTCTTCCCCCTCGAAACCATCACTGATTACTTTGGTGTCAACGAAAACCAAGACTTCGTCGCCTACTGGGATCGGGTCGAAGACCGCCTTTACAAAATCCGTAACGGCATGAACATCCAAGGCATCGAACGGTCCTTAGCCCTTTACCAACCCCCCGTTGACCCGGCCCAACTCGTCACAGCCACCGCAGCTGGTGGCGGCAGCGTCAGTTTCCCCACCGGTACCGATGTTCCCCACTATCGATTTGACGCCATCCTCGCCCGCGCCCGCAACGTCACCAACGACGTTATCCAACTCGGCTCCACCCTACTGGCCACCCTAGAAAAACAAGACGCCGAAGAGCTCGCCCGGATTCAGTTTGGCCAACAAACCATCCTGATGCAAATCATCACCCAGGCCAAAGAACAACAAATTGAAGCCGCCGAAGCTAACTTAGCCTCCTTGCAAGAGAGTTTGGCCGCCGCCCAATACCGCCAAGACTATTATCAAAAGCTGATCGACGCGGGCTGGTTAAGTAATGAAGATACCGGTATAAATGCGATGGAAACCGCTATGAATTTACGCTTGTCTGCCTCAATCACTAATAACTTAGCTGCTGTTGGCTATGCCCTACCAGATACCTTTGGTCTAGCGAATGGCGGCATGGACTTCGGCAACGTTACTCAATCAGCTGCAGAAGCACTAAATGCTAACGCCAACTATCTGAGCGACAGTGCGAACATCGCCCTGACAACGGCACAGTTTAAACGCCGCGAAGGAGACTGGGAACTGCAACTGGGCCTGGCCGAGCGCGATATTCCTCAAATCGAACAACAGATTGCAGCCGCAGAAGTGAATCTGGAAATGGCCAAAACCGATCTGGATGTCCACCAAAAGAGCATCGAACAAGCCCAGGAAGTGGAAACCTTCTTCCAAACCAAATTTACCAATAAAGAACTCTATCAATGGATGGTAGGGAAACTCTCCTCCGCCTATTATCAGTGCTATCAAATTGCCTTGTCCTTAGCCGGTCAGGCCGAAACAGCCTATCAGTACGAACTCAACAAAACAGACGCCTACCTGCAACCCAATTGCTGGGACAGCCTGCGAAAAGGCCTAACCGCTGGCGAACAACTGATGTGGGGCCTAAACCAGCTCGAAAAAGCCTACCTGGACGGCAACTCAAGGATGCTGGAAATTGAACGTACCGTTTCCCTATTGCAAGAACAACCCGAGGCCCTATTAAATCTAAAAGACGAGGGCCACTGCACGTTTACGTTAAGCGAACGCCTGTTTGATCAAGACTATCCTGGCCAGTATTGCCGCCAAATCAAAACCGTCTCGATTTCCATACCCGCCATTGTTGGTCCCTATCAAAATCTCAAAGCTACCCTAACTCAGACAGAAGACCAAGTATTAATGGAACCTGAGCTTGAGGGTGTGAAATATTTACTGGGAGAAACAGATGAGGCAAGGGATAGTATTCGGAGAAACTGGCGTCAAACACAACAGATCGCAATCTCTCGGGGGATTGACGACTACGGTCTGTTTACGTTGGACTTCAACGACGAGCGCTACCTGCCCTTTGAAGGCACTGGTGCTGTGTCTACCTGGACCCTAGAGATGCCCAAGGCGGCCAATGCGATCAATTTTGATAGCATTGGCGATGTGCTAATTCACGTCAAATACACCGCACTGTACGATGGTGGTTTGCAGAACCAAGTGGTGGAACTAGACAGTATTAAGACTTATGCGGGGGATCTATACTTAAGCCTCAGACAATTCGTCCCGGATGCTTGGTACCTCTTTTTGAAAGGTGACGAGAATGCTACGTTATCATTCACATTGACAGAATCCTTATTCCGGGATGTCGCTGGGCTAAACTTGGGTGAGGATGGCAAGGTGAAAATGTTCTTGCAAACTCGCGATGCGATCGATGGTGCCACCGAATTAGAACTCAATGGTAACGAGTGTTCGGAAGATGGCACAGTTACGTTGAATGGCTCTATCGGCCAAGAATGGACAATTAACTTAAGCGATTCCGTTAACAGCCCCAATCCAGATGATTGGCTAGACGTTATTTTAGTCATCCCTTATGAGGGTACTTTAGATTGGCACTTCAGTGGCAGTTAACATTAGCCTAGAAATCTTGCATTAGTTTCAGGAGAGTTGGAACGATAAGGCTGTCTGGCTTGTTCTTGCTTTGCTGGTTGGGCTTTATCTTTAGGGAGTAGGGAATGGGGAATAGGGAGTAGAAAGGATACCGCTCCCAACTCCCTATCTCGCTACTCCCTTCTTTTGTTCTAGCTTAGAAAAAATAAGTTATAGCACTACGCATTTAGGTTAGGACATTAATAAAGCCTGAAACCTAGTCATAGCCTGTTTTTGAATTTTGAATTTTGAATTTTGAATTGCGCGTAGCGCTATAAGTCCTGAAGAAGCAACAATCTGCTGAACGGGGCTTTCGTTTTCTGAAAGACCCTTTATTTTTTGCAGATAGTGTTTTCCTGAAAAACCCAGCTTAAAATATAGACTTTGTAACACTTCATGCTATAGCACGAAGTGCGGAATGTGGGATATAATATCAAATCTGAAAATGTTTGCTACAGATACAAAAATGTTCTAGTGGATTGGATTTCAGCCAAGAAACCGGGTTTCTCTTATATTTATCAAAAAAAAGGAG
>JH610552.1 GCA_000252485.1 Prochloron didemni P4-Papua_New_Guinea | reverse complement strand
TTCTGCACTTCGCTCAAGTTGAGGCAAGTTACGGAACAGCCGCTGTTTTTAGCTAAATAGCGAGCTGCACCGCCGTAACCAGCTCCAATATCCAAAACTGGAGTATCTTTAGTTAGGGAAAGCAAGGAGGCTAGTTTAACTACAGTGCGACGACTGGCTTCAAAGACTGAATCCTCCTCACCTTCATACAAGCCAATGTGAATGTCTTCTCCGCCCCAAACTTGGGAATAGAACTTATCTGCCCCATCGCTATTGTAATAATCCTGGGCAGTTTTAACTACAGTAGAAGTTTCACTCATCAGTTGGTCTCCTCTTTGGCTTCTACCTCATATTTTTTCTCTGCCACATGAATAAAGAAATCAGCCTCATCCTGGTGGTAGGTTTCCTGAAAATCCCCATAGGTTTGGATACGCTGGAAGCCCACTTCCCTCATCAACCGCCGAGTATAGTCCTTGCGCAGGGGGAACATATTCAGATGATACACTGATTCATCCGGGAATTCGTAGCGGAAACGAGCCAGTCCCTCATCCACATGTTCCGGTTCTGCTTTCACATTATTTCCGCAATAGTAATAAGTGTGCTTGCTGCTGAAGCCATTGTCCAGAATTCCATCGTAGTTGCGCTGATCTAAAATTAAAATGCCATCGTGGCGGAGAGTTGCATAAAACTCCGCTAAGGCTTTGCGGCGATCACGCTCCGTGAAGAGATGAGTGAAGGAATTACCCAGACAAATAACCGCATCAAATTCTTCGTGAATATTGCGATTCAGCCAACGCCAGTCACTTTGCACCGTTCTCAAAATCAAACCATAATGGCGACCGTTATCAAAGGCTTTGGAGAGCATTTCCGGGCTACCATCGGCACTGACTACGTCAAAACCTGCTTGAAGCAAGCGAATGGAGTGAAACCCTGTTCCCGTGGATACATCCAGAATCCGTTTTGCTCCCTTTTCTTTTAATATATCGATAAAGAAACTTCCTTCTCCTTTTGCTCGAGCATCCCAACCAATGAGAGCATCCCACTTATCCACAAAGTTTTGGATGTACTCCGTTTTATACTTGGAGGTTTCTCGTATAGCAATGGGATTATTTCCGTAATTCTGTTTTTGGTGATTATTGAAAGTCTTTTCTTGCAGTTTCTGCATGGTTACTATCTAAGTTACTACAATGTTATCCACCAAATCCGAATTGACTACCTCCTTTGCGAAAAGAAAGCCAACTAGGGCAAATTAGATCCACAATCGGACCATCTCAAAGAGGACCATTAACACAAATTAGATTTGGTGTACCCAATCCCAGATAAAGACCTGCGTTAATCCACCCTAATAAAAGGTCGAGGGTTCTGACTCAACTCGAAAACGAGCGGTCGAACGTGACCTCAGTCACCGTTGTATCTTAAATCAATTTGTTTATCGAAAACAGTTGCAACAAGTCAAGACTTTCGGAAACCGGAAACTACAACCGTACTCCCTTGGTAGAATAACCATTGAATCAGGTATTATTTTGTTGCATTTCCCAGCATCTAGAAGATATTAGGGGAAAATCGCCAGTTTTCCCACCTCATATCTGTTTTGTTCGCACAAGAGTGGGCTAAGATTTTTTGTAAATTTATGTAACAGAGGGAATAGGCAAAAGGTATAGCACAATTCAAAATTCAAAATTCAAAATTCAAAATTCAAAATTCAAAAATAGACTATGACTAGGTTTCAGGCTTTATTAATTCCTAACCTAAATGCGCAGTGCTATAAACAAGAGGCAAGAGGAATTAGAGACAAGTCGGTGAGTCGCCACACTCACCGGGTTGTGGTCAAAAGTAGTTTGGGCTGAATATGTAGAAGGTTAATCGTGGGGTAGCCCCCCTTCGACGACCCTCTGGGCAAGTCTGGGCTGCCTAATAGACATCTGGAAAAACTAGCTCTCTCTTTTTTCTCTGCGTCCTTGTGGCACAGGCAAGATGCCTGTGCCACAGGAAGGAGTCCATCAAATTTTTTGCTCCTCAGTGCGGCTCACCTCAACTTCTCTCGGTACAAGTCTCTAACGGACCTCTGTGTCTCTATGTGAAATCTCCTTTGCTTCCAACTTAGCTGCTTCTAACATCGTCAGTTCCCCTGCCAAACTCCGATATAAACTGAAACACATCACCAAGAGGACAATGGCAAAAGGCAAGCCAGTAGCAATAACTGCAGTTTGCAGAGCCGTCACTCCGCCACCTAATAATAAAACTGCCGCTACCACTCCTTCCGCGATCGCCCAAAAAACCCGCTGAATCACAGGAGAATCCAGCTTTCCACCGCTAGCCAAACTATCCACCACTAAAGAACCGGAATCGGAAGAAGTGACAAAAAAAGTAATCACCAGAACGATACCGACAAAAGCACTCAAAAGACTGAAGGGCAATTCTTGCAACATCACGAATAAAGCAGTAGCCACATTTTCCTGTACTGCTTCCGGAATATTACCCACACCATCTAAAGTGAGCTTTAAAGCAGAACCACCAAACACTGTCATCCAGAAAAAACAGAGCAAACTGGGGATAAATAATACTCCCATGACAAATTCTCGCACCGTTCTCCCTTTGGAAACCCGAGCAATGAAAATACCGACAAAGGGAGACCAAGCGATCCACCAACTCCAATAGACAATGGTCCAATTATCTTGCCAATCAGTTTCCTCGAATATTTCTACCCAAAAACTCATAGCTGGCAAGATAGAAATGTAATAACCTACATTGTCTACAAAAGAGCTAAAAAAGAATAAAGTTGGTCCTACCAAAAACAGGAACCCCATTAAACAGGCAGCAATATAGATATTTATTTCGCTGAGGAAACGCACCCCCCGGTCCAAACCAGAAACCACAGATAAAGTGGCAAAACTGGTAATAATGGCAATGAGGAGAACCTGCAACCAAGTAGCATTTGGCAGTCCGAATAAAAAGTTCAAACCGCTGTTAATCTGTTGAGCCCCAAAACCCAAAGAAGTAGCCAAACCGAACAAAGTGGCTAGCAAAGCAAGAATATCAATTAAATTCCCAGGCCAACCGTAAATTCTCTTGCCCAGCAAAGGATAGAAAACCGATCGCATGCTTAAAGGCAATCCCTGATTAAAAGTAGCGAAAGCCAGAGATAGTCCGACTAAAGCGTAAATACCCCAAGGATGTAATCCCCAGTGGAAAAAAGTGACTCCCATAGCCGCTTTAGCCGCTGCCACAGTTTCTGGTTCTAAATTAGGCCAAAATGGGGAAGGAGACTGGAAATGGTAGATAGGTTCTGCTACGCTATAAAATAGGAGACCGATACCCATGCCAGCGCTAAAAAGCATGGCAAACCAAGCAAAGGTAGAAAACTCTGGTTTTGCATCTGCACCACCGAGACGAATGTTGCCAAATTTACCAAAGCCCAGGAAAACAATTACTCCGAGATAGATATTGGCCACCAGGATGAAAAACCAATCCGTGGTGTTAGTAATCCCATCTTTGACATTATTAAAAATAGTTTCTGCTTGTTCTTGGAACAGTAAAGTAAAAGCAATAAAGATGGCGATTAGGACTACGGATACTGGAGTTACCACTGGGTGAGCGTCGAAACCCCAAAGTTTGATGTTGCCATCGCTCTCTTCTAATCTAGAATTTAATTGTTTATTGTTCATTCCTAATTGTTTATAGGGTTTCTTGGTCATGAGGTAGATCGTACCGGCCTATGAACCTGTTTAGTCTTGAGTGAGAGCAACCAAGCTTATTATATCTAAAAATTGACAACAAGCTGAAAACCAAGAGGAATAAGGCGAGTCTAGTGAGGGACATTTTTCTTATCAATCTCTAACAATTAACAATTAACAATTAAGAGACTGCAATAGTTTCAATTGGTCAATCTAGAAAACAAATTTCCCTTTGTGTAGTTTCCTGGGAAAACTTAGCTAAATCTCAACGCCGGTTGTGGAATTATTAGTGAGAGCGCACCGCAAAGCGTATCCCTGCGGTATCGCCCCTAAGATGAGTTCTAGTTCTCCCAAATCCTTTATTACCTCACTGCAATAGTTTCAATTGGTCAATCTAGAAACCAAATCTATCCTTTGTGTAGTTTTCCAGGAATAACTA
>JH610551.1 GCA_000252485.1 Prochloron didemni P4-Papua_New_Guinea | reverse complement strand
GCACCCCACCTTTACTCTAGACTAGATTGTATAGCAATGAGCAATGAACAATAAACAATGAACAATTAAGAGATAGAATCTTTCACTCTAATAAATATACTGGGATACAGCCAATGTTTTTTAACGAACTACAACCTATTTTTCAAGAACTAATCCAGCAACCAGTAGCCTTTATGGGAGGCTTCTTTTCTGGGGTTCTAAACCTAGCACCGACGGAAGAACCATTGAAAGGTTGGCTGGAGAAAAAGGGAGGTTTTAATTTAAACAATGAACAATGAACAATGAACAATGAACAATGAACAATGAACAATAAACAATAAACAATGAACAATAAACAATGAACAATGAACAATAAACAATTCTAGCAGTAGGGTGGGCAATGCCCACCAATACAGCCTGATATTTCAGTTAGATTGTAATTAGATCTTATTCAGGAGTCTTATTAAAGTTATTGGTAAGAGTGATCGCCTGTTCAAATAAATGTGATCGCCAATTCAAGTAAATGTGATCGCCTGTTCTAGTAAATGCGATCACCAATTCTAGTCAATGTGATCGCCAATTCTAGTAAACGCGCTCGCCTGTTCCAATAAATGTGATCGCCTGTTCGAGTAAATGCGATCGCCTGTTCTAGTAAATGCGATCGCCTGTTCTAGTAAATGCGATCACCTGTTCGAGTAAATGCGCTCGCCTGTTCGAGTAAATGTGATCGCCTGTTCGAGTAAATGTGATCGCCTGTTCGAGTAAATGCGATCAACAGTTCAAGTAAATGCGATCAACAGTTCAAGTAAATGCGATCGCCAATTCAAGTAAATGCGCTCGCCTGTTCTAGTAAATGCGATCGCCTGTTTTAGTAAATGCGATCGCCTGTTTCAATAAATCAGTTCTAGTAAATGTGATCACCAATTCAAGTAAATGTGATCGCCTGTTCTAGTAAATGTGATCAACAGTTCTAGTAAATGCGATCAACAGTTCAAGTAAATGTGATCAACAGTTCTAGTAAATGCGATCGCCTGTTCT
>JH610550.1 GCA_000252485.1 Prochloron didemni P4-Papua_New_Guinea | reverse complement strand
TGATCGCCTGTTCTAGTAAATGTGATCAACAGTTCGAGTAAATGCGATCACCTGTTCAAGTAAATGCGATCGCCTGTTCGAGTAAATGCGATCGCCTGTTCGAGTAAATGTGATCGCCTGTTCGAGTAAATGCGATCGCCTGTTCGAGTAAATGTGATCGCCTGTTCGAGTAAATGCGATCGCCTGTTCTAGTAAATGTGATCAACAGTTCGAGTAAATGCGATCACCTGTTCAAGTAAATGCGATCGCCTGTTCGAGTAAATGTGATCAACAGTTCTAGTAAATGCGATCACCTGTTCTAGTAAATGCGATCGCCTGTTTTAGTAAATGCGATCGCCTGTTTCAATAAATCAGTTCTAGTAAATGTGATCACCAATTCAAGTAAATGCGATCGCCTGTTCTAGTAAATGTGATCGCCTGTTCTAGTAAATGTGATCAACAGTTCTAGTAAATGCGATCGCCTGTTCTAGTAAATGTGATCAACAGTTCTAGTAAATGTGATCGCCTGTTCTAGTAAATGTGATCAACAGTTCTAGTAAATGCGATCGCCTGTTCTAGTAAATGTGATCGCCTGTTCGAGTAAATGCGATCGCCTGTTCTAGTAAATGTGATCAACAGTTCGAGTAAATGCGATCGCCTGTTCCAATAAATGCGATCGCCTGTTCCAATAAATGCGATCGCCTGTTCTAGTAAATGCGATCACCTGTTCCAATAAATGCGATCGCCTGTTCCAATAAATGTGATCGCCAATTCTAGTAAATGCGATCGCCTGTTATAGTAAATGCGATCGCCAACTCTAGTAAATGCCATCGCCTGTTCCAATAAATCAGTTCAAGTAAATGCGATCACCTGTTCCAAAAACTTTTGGCTAAACTGCGAATTGTTGGTTGTTTTGTTTGAATCTAGACTAAGACCCTGGGTGTAGGGCGGCACAGTTTCCCACTCTTACAATCTAACTTATTGACTAAATAGTTGTCAAAGGGGGAATAGGTAAATTTTGCTCTCTTTATTACTTTGGTCTAACTTATCTAGACCAAGTGGTGGGCAGTGCCGCGCCCTACAAACTTTTGACTAAACTGCGAATTGTTGGTTATTTTGTTTGAATCTAGACTAAGACCCTGGGTATAGGGCGGCACAGTTTCCCACTCTTACAATCTAACTTATTGACTAAATAGTTGTCAAGGGGGGATAGATAAATTTTGCTCTCTTGGCGAAAGGAGCATTTTTCTGCTCAACCTCTTAATTGTTAATTGTTAATTGTTCATTGTTCATTGTTAGAAGGTGATGCAGGAGGTGCAGTTTTTTTTGTATAAAAATACTGCATGTAACGATGGAGCGAATTGCTATAGCACTGTTTTAATAAAAACTAGAATTGTTTTAGAATTTCTTTAGAAGTTGAGACTCAATTATAATCTGTTCAATTGAGTAAAAACAAAATGTAATCTGAAGCTGATCTAAAGTTACCAGCCATGACCTAAATAACTTCCTAAAATAGAAACTAGAGAAAGACGAGAAAAGCCAATTTTTCCTACTCTTAGGAGGTTATACTCATGGCAAACGTAGAGCAAAGAAGCATCCCAGAATATAGTTTAGATCGGGATTGCACTACCCTGTCTCGTCACGCCCTCAACCAGCTTCAGAGCTTTTCCCCAGAAGCTCAAGACTTGAGCGCCATTATGAGTCGCATTGCCCTAGCGGCAAAGCTCATATCTCGCCGTCTCAGTCGCGCTGGCTTAATGGCAGGCACTTTGGGGTTTACGGGGGAGATGAACGTGCAGGGAGAAAGCGTAAAAAAAATGGACCTGTACGCCAATGATGTTTTTATCTCTGTTTTCAAGCAAAGCGGTTTAGTTTGTCGCTTGGCTTCTGAAGAAATGGAGAAACCCTACTATATTCCGGAAAACTGCCCCATCGGACGCTATACTCTGCTCTACGATCCCATCGACGGTTCCTCCAATGTAGATATTAATTTAAACGTTGGTTCTATTTTCTCCATTCGCCAGCAGGAAGGAAATGACTTGGAGGTCGAGGCTCGGGATTTGCTTCAAGATGGGCGGAAGCAGATTGCAGCGGGTTACGTCCTCTATGGACCTTCTACCATGTTGGTTTATTCTTTGGGTAATGGGGTTCATGCTTTTATTCTCGACCCCAGTTTAGGAGAGTTCATCCTTGCTGAGGAAAATATCCGCGTCCCGGAACACGGTCCCATTTACAGCACTAATGAAGGTAATTTTTGGCAGTGGGACGATGCCATTAGAGATTTTACTCGCTACGTCCACCGTCACGAAGGATATACCGCTCGTTATAGCGGCGCTTTGGTCGGTGATATTCACCGCATTCTCATGCAAGGGGGAGTCTTCCTTTATCCGGGAACGATGAAGAAACCAGAAGGTAAATTGCGCTTGCTTTATGAAACTGCTCCTCTTGCTTTTTTAATGGAACAAGCGGGGGGAAAAGCCAGTACTGGAAGCAAACATATTTTGGATGTAGTTCCGGATCGACTTCACGCTCGCACTCCTGTGATTATTGGCAGTAAGGAAGATGTGAATTTGGTGCTTTCTTTTATTGAAGATAGGGAAAGAGAGAAGAAGTGAGTTTCCCTCTCCCTCAATCCCTCTCCCAGGGGGGAGAGGGAGGCTGGGAGGGGGAGGAAGGAGCCAGAATTTTAATAAGAAAAAGTTAAATATTGTACTGAGCCGTAACGAAACAGCCAAGATGAAAAAGTAAATCAGTTCCCACAAGAAGGAGTTAATTATGACGGTAGCAAATCCCATTAAGGAAATTGAGGAAAAATACGGTCAAAGTATTTGGATGGATAATTTGAGCCGAGACTTGATTGAGTCCGGTCAATTAAAAGAATTAATTGACCGTCGCGGTATTCACGGTATTACTTCCAATCCTGCTATTTTTCAAAAGGCGATCGCGGGGAATAAAATCTACGATGGAGATGTCGAAGCAGGGATTAAAGCAGGAAAATCCGTCAACGAGATTTACGAATCTTTAGTATTTGAAGATATTGCTAATGCCTGTGATATCTTTAAATCAGTTTACGAAGAAACTAAAGGTTTAGACGGTTACGTCAGCATTGAAGTACCTCCCACCATCGCAAAAGATACGGCTACAACTATTAGTGAAGCTCGTCGCTATTATGAGGCTATAGGGAAACAAAACTTGATGATTAAAATTCCCGGTACGCCGGAAGGATTGCCTGCGGTAGAACAGGTGATTAGGGAAGGGATTAACGTCAATGTCACCCTTCTTTTCTCCGTAGAAAGCTACGTCAATACTGCATGGGCTTATATTCGGGGTTTAGAAAAAAGAGCTGAAGCGGGAGAAGATATTAGTAATATTGCTTCCGTTGCTAGTTTCTTCCTCAGTCGCATTGATGTTAATGTGGATAACCGTATTGATGATAAATTAAAATCTGGTATCAATGGAGATGTAGGGGCCAAACTAATTGCTCTCAAAGGAAAAGTAGCCATCGCCAATGCCAAAATAGCTTATCAGAAATATAAAGAGATTTTTGGAAGCGAGCGCTGGCAAGCTCTAGCAGCTAAAGGTGCTAAAGTACAGCGGTTACTTTGGGCCAGTACCAGCACCAAAAACCCAGAATACAGCGATGTCATGTACGTAGATGAGTTAGTAGGTACGGATACGGTTAATACTCTCCCTCCCAATACTATTGAAGCATGTGCTGACCACTGCGATCCAGCCAATCGCATTGAAAGCGATGTGGAAGTTGCCTATGAAGTAATTGAGAGTTTGCAAGACCCCAATATTAATATTGACATCCACGAAGTAATGGATGAATTATTGGAAGAAGGAATTGATAAATTTATCAAACCCTTCGAGTCCTTAATGAACTCTTTAGAAACCAAAGTAAATCAATTAACAATGAACAATGAACAATAAACAATAAACAATAAACAATAAACAATTAACAATGAACAGCAGTTCTATAACTCTCCTGACTCTTCTACCTTTTAAATAGAGAGTCAGGATGAAACAAAAAATCATCGTGGCACAGGCATCTTGCCTGTGAGTTCATCGTGGCACAGGCATCTTGCCTGTGAGTTCATCTGCGGTTCAAAAAACAAACAACCAACAACAAACAACAAAAAACAAACAACCAACAACCAAATGAAAACCCTCTTAGAAAATCCCCTCAGAGTTGGACTGCGACAAGAACGCACCCCCGAACCCCTCATCATGGTAATTTTCGGTGCATCGGGAGACCTGACCCAGCGCAAATTGGTCCCCGCACTCTATCACCTGAAAAGAGAAGGCAGACTGCCTCCAGAAATTACCATTGTGGGGGTTGCCCGTCGGGAATGGACTCACGAATACTTCCGAGAACAAATGCGATGGGGAATTGAAGAATTCTCTAGCGGTATAGAAAAAGAGGAAGTGTGGTCGGACTTCGCTGACGGGCTATTTTACTGTCCTGGCAACATGGACCAACCGGAAAGCTATCAGAAACTAAAAGCCTTCCTAGAAGAACTAGACGGACGCAGGGGAACTAGAGGCAATCGAGTCTTTTATCTCGCCGTTTCTCCTAAATTCTTCCCTCCCGCGATTAAGCAATTAGGGGCTGCGGGAATGCTAGACGACCCTATTAAAAATAGATTGGTCATCGAAAAGCCTTTCGGCAAGGATTTGAGTTCCGCTCAAACCCTCAACCAAGTAGTGCAAAAAGTCTGCAAGGAAGACCAAGTCTATCGCATCGACCACTATTTAGGCAAAGAAACAGTTCAAAACCTTTTAGTCTTCCGCTTCGCCAACGCTATTTTCGAGCCCCTCTGGAATCGCCAATTTGTAGACCACATCCAAATTACCGTTGCCGAAAGTGTGGGCGTGGAAGAAAGAGCTGGCTATTACGACACTTCCGGCGCTTTGAGGGATATGGTGCAAAACCACCTGATTCAACTCTTGTGTCTGACAGCCATGGAAGCCCCCAATGCTCTAGACGCGGATAGCATTCGTACTGAAAAAGTCAAGGTATTGCAAGCTACTCACTTGGCAGACTTGAGGAATTTAGAAAAGAGTGCCATTAGAGGTCAGTATGCTGCCGGTTGGATGAAAGGGAAGCCAGTTCCTGGCTATCGAGAAGAACCGGGAGTTAATCCCGAGTCTACTACTCCTACTTATGTGGCCATGAAATTGGCGATCGACAACTGGCGCTGGCAGGGAGTACCCTTCTACCTCCGTACTGGCAAGCGGTTGCCTAAGAAAGTATCGGAAATTGCCATTCAGTTCCGAGAAGTTCCCTTATTAATCTTTCAGTCCGCCGCCCAACAGGCCAGTCCTAACGTCCTCACCATGCGCATACAACCTAATGAAGGTATATCTTTGCGCTTTGAAGCGAAAATGCCTGGTTCCGAACTGCGTACCCGCACGGTAGATATGGACTTTAGCTACGGTTCTTCCTTTGGCATGGCCACCGCCGATGCCTATACCAGACTGTTGCTAGACTGCATGTTAGGAGACCAAACCCTCTTTACCCGTGCAGATGAAGTGGAAGAAGCATGGCGAGTAGTTACTCCAGCTCTAGCTGCCTGGGACGCTCCCGCGGACCCCGCATCTATTCCTCAATACGAAGCAGGAACCTGGGAACCTACGGAAGCAGAATTCTTAATTAATCGAGATGGTGGTCGTCGTTGGCGCAGACTTTGATAGTTGATAGCTTTTCAGTGACCAGTGATCAGTGAGACGGTGTTTTCAGTTTTTTGAATTTTGGTCACAATCATGTAATTGATGTAATTTCTCTTGGCTTTATTGTCCAAATGGAGTATATACTTAAGAGTAATAGTAATTTCGCCAGTTATCAAACGTAAGGGAGAAAATAATGAGTCGCTCTACCCTGAAATATTTCGCGACCGACCACAATTCCCCAAAATTTACCTCAGCTAATGGAGCTGGGGCCAAGGTTAATGTGTCTGATGACAATGTTAATTTCCTGCCCTTAAATCTGGTTCGCGAATTAAAAGGGGCCGCCGATGATGGCAACCTCCAAGTCCGCCGCCTTCAGTACAGCTACAATCCGGATGCCTCCGATTCAGAGACTGTAAGGTTGGAGCTTGCTAGGAGGGAGGTAACAAGTTCCAAGTCTGATTCAGAAACTATTTCCCGGTATTACCGCCAGAGGCATTACGACCCAAATCCCGCTCAATTCGTATCCGAGGATCCTCTTGGGTTCGGTGGAGGGGATAAGAATCTCTATGGCTATGTAGGGAATTCTCCTGTCAATTATACCGACCCCACTGGTTTGATTGCCGAAAGTTTCTTAGATACTTTGGGAAATAAAATAGAAGGTGCAGCTTACGAGATAGCAGGTTTTATTGTCAGAAACGTCCACGAGCCTGTAGGTCGGTCTCTTGCTGATAATTATGCTCTTGAATCAGCATTGAGGACAGGGGATTCTATAGCTGTGGGAGTTGCTCAAACGGGTAATTTTGTGGGCTTCGACATTCGCGAATTCCGGGAGGATATATATGGTGATCCGGTCAACGACAATCTCAATGAAACCATCGTCACTATAAGTACGACTGGTACTCTGGTATTGGGAGGTTTTGCCCTATCGGGACTTGCTGCTGGAAGCGCGGCATTCAATGCAACGGCCACGGCAGCAATCAACGTTGGTTTGATTAATGCTGGTATCGGTCTAACTACCCAGCTACTTTTTAATGGAGGAGATTCCAGCGAGTTGGATTACGGTTCTTTGGCGCTGGATTTTGGCTTGGGAACTTTGGGTTCTTTTGTCGGGGCTGGGGTGGCTGCTAAAACTGGTGGCGGTTTGGTATCTAGGATTGCTGCAAGTACTGCTTTTGAGGGGGCTTTTGCCGGTGGCGAGCAGGTAGTTCGCAATTTGGCTAACGGCGATTCTTGGTCTCTCTCTGTAAGCTCCGCTATAGTTCAGGGTGCATTGTCTCAGCTTGGTGGTGAGATTATTGAGAATGCCCCGGTAGGGAAATTGTTGGATAAGTTTAATTTTGTTGGAGGTCCCAAAAGTGCTAGAGCTGTAAATAAGGAGATTGTTGGGGGTGAAATTGTAGCTCGCTCTGATAGCCCATCTCGGTTCAACAGGGTTACGGAAGATGGGACCAATTTAGAAGTTTTCACGGATGCCAATGGTAACAAGGTCTCTCGAAGGGTAGAAGAATGTTTTGTTGCTGGTACTTTAATTGCAACTTCTGAAGGCTTGCGAAATATTGAGGATATCAGAGTTGGAGATAAGGTTTACAGTACCGATGACAAAGGGATTGGGGGTGCTTTTACAGTTCGGACTCTCTTTACGCGCCAAGTGGACTGCGTCTACGATATTAAGGTAGATGGGACGACAATTACTTCCTCTGAAGAGCATCCTTTCTGGGTGATGGGATGTGGCTGGAAGCTAGCACGAGAGTTGGAGCCTGGGGATTTCCTCCTAACTCGAACAGGTTTTAATTGGCCTGTGGATGGGGTTGAGTGTCGAGAGGGAGATTTTAAGGTCTATAATTTTGAGATTTCCGAGTATCACACTTATTATGTCTCGGAGCTTGAGATCTTCGTTCACAATATGTGTGGCGATTCTGGTAAAATTGTATCTGATCTCTCTGATGGTTCAAACAGGGGAGGAAACCCTGCGGGCAGTTTCTTTGATACTCCTAGACCTTTGACAGATCAGGAAGCTTTATCCCAAGCCCTAACAGTTCGGAATAGGTCTGAAGTTTCAGGTAGTGATTTGAGAGGGGCTATACCTCCTCCAGGTGGCCGTCCTGGACATGCAACAAAACACCAATTCCCGGTGAATGCACAAGCTAATATTATCAATAATCCTGAGCGAACGTTCATTGGTATTAATGATAATGGCAGGCAAGTTAGTGTTTTTTATAAAGGTGGAAATGTGGTAATAACCCAAAACAATGATCCTACTCGTGTTATCACAGCTTTTGGTCCTCAAGGAGTTTCGAGAAAGCGAGGAGGAAAAGTTCGTCCAAGTCAACCTGTATCTGTGATAAAATTTGAAGACAACCCCAATTTTGTTGAAATTAAATGATAAAGCAATGAATATTGAACTTGAGAAACAGCTTTGGAAGATAGGGAAAAAAGGTCGGGCATATACACGGAAGCATTTCAATAGCTTCGTTGAGGCACTACTTGAAGATTTCAAGCAGTTTATAGGTAGAGATTTTCAAGTAGACCCTGATTTATATCTAGATTTAGAGAATCCTGAATCTCCTAATCTATGTGTGTGGATATGGTCTGAAGAGGAAGTTGAATACTTACCTTCCAATGTTTGGACTGCTGTTCTTGGAGGTGGCATAGCTGGTATTGAAGTTAACGGAGAAGTTGAAGACCAATTCACAGTTAGCTTGACGATGTTCCTATTTGATAAAAAGAATAAAGAAAGAATGAGTTTAGAAAGTGGAGAGAACCTTATTGAGTTTAGCTTTCAAAGAAGAGAGCCTGAACCAGGGGAGTGGGTCAATTTAGGGTGGTATAGAGATGAGTGGGGAGAGTGGGATGATGTTTTGTGGGAGTAAGGTCTTGCCTTTGCTTCGCTCTTGAATAGTGGTAGAATGAAAAAAAACAAATCATTCCATGATCACAGAGTCAAGCATTGAGTTAGGGCCTCTAGATAAAGAAACTGCACAAAAAAATCTAAACTCTGGCAATATTAAAGTTATGGTTACAACACTTCTTAGCCTTGCTTTATACAGTTCTGAACGTGACTGGGTGGACGAAGTTTGTAAAATGTATCTCGACCATTCAAACATAGATGTAAAAAGCACAGCAATCATTTCAATAGCACATATTGCAAGATTGGATAAACACTTTGACTTAGATCTTATTCCAGTCTTCAAAGAATATTTGAGAGATCCAGAAATTTCTGGGAGAGTTCAAGATGCCATTGATGACATATGTATTTTTACGCAGTTAGATGAATCATTATTCCTCTCGTGACGGCTTTGGATCCAGCAGGGATTGATGAAGTTATTTTCAAAGGGATGGTAAGTCCTTTGTCCTAAGAAGCTTGTCACTTATTGACTATTATACTATCTCTCTTCTCTCTTCTCTCTGCGTCCTCTGTGTCCTCTGCGGTTTATTATTCCATGTGATATTTACTAACCAACCTTTAAAAAAATGACAACAGCATCTCCTCCCATAGTTTCCTTACAAGCACCAAAAGATGTTTCAATTGACGAAATTGAAGCAGAATTGCGAGAAATCTGGCAAAGTTATAGTAGTGGCGATGAAGATGGGCCGGTAGCCACTAGAGCCAGCACCTTTAGTTTTGTGGTTTACGAACCTGATGGAACCCAACAATTAATGGCAGCTTTGGGTTATTATACCGGACCTATTGATGGTATAGCTGGACCCAGAACCATCGCTGCCGTTAAAGCAATCCAAAAAAAATACGAATTAGCAATAACCGGGAAATCAGATGAAAAACTTCAGTCCTTGTTACAAGCAGAATTAAAAGAAAAGAAAGACGAAGAAGGGGAAAAAGATAACTTTTCTTTAGACTTAGAAGGAGTGGGGATTGCTGATGCCATCGCCGCTTCCAACCCTTGTCGTATTATCACTCTTTGTCCTACCATGGGGGAAGATGAAGGAGTAACAGCTCAAGTTTCTGCCTATTGTCCCATTCAAAAACGGAGCAAAAATACCTTAGTTTGCTGCGAGTATATTAATCTCAGAGGAACCGCTAGTGCATTAGAAAGAATCGGGGGAATTATTTCGGAGCTAACTATTAACGAACTGCCTAAATTTTTGTGGTGGAAAGCAACTCCAAACCCCAATTACGGACTGTTCAAACGATTAGTAAAAAATAGCGATAGCGTTATCGTAGACTCCAGCAGTTTTGCCGCACCAGAAAAGGACTTATTCAAGTTAGGGGAACTGCTGAAAACAGGAATTCCCCTTGCTGACCTAAACTGGGGACGTATTGGTGCCTGGCAAGAATTGAGCGCTGCCGCTTTCGACCCTCCAGAACGCCGCGCTGCTATTTTGGAAGTAGATCGAGTTACCATCGATTACGAAAAAGGCAATCAAACTCAAGCATTTATGTACTTAGGTTGGCTGGCAAGTCGATTGCAATGGCGACCGGTTTCTTACGAAAAAGAAGGGGGAGATTACGACATCAGACGAGTCAAGTTTACTACCGAAGATAGGCGTTTAATCGAAGCAGAATTAGCGGGAATTCCCACCGCTGACGTAGGAGAAATTCCGGGGGATTTAATTAGTTTAAAACTCAGTTCTACTAATTTACAAGCAGACTGTTGTACGGTTTTGTGTTCCGCAACTACCGGTTGCATGCGCATGGAAGCAGGTGGGGGGGCCCAAGCATGTCGCATCCAGCAAGTAACCCCTTTATTCGACCAAAAAACCGAGCAATTGTTAGAGAAACAATTACAACGTTGGGGTCGAGATATGCTGTATGAAGAAAGCATGAACGTTACTCATCAAATTCTCAATTTTCAACAGGAATCGTAGCGATGGTAGGGTGGGCATCGCCCACCTAACAATGAACAATGAACAATTAACAATTAACAATTAAAAGGAAGAGCAGAAAAATATAGCATGTAACGACGGGAAGCGCTACATCTCATATCCGTCTAAAGTCTTTGTGTATTACAATTTAATTTAAAAATACTACAATCTGTAAATTATATGAAATACGAAAACGATTGCTACAAATAATTTATTGCATCATAGTATAGATTGAGGTTATCCCGTGGTTGAGAAACCGGGTTTCTTTCCAAAGTTTCTACATTAATCCTTAAAATAACAGGAGAAACCCGGTTTCTGGGCTGAACTGTAGCAACCATTTTCAGATTTGATATTAACTGTCATATGAAACAACTACCGGATGAGAAAACCTTGCTGGAAATTCTAGAATTGGCTAGAGATTTTGAGCAATCGACAAGAGAAATGTGTGAGATGTCAACGGCGATCGCTCATAAGTATCAAAAACGGGCGGCTGAGTTCAGACAAACAGCAACTAATAAACAACAAACAACAAACAACAAACAACAAACAACAAACAACAAACAACAAACGTAGAAAAAAGGTTTTGGAGGAATAAGTTAACACAAACAAAATTTCTAACTTAAAACTCCAACCTTCTCCTCGATAGAACCAGATAAACTAAGATACCAAGTTTTTTAAATAAGCGATGGAGTGTCTAGATTTTTCATCTTCAGACTTGATATATCTAGGTAGCCAATAGAGTGCCTTTTCCGCCAGCTTATTGGTATCGGAATTTAGCTTCTCAATCAATGCGATCGCTCTTTTGATACCAAGCTTAGGAATGATGCATTCCAGCCACAATCCAAGAGTTTGAATATTTGTTTTGTCCGCTAAATAACTAAATATCTCTTCAACGTTTTGCCTTTCTCTAAGAACTCGTTTGACAGCCACATGTGAGATAGTACTGCCTTGGTTAATCATTTCCTTGATGAGTAGCAAAGCCTCTCTCTCATTGACGGATTTTAGATAATCTACAATCTTTTGTTCGGTCTTTTGCTCTGGCCTGCGACTCACGCTTGATTGGATTAAAGTCCAAAACTCTATATCCATTTTACTTTTTTCTAAACTTAAATTGTTCATAAAATAATTTCAAAGGATTGAAAACGATCTAAGGGAAGTCTAGCTTGGAGAATTATTTGTTCAAGAGGAAAACCAAGTCCTGGTCTGAAATGGCCTGAGTCGTTGTTCCAAGCCTTCAATATACCTCTAGTATATTTTCCTTTGCCAAAACGAATTTGACCAGCAAATTCAACCCTAGCTCCCCGAGCAATATCAATGTGACCGCCGTTTATGCTAGTTTGTCTTGCTATGTATATTTGGCCATTGATAGCTCCGGACGGTCGAATTCATTCATTCAATAACAAAACCACAAACAACCAACAACCAACAACAAACAACCAACAACAAATTAACTTAAACAGACAAATCAAGTTCCAGATTTTTGTGTTTTTTCATTGTAATTACCTGATGGGGGTCCACTTCAATCCACAGCACCGCGCCGCAAGGTAAAGGATGCTCAGGTCGGTACACTACCTGAGCATTGGCAGGAATATTGACTTGATGACAGAAGTGGGTTTTAGTCCCAATTTTGACAGAAATGGGAGCTAGGTTAGTGCCGTATTGCTCATTGAAGGCAAAAATCTTTCGATTGATGTGAATCTGGGTTCTGGCGGTGCGGGGTTTTTTGCCCCAAGTGCCTTCCGGACCACGAGAGCCAGCTTCAATCTTGGGCATTCCCTTGTAGAGAGGGATTTTCCAGCGCCGACCTTGTTTGTAAGCTCCCACAACTCGTCCTTGCTGTAAGAGTTGGCGCAGTCTGACAACGCTGATATTGAGGAGGAAAGCAGCTTCTTTGGCTTCAACCACTTCTGGAGTGGAGTTCGGTTTTTGGGTGTTCATAGCTAATGTGGCACAGGCATCTTGCCTGTGAACGATATAGTTTTATCTTAGCTACTTTTTTGGTTGCTGTCAACTTGTTCTCACAATTTAATGGTTTGGGAAGATGAAGGAGCTGGAAAATTAGAGTTTAAGGGTGTTTGGAAAACAACGATAGAGTTGAAAATCTGTCAGCTATTATAAAAAGAACCCCATTTTAGGGGTTCATCATGTATACTATTAGTACAGAAAAAAATATAGTATTGGAGACAATTATATCATGGCAACTCAACGTTGGGCCTCGGAAATGCTGGACAACTTGGCATCAAGCGTAAGCGAGGTTAAGGAAAGCGTCTCTGAACTTCGCGAAAGTGTCTCTGAGGTTAAAAATGTAAGCGAAGTAAAAGAAAGCTTCACGGAGCTTCGGGAAAGTGTCACCGAGATGCGAAAAGGAATGGAGATTTTGCGAGATAGAACTCAAGGACTTATAGAAGTAGCTGCCAAACAGGAACTGAGGATGGAGCGTTTGGATCGAGAACAAGCCGAAAGAAATAAGCGTTTCGATGTTTTACTGGGAGAAATTCGCTATTTAATCCGAGGTCAGCAACAAGGAGATAACAGTTAGAATGAAAGGTAGGGTGGGCGATGCCTACCCATTTCCTTTTTAAGAGATATTAGATTTAATATATAGCGGTTCGCCTAGAAAATAAGATGGAATCTGAAAAAGAATGCTAAAGAATGTAAAGTTTAGTAAACTATTTTGATAATAAACTAACATTCGTTTGTTTTGAGCTAATCATCTGAGGTAGTTGCTTCGGTGGAAGATTGACGGCTTTGCCATATTTCATATAGTTTAAGACCAATTTCAATGGGAATTCCAGCGGGAGGAAACAAGAGTTTTACTGTTTCTATACCCCCTGCAAAAGCGACCCTCAGACCGTTCATTAGGGCTTGGTAGCGGTTAGGTTCTTGTTGTTGCAAAGTTTCTAATTCTGCTTCTATAATTTCAGCAGTTTGAAGAACATCTCCAGCTTGGCTTGCTTCAGTTGTAGCGGTATTTTTAAGTTGCCATTCTTCAACAAATTTCTTAATAGAATTGAGTGCTATGGTTAGTTCTTGGGTAGGAGTCTGGAAGTTATTGAAATCTCTCTCAACATTTCCGGCAACCCCACTAACTGGAGCATTAAAATTCATTTGGACTTTGGGTTGGTCTGACATCATTCTCAATAGTTGATTTAAAGGACTGATTAATTCTTTCTCACCATAGATTTTTTTCAGTGCAAGGGCTGCAGTTGCTCGAACGTTTTGCTCTCTATCGTTTACCATAGCATGACAAAGCGCTTGAATAGCTTCTCGGCTTTTTGCTTGCATATCCCCCAGTGCATCGGCAGCAATGATGCGAGAAACAAAAAAGCGATCGTGGCGCAAGACGTGACAGAGGGTACGAATAACTTCCGGTTTCAACTCCTCTAAGTCATCATTTTGAGTCACGATAGAGGTCTCCCAGGGTTGTCACTGCTTGCACTCGCTCTAGGGGGTTTTCACTTTTTAAGTTTTCTAGCGCAGTTAATAGATCTTCCGGTAATTTTTTGTTTTCTTCTCTCCAAGCATTTTGCCAAGTTTGCGGTAATTTATTGCTCTCAGTTTCTGGTTCCCATTCCAGTTGCAACTGCCCATTGGAACCTTCGCCGATTAAGTTAAAGCGACTAATTAATCCTCCTTCTACCATCACTTGAGCGAGATATAGGGTTAGGGACATGGCGGGAAATTCTGTAGAGGTTTGTCCTGCTAGTTTGGCTTCTCGAACGCGGTTAATTATCTCGGCGATGATGACTGAAGTGGCGAGGGTATTGTGGCTGGTTTCTGGGTTTGAGTACAGTTGCCTTAAAGTTAGCAAAGCCTGAACCGGTTCTTGAGAATTTGGACTGTCTAGATTTTGGAATGCTGCACGTAATGCGGGAGGAACATTTGAATCTTCAAGGTTAGGAAAAGTAGCCTCAGCCTCTATTTGTGGCTGAGAAGTTATAAGGGTTTGACTCAAGGATTGTAAAACAATGCTTTCAGGAGAAACTTGCTGTTGTTTCGCTTGAACTATGACTTGCTGTTCTAGTTCATCGGAAAGTTGAATTGTTAGAGTTATGGCCATCATCTGCTCCTGGGGGTTTGCTAGATCTATTTCTATTTTGCCTCGTTACGTAATATCAAATTTTAAAATGTTTGTTATAGATACAATTGCTTGGCTTGTTGGGTTTCGTAACCTCAACCCAATCTACTATTAGTACTGTCAACTGCTATAAATTGTCAGAACTATAAAAAACCCCTAAAATGGGGTTCGTGATGTATACTATTGATATACGAATTAAGTCGTGGAGATAATTGTATCATGGCAACTCAGCGTTGGACAGATGAAATGCTGGACAACTTGGCATCAAGCGTAAGCGAGGTCAAGGAAAGCGTCTCTGAGCTTCGCGAAAGTGTAAGCGAGGTCAAGGAAAGCGTCACCGAGATCCGAAAAGGAATGGAAGTTTTGCGAGACACCACTCGAGGACTCATAGAGGTAGTGGCCAAACAGGAACGCAGGATGGGTCGATTTGAGGAAGAAATGGCAGCAAGGAAGGAAGAAATGGAGAGGTTGGAACGAGAACAAGCTGAGAGTAATAAGCGTTTCGATGTTTTACTGGGAGAAATTCGCTATTTAATCCGAGGTCAGCAACAAGGAGACAACAGTTAGAATCAAAGGTAGGGTGCGGCACTGCCCACCATTTTCATCCATCTCATCTGAGTTTTGGTTCGCTTGCTCGAATGACTATGAAACAACTACCGGATGAGAAAACCTTGCTGGAAATTCTAGAATTGGCTAGAGATTTTGAGCAATCCACAAGAGAAATGTGTGAGATGTCAACGGCGATCGCTCATAAGTATCAAAAAACGAGGGCGTTGCATCTCTGTGGGATGATTTGGATATATGCCCAAAATCTTTTCCTTATTTATCAATAGTTTCAGCGAATTGAAATTGGACTATCATCCCGCAATTGTGCAACGCCCAATATTTTGCTTATTTCAACTCTGCCCTATTTTTCATAGAGACTTCTAGAAGACAGATACAGACTTCGATGGAAGCGATCTCGATCTCACCAACCGATGTTCCTAATGAAGTTATTCAGGAGGTTGGGGAAGATTTGGCGGCTCTCTTGGGTCTCCTCTTGGAGGTTAAACTAAAAGTTGAACAACTTATGGCTCGCTTGCTCGAATGACTATGAAACAACTACCGGATGAGAAAACCTTGCTGGAAATTCTAGAATTGGCTAGAGATTTTGAGCAATCCACAAGAGAAATGTGTGAGATGTCAACGGCGATCGCTCATAAGTATCAAAAACGGGCGGCTTCCTTCAGACAGGCAGCAACCGACCAACCAGTAACACAAGAGTCGCCAGCATCTACTGGCAGTCATTTTCTATAACCAGCTAATTGAATCAGGAATTAGGCAGCAACAAAATTAAAACCAAAGCCTTGGAGTTGGGTTTCCATTTAGTAGGGATTGCCTCTGTGGAAACTCAAGATCAAGATGGAGCAACAAAACAGTTGCAAAACTGGTTAGATTCAGGCTACCACGGGGAAATGGAATGGATGGCCAATCCCAAGCGCTTGGACATCCGCAACTGTATGGAATCAGTACGCTCAGTAATTGCAGTTGCTCTTAATTACTACACTCCCCACCAACGGTCGGAAGGAAAGGAATATGGCAAAATCTCCCGTTACGGTTGGGGTCGAGATTATCACAAAGTCATGCACAAGAAACTGAAAGTATTGACTCGCTGGTTGCAAGAGCAAGGAATAAATATTGAAGCCAAATACTATGGGGACACCGGACCGATACAGGATAAAGTTTGGGCCCAACGAGCGGGTATTGGTTGGATTGGCAAAAATGGCAATTTGATTACGCGACAATATGGCAGTTGGGTGTTTTTAGGAGAAGTACTAACTAACTTAGTCTTAGAGCCAGATAAACCTCATTCAGAACATTGCGGTACTTGTAGGAGCTGTTTGACTGCTTGTCCTACCAAAGCCATTGTAGAACCTTTTGTGGTGGATGCTAATCGCTGCATCGCCTATCATACCATTGAGAATAGAGGAGAAGAATTACCGAAACCGATTGCTTCTAATTTAGAAGGGTGGGTTGCTGGCTGCGATATCTGTCAAGATGTCTGTCCTTGGAATCAGCGTTTTGCTCAGGAAACGGATATAGAGGATTTTCAACCTTATCCTGGTAATGTAAACCCCTTATTAACTGAGTTGGCAGCAATGACAGAAAAGCAGTGGAACGAGCGTTTTCCTGCTTCTGCTTTAAGACGGATTAAACCGAAAATGTGGCAAAGAAATGCTAGGGCTAATTGTATGAACCGCAGATGAACACAGATGAACACAGATAAAGATAAATATAGATAAATAGATAATAAATAGATATAGTACCTAGAGAGTTGCAGCAAAAATTTGTTGAGCGGTTAGGTTTAGTTCGGGGAAAGTGGGAGAAATAATGCGATCGCGCAGCGCCGCTCTTAGCGATCGCGCAGCGCCGCTCTTAGCGATCGCGCAGCGCCGCTCTTAGCGATCGCGC
>JH610549.1 GCA_000252485.1 Prochloron didemni P4-Papua_New_Guinea | reverse complement strand
AGCGCCGCTCTTAGCGATCGCAATCTTGAAATTTAGTTACTTGATATTCTTCTTCTACTAGTTGGTAAATCGAGAGAGCTGGTTGTTTGGGGTTGCCAATGAATTTACGAGCCCCATGGGCTTGCCCTGAGCGCTCGCCCTGAGCGAAGTCGAAGGGCAGTCGAAGGGCAGCATAATCTACAATCCAGTATTCTGGAATTTGGATTGCTTCGTATTCGCTTAGTTTTAAGTAGTAATCGTCTCGCCAATTACTGTTAACTATTTCTATCGCCAAAGGAACGGATGCCGCTTGCCAGAGGGTTGAATATTCCTCCCATTGTTGTTCTTGCTGTAAATTAGAACGATTTAGAATCAGTATATCGGGACAAAATGCGGATTCACTTATCTCAGATTTAACTAATGCAGTTTTAGGAATAATCCAAGGTAATTTTAAACGTTTAATTTCTAGGGATAGTTCGAGAGTGAGAAAGCCAACAATTTCTTCATGTTTTCCTTTGGGAGGCGACATTTCAACAATAATACCTTGGTGTAATTCGTAGTGGCGATTGCGGCCATGGGGATAGGACTCTAGAAATTGTTGAACCGTTAGGGTTTGAGGAAGTAGCTGCACTATACAATTACCCTTGAAGAAGCAATATTATTAGCTTTTGAGTTATCACTGACCAGTGAGACGGTGTTTTCAGTTTTTTACTTGTGGGTCACCAATAGTTTTGATTACTAAGATCGTATTTGTGGAACCTTTTTTTTCGCGCACACCTTCCCTGATTCTCATTCAACTTAATCCTAGCTCCCAAATCCAACCTTGTCAACCCCCATTCTGTCGTTAATTATTAAGAATTGTGAAGCGGATTTTATATCAAATCTGAAAATGATGATTTCAGCCCAGAAACCGGGTTTCTCCTATTATTTTAAAGATTAATGCTAAAATTTTGGCAAGAAACCCGGTTTCTCAACCCACGGGATAAGAAATAGGAGGAAATCCTAAAAATTACGCGATCGCCAGTCCGGTTAAGGAGGGGTGCGGTCAAAAACAGTTGAATTTTTAATTCTCAATAGTCGCGGCTTAACCTGAAAGTTAGGCAGCCCAGAGGGCTACCCCACAATTGACTTTCTACATATTCAGACCCAAACAACTACTTTTGACCACACCCGGTTAAGGAGCGCTTACTGGGATGCTGGAATCCTAATATGATGTCTTCTGGAGGTACTCCTGCTTGCAATAACTCATCGGCAATGCCTTGTTTTGTCCAATCTTCTTCAATCCAAATTTTCCCCTCCACTATGGTCAAATAAACCGTCACTGCAAAATCTCGCTGCTTACCATTCCAACCTGCGTGAAACCAGAAATAGCGATCCCGCTCTTCATCAAAAGCAACGCACTGCTCTACGCCCGATTCATTAGCACTGGCAGCCCACTGTTGATATTCAATTAAAGTTTTTTGGATGATTTGGCGATAATTTGCTATTCGATCCATATTATGAAATTCACTTATAAGGGGTGTGGTCAAAACCAGTTGGGTAAAAGATCTAGTTTTTTCAGAATATTTTAACTGCAGGGAGTCAGTCCACTATTGATACTGCTTTTTCCCTGATCTCCTGATGCTGTGGTGGGCAGTGCCGCACCCTACTCAAAAAACTCTCTTCGACTACTTTTGAAGACACCCAACAAAACAATAAAGTTGTGGAACTGCAATAGTTTCTGAAGGTCAATCTAAAACCAAATCTCCCCTTGTGTAATTTCCTAGATGTAATCCCCTTTCAGCAACATCTATAGGTTGACACCTTTTCGGACTCTTACAGTCTAGGGGATAAAAGTAAATACTGCAATAGTTTCTGAAGGCCAGTCTAGAACCAAATCTCCCCTTGTGTAATTTCCAGGAAGAACTAGCTAACAAAACAATAAAGTTGTGGAACTGCAATAGTTTTTGCGGTGGGCAGTGCCGCACCCTACTTCAAAACTCTATCAACTACTTTTGACCGCACGCCTTGTAAGCGATCGCCTGGGTTGAGAAACGCAGACAAACACATCTTATTTATCTTATCTGTGTTCTGAGTGGCACAGGCATCTTGCCTGTGAGTTCATCGGCATCTTGCCTGTGAGTCACAGGCATCTTGCCTGTGAGTTCATCTGTGGTTTACACCTTCTGCTCTTCCCTAGCCAAAAACTTCTCTAACTCAGTTAAAGCATCCGCATCCACCTTAGTCTGCATGGGACAGAATTTCGGTCCGCACATGGAGCAAAACTCAGCAGTCTTATAAATATCTGCAGGCAAAGTTTCATCGTGATATTCTTTGGCCCTTTCCGGATCTAGAGCTAACTCAAACTGGCGGTTCCAGTCAAAGTTATAGCGAGCGTGAGATAATTGATCATCCCGATCCCTGGCTCCCGGACGGTGACGGGCAATATCCGCAGCGTGGGCGGCAATTTTATAAGCAATCAACCCATTGCGCACGTCTTCTGCATTGGGAAGTCCTAGGTGTTCCTTGGGAGTCACGTAGCACAGCATGGCGGTACCGTACCAACCAGCCATGGCGGCGCCAATGGCCGAGGTAATGTGGTCGTAACCGGGGGCAATATCTGTAACCAAAGGACCGAGGACGTAGAAAGGTGCTTCGGAACACTCTTCCATCTGCTTTTTCACGTTAAACTCAATTTGGTCCATGGGAACGTGTCCGGGACCTTCCACCATCACTTGAACGTCATGTTCCCAAGCGCGACGGGTAAGCTGTCCGAGGGTTTTCAGTTCTGCTAATTGGGCTTCGTCGGAGGCATCGTGAGTGCAACCGGGACGGAGAGAATCTCCTAAACTAAAAGAAACGTCATATTTCTTAAAGATTTCGATAATCTGGTCAAAGTGGGTGTAGAGGGGATTTTGCTTGTGGTGATGGAGCATCCATTTAGCAAGAATACCGCCACCGCGAGAAACAATCCCGGTGATGCGGTTGCGCACTAAAGGCAGGTGTTCCATGAGAATGCCAGCATGGATGGTCATGTAGTCCACCCCTTGTTGAGCGTGTTTCTCGATGACCTGAAGGAAATCATCTGGGGTGAGTTTGTCCATATTGCCATGAACGCTCTCTAAAGCTTGATAAACTGGCACAGTGCCGATGGGTATGGGGGAGGCGTTAATAATGGCAGTGCGTACTTTATCTAAATTAACCCCGCCAGTGGATAAATCCATCAGGGTATCGGCACCATATTTAACCGCCAAGTTGAGCTTGGCCAACTCTTGCTCAACATTGGAGGAGTTGGGCGAAGCGCCAATATTGGCATTTACTTTACACTTAGAAGCGATCCCGATACACATGGGTTCTAAGTTGGAATGATTGATATTGGCCGGAATAATCATTCTCCCCCGAGCTACTTCGTCGCGAATCAGTTCTGGTGGCAGGTTTTCTCGTTGAGCGACGTAGTGCATTTCTTCGGTCAGCAGACCCAGGCGGGCGTAGTGCATTTGCGTTACATTACTTTGGCCCCGCCGCTTGGCTACCCATTCAGCTCTCATATGCTTTCTTTTTCCTTTGATTAACAGCTTCCCTCCGCTGGTATTAACCAGAATCAGGTTCTAAGGGTATTTCTCAGTCTGTATTCCTAGACACCCCTAGCTATTGCCTCAGATTCTAGCATTTGGGTCGGGATTGCATGATTTCTTTAGTTTTATTTTAGAAAGTGGATCAAGAGAAAACGACAAAATTTATTTTTTTCCAGATTCCAGCAGTAATATAAAGGAGTGTTAAGCACATTTTCAGCACTTTGAGCTAACCTTGGAAACTCTTTGATAATATGGGCAAAAGTCAGCTGAATACAGAAGGATAATAGGTAAAATATGGAATCTAAAGTCGAAACCAAGGTAGTTCAAGATACAAAACCTTCCTCTTTGAAGACCGATCCACCAGGTTCGATGGTGTCTAAGGGGGAAACCTCCCTATTAGAAGATAATTCGTTGCCAAACGTCCTGCAACTAGTTGTTGATTTTTTTGAGAACTTTCCCGATCTGGTGGTTAAGATTGTACAAGTTTACAAAAAACCACTAATCTATCTAGGACTAATTGTGTCTTCTATCGTGGCTGTCTATGTGAGTTTGACACTTCTAATGGCCATTGACCGTATTCCTCTATTTGGCCCGTTTTTTGAACTGGTTGGGATTGGTTATACCGTTTGGTTTGTTAAGCGCTATGTGGTCAATGATTCCGATCGCCAAGAATTAACATCTGAAGTAGATGCTCTGAAAACAAAAGTTTTCGGCAAAAAAAAGTACTGATTCTTAGTCTGACTAGTATAGCAGGGATGGGGGACTAGTATTCGTTATTTGACGATCTTGTCTACCCACCCAACCTGAGAAACCGGGTTTCTAACTGGGATTGAACGGCTAAGATCCGAATTTTTCCTTAAGAAACCTGGTTTCCGCGTCAGTCCGAACCAAAACCAGAATCTTGAGAACTGGTTCCTGGTAACTGGTAACTGGTTTAATTCGTGGACTGAGAAGAATTAATTGCTGGCAGCCTTTCTGATAGCTTGGGCCTTTAAATAAATTTGACTCCATTCCCTCATGACTGGATTTAGCTTCCAGTTCAATTCAATGGCGATCGCCTCTAAAGTTTTACCAGCTTTTAATTGACTGACAATGGTTTGTTGAATGGGAGTTAACTTTTGCCAGTAAGTCTCCCATTCTTTAGGGGATCGATAGGCAATTAATGGCTGATTGCGAACCGGTCTCAGACAGTACTCCTCAAGAGTAGCTAGCAGTAAATTATCTCGCAAGCGCATTGAAGAAGTACATTTAGCAATCCAGGCCATTTCTTCCTGAATGTAACGTTCTGTTTTCACAATCTCCTGAATTATAGCGCTACGCGCAATTCTTTCCTGAAAATTCAAAATTCAAAAACAGGCTATGACTAGGTTTCAGGCTTTTAACAATTAACAATTAACAATTAACAATTAACAATTAAGAATAATTCTAGTTGCAAATACCTTGCTGTACATTGCTATAGCAATTAACAATGAACAATTAACAATTAAGAGGTTCATAAGAAACATGCACATGCACGCTTTGTACAAAGGTGATACAGCAGATGCAGTACTTTTGTCTAAAAATGTAGCACGTAACGACACTTTAGGAGCGAAGCGCTATATATATAGGGTTTCTTGGACTCATGAGGTACATTATATACTGGCCGATGAAAGTGTTTAGTATTGAGTAAGAACAACCAACCGGTTGCTATATAACTATCCACTATCAACTATCCACTATCAACTATCCACTATCAACTATCCACTATCCACTATCAACTATCAACTATCAACTATCAACTGTCAACTAAACAAATGACTGTAGACCAAACATCTCAGGAAAACTTGAATGAGGAAGTGCGCCGATTGAAGTTTTTACTCGGTTTGACCGAAAGACTTCAATCAGTTACTGATTTACCAGAAATTGGTCAATTCGCCCTTTCCTATCTAGTAGAGGCAATGGGTGCATCCTTTGGGGATATCAAAGTAATTACCGGAGAAGGTGAAAACCGTCAAGCAGGAATGTTACTCAATCAAGTATCTTCTCAATTTCTTGCTACCTATGGGGAAGCCATAATCAATATGGAAAAGTTACTGCAAAAAGGCATTCCCCACGGTCAAGGATTGCTCTGGCAGGTAGTGGAAACAGGGGAACCTATTTTAGTTGAAGATTATAGCAGTCATCCTCAAGCTATACCAACTTTCCAACATCCCGGCATCAGTCAGCTGGGCATTTTTCCTATTCCCAGTGCTAACGGCAAAATTATTGGGGTCTTAACCATTGAATCTCGTTCCGAACAAAAGTTGGAGGATGCTCTCCAGCAAGATATGCTCTTGGCCGCTTGTCGCACCCTCGGTTTTGCTATTGAAAGAGCTAGGGGAGAGGAACAATTGCGCAAAGCCAATGAAGAATTGGAACAAGCATCCCGAATGAAGTCGGAATTTCTTGCTTCCATGTCCCACGAACTCCGCACTCCTCTCAATAGTATTATCGGTTTTTCCGAGTTATTGCTCAGGCAAAGTCAAAAAAGTCATCAAAACAGTCATCAAAAAATTCAAACTAGTTTATCCTCTCGGCAAGTCAATCACATCCAAACCATCGTCAAAAGTGGCCAGCATCTTTTAGAACTGATTAATGACATTCTCGATTTATCGAAAATCGAAGCTGGTAAAACAGAATTGGAACTTAAATCAGTTTCAATTCAAGGGCTGTGCAATGAGTGCTTGAAAATGATTCAGCCTCGAGCTGAGAAAAAACGACTGGCACTGTCTTTAGAACTGGACTATCGTCTGGAAGAAGTATTACTAGATGAGCGACGGGTACGCCAAATTTTGATTAACTTGCTAGCTAATGGGGTTAAATTTACTCCTGAGAGGGGGAAAATCAAACTGAGTGGCAAACTAGCTTACGGTTGGGAGTTACAGCAGGAATCCCGACCGGATTGCAGTCCGGTTAATCCCAGTACTCCTTATCTTTGCTTGGAAGTTAGGGATACAGGTATTGGTATTGCCGCAGAAAAGCAACATTTATTATTCAGTCCTTTTCAACAAATTGATTCTTCTTTAACCCGACGACATGAAGGAACTGGATTAGGACTGGTACTGACGAAGCGATTAGCAGAATTGCACGGGGGTACTGTTTCCGTTGAATCCGTAGAAAATGAAGGCAGTGCTTTTCGAGTTTGGTTGCCAATTACAGAAATGCGTCAAGTCTTGAATAAATTGTCCCCCTCTTTATCTCCAGAAAAAGACAGTTCTCCTCAAAAGGAGAAGCCCTCAAATAACAATCTGGATAGGAAAAGGATTTTGGTAGTGGAAGACCAACCATTCAACCAGGCGAGTATTTCTGAAGTGTTGGAACTGCAAGGTTATGAGGTGGAAATAGTCTACGATGGAGACACCATGATGGATTTGATTGATACTCCTTTGGTAAGTAGCAAGATTCTGCCCGATTTGATTTTAATGGATATTCATTTGCCTGGGGTGGATGGATTGGAAATTATTCGCCGTCTGAGGAAATTAGAAGGTTGGCGAGATTTACCTGTTATTGCAGTAACGGCTATGGCTATGCAGGGCGATCGCGATCGCTGTTTGGAAGCTGGTGCAAATGATTATGCCAGTAAGCCTTTAGATATAGATGGATTGGTTGAGTCAATTCAGTCTTTATTAGAGAAAGGCGATGGTTAACAATTAACAATTAACAATTAGCAATTAACAATTAACAATTAACAATTAACAATTAACAATTAACAATTTTTATTTACAAACAACAAATAACTAATAACAAATAACTAACAACATACATCTGTTCTAATCTCTCGCCAATCAGTCAATTCTCCTCGAGCAATATCTTGTTTAGCTAATTCAATTTCTTCTAGTAAACTAGGTATTGCTAACAACTCTGCTGTTGCTTCTTCTCTTTCTTTGTCTGCTAGATCGGCAATGAACTGATAGACCAGTTGTAAATTTACTTCTGATAACTGCTCTACATATTCATTGAGATAAGTTTTGAGCTTTTCAGCTTTTGACATAAGGCAACATCAAGCTATTTGAGTTCAATCAACTTTATCATAGCCTAATTTATAGCAAATTGTCTGGCGATGTAATTGAGAGAATTTTCTAGCGTTTCTTGGACTCATGAGGTATAGTGTATAACTATCAACTATCAACTATCAACTATCAACTATCAACTATCAACTATCCACTATCAACTATCCACTATCAACTATCAACTGCTATAGCTAGGGGCAAGGCTCAATTGTCCAATCTTTAGGGTTATCGCTTCTATAACAGGACTGTTGACGACCTGCTTCAATTAAACGCCATTTCCCGATAGATTGGTCGAATTGAAACTCAAGTCGATAGCGCATCCCCCTCACTGAATCATCAGGTAGGTTCATCTGGGTCAGAATCAGAATTTTTTCAAAAGCTTGCTTATCAATAATCTTGATTTCTTCGGTAAACTCACCTTCCACCGTTTCTTGGCTACCGAATAAATCTAATGTGATGGCTTCAGGATCGTCTCCTATTAGCTCATCTTTGACTTCCGCTAGATTCAACGATTGATAAGACTCTTTTCTTAAAGCATCATCAAAGGGATTGCAACCCATGAGGATTAAGCTGAGACTCAACCCTAGTCCTAGAAGTGGCAACTTAGATTTTCTCTCCATGGTCATTTTAATTGAATTTGTTATATTTTAATCTAAGTAGTTTAGCCTACAGTTTGCTATTCTGGCGGAAACCAATCCGATTGAATTTGTTCCGGAGAATAGGGACAGCGATCGGGAAAATCGCCATTGCTAATTCCAGTTTCGTTAGCTGCATCGGCTCTCGCGTCGCCATAAACTTTAGCTAAATCTGCCCAATATCGCTTTAAACTGGGAGTATCTCTTAAATAGCGTTTGAGGTGATTTCGTTCTCTTTTGATGGTGACTTCCCAAGACCGAGAGCGTTTTTCTGGTTGATATTCCCATTTTAACAGATGTTGAATGGTTAAGCGAATAGAGGATAAAAAGCGATCTCGTTCTCGTTTACTCAAGTCTTCAATTTCTTCTAGAAGATTATTCCAATCCACTTCACTATATCGTTGTTCTTTGATGAGGGAAATTTGTTGTTCCACCCATTGGATAATGTCAGTTTCGTACAGCATGATTGAGAATATTGACTGTATATTCACCCTTTTTCATTATAACCAGAGCCAATTGAAATGCCAAAGAAAATTCGAGAATTGAAGGAAATGCTGCGTCAATCTGGTTTTACCCAACGTCCAGGTAAGGGAAGTCACACTAACTGGAGCCATCCAGATTATATGCTGGTCAAGATGGTTTGGATGCTAAACGTTATATCAAATCTAAAAATGTTTGCTACAGATACAAAAATGTTCTAGTGGATTGGATTTCAGCCAATTCGCCGGGTTTCTCTTATTATTTTAAGGATTAATGTTGAAACTTTGGGAAGAAACCCGGTTTCTCAACCTACGGGATAACCTCAATCTATACTACCATGGAATAAACTATTTGTAGCAAATATTTTCATAATTCATATTATCTAGAAAAAAAAGTTCATCAGGCAATAGAATTCGTCAAGAGGAAGAATAAAAATGGATAAGCTCCAGTATCAAATGATAATTCAATGGAGTAACGAGGATGATTGTTTTCTAGTTGCTCTACCGGATTTTCCCGGTCAATATTGGCGCACTCACGGGGATTCTTATGAAGAGGCTGTAGCTAATGGCAAAGAAGCGCTAGAATCTCTGATTATTTCCTATGAAGCGGATGGCGAACCTCTCCCAGAACCTAGTCTTGTTAGTGCTATAGCAATGAGCAATGAACACTCTCGCGTAGCTCAGTGCAGGCAATTAACAATGAACACTCTCGCGTAGCTCAGTGCAGGCAATTAAGAGTTCGTGCAAGAAAAATGCGTATGCACGCTTTATACAAAGGTGATACAGCTATGTAGTATTATTGTATAATAATGTATCATGTTTTGACACTTTAGGAGCGAAGCGCTATATTTAAGATTTATTAAGCAACTCCTATTTATCTAACTGGTTTTGACCACACCCGTTGTGGTGGGCAGTGCCGCACCCTACTCTCCCTTTTATAAGTATTGCTTATCTTAAAAAAGAAATAAACAATTAATATTTAGTTCAAATTGAGGATAAAGAAACATTCAGGAGATGGGTTAATTCTCACAATCAGCAAAAGTTACTTTCCTCACCTTCTGTCAAAACTTCGTCACTGTACTGTAGAGACAAGGCAACTAAATCGTTTTTATCTTCTTCTGTCCAATTATCACTTTCATCCCTGGCAAGTTCTGTTTGCTCTACCATTTCGGGAGAGTAGAAAGCTAAAACAATATTTTCTTGAGGAACGCCAGCATGAAGTAGCTCGTTAGTAATTCCAGTTTCTATGCCGTCATATTCAATATAAATTTTCTCGGATTTTAAAGTAATATAAATTAGGTTGCCTCTGATTCTTTTTCCTTGGGACCATCCCACTTGCATTAATCCGTAGCGGTCTCTTGTTTCGTCAAAAATAGGATCCAGTCGGATTTCTCCATGAGAAGGAGTAAATTGAGCATATTTGAGAATAACTTGTTTGATTATTTCTCGATAGGTCTTTTGGGTATCCATTGTTTAACCTTTAATTGGAAGACATCAATAATAATTAAATTGAGAGGAAGTTCCTCAATAACTAATCCACCGAGGGGTTCGTTAAAGATTTCGTTATAGGTTTGTTCTGTAATAGCTAAGTAAATGATTCGATGGGGATCTACTTTACTCAAGAGAATTTTATATAAAGTATATTGACCGATCGCTTGTTCTAAATCAACAATAGGGGAGGGATTTCTAAAGGTTTTAATCTCAATTGCTATTTTAACGTTATCCTGTTGGAGTCCAATTAGTTGACGTTCTGTGTCTTCTAAATTAATGGAATCCCTTGCACCTAAATCGATAAACAAAAATCGTTCCCCATAGGAAATAACATAAGGATCGTTGGTTATTTGCCATCCGTCATTGATAATAGCTTGTTTGACTCGGTCATGAATGGTATCTTTTGAGGGCATAGTTAATGCCAAAACATAAGTTATATCAATTTTATTTGTTAGCACTTTTCTTACTCAAGGAAGTGCCAACAACAACTAAACAATTAATTAGCTGCTAACTCAGCCAACTGTTGTTGTTGGGCTTGAGAAATACAAGCTTGAATCACCAATTCAATCTCTCCTTCCAAAGCTGAAGTGAGGGTAAAATTGCGACCCAAACGGTGGTCTGTGACCCGATTATCTTTATAGTTATAAGTGCGTATTTTCTCCGACCTCGCTCCCGTTCCCACTTGAGAGCGACGCATATCACTGACTTCTTCCCTTTGTTGGGTAATCTGTATTTCGTACAGTTTCGCCCGTAAAATTTGCATCGCTCGTTCTCTGTTTTGTAACTGCGATCGCTCTTCTGTGCAGAAAATTCTTATTCCTGTGGGCTTGTGGAACAAGTCCACTGCAGTTTCCACCTTGTTCACGTTCTGTCCTCCAGCACCCCCAGAACGAGCTGTAGAAACTTCTATATCCTTGGGGTCAATGTCCACCTCTACTTCATCTACCTCCGGCATGATGGCCACCGTAGCGGTGGAAGTATGCACCCTACCGCCCGCTTCCGTCACGGGAACTCGCTGTACCCGATGAACTCCAGCTTCAAACTTCAGTTTGCTATAAACTTGCTCCCCTTGAATTTCCAGAATTACTTCTTTAAAGCCCCCCATATCCGCTAAGGACTCGCTCAGAAGCTTTACCTTCCAACTTTGGGATTCCGCATAGCGGGAGTACATGCGCAGCAAATCTCCCGCCCAAATACTGGCTTCATCTCCTCCAGTCCCCGCCCGTATTTCCAACATGATATTCTTATCGTCGTTGGGGTCTCGAGGCAACAGCAGGATTTTCAATCTATATTCTAACTCTTCCAAGCGCCCCGATAATTCTCTCACTTCTTCTTGGGCCATTTCTTTTAATTCCTCGTCCCCGTTGGCTTCCTTGAGGATTTGTTTGGCTCCATCTAAGTCTTCCTCAGTTTTTTTCCAGGTTTCGTAAGTATTAACTGTTTCCTCCAAAGAAGAACGAACCCGAGCTACTTGTTGCAACTCGGTGGGATTAGTGGCCAAGTCAGGATCCGCCAGACGGCGAGTTAATTCGTGAAAAGTTTGTTCTACAGATTGCAGTTTGTCTAGTAAGTAAGATTCAGCCATTGACAGTGGATAGTGGATAGTGGATAGTGGATAGTGGATAGTTGATAGTTGATAGTGGATAGTTGATAGTTGATAGTTGACAGTTATCAGTTTTTTAACCAGTGGTCACCTTTCTGGAATTTCAGAAACTGTTCAATCCCTTAGCTAGTAATAGTTTGAGCATATTTTTAGCACTTTAAGATGATTGTCCAGTTGATAGTTGATATTTAATAACTGTTCTTTGCAATCTGGGCGATCGCTATATATTGGTTGGTTTGTAACCCAGCAAAAATGCTGCTGGGTTCATCTGGAAAATAGAACTAATTTAGTTTTGAGCTTCTTCCCCAGTATCTTCGCTCTCATCCAGCATACCGTATTTGCGCAAGAAGCGATCCACTCTTCCTTCCGTGTCGATAATTTTCTGGGTTCCAGTGTAAAAAGGGTGATTTCCCGACCACACTTCAACCTGGATTTCTGGCTGGGTGGAACCTACGGTCATCACCACTTCGCCGTTGCAGATGACTTTGGCATCTGGATACCATTCTGGATGAATTCCCGGTTTGGGCATATTTATTCTCCCCGATAGATTTTTGCTCAACCTTTCTAGTTTAGATGAAATGGCCAGAAATATCTATAGCAGTGGATAGTGGATAGTTGACAGTTGATAGTTGATAGTTGATAGTTGATAGTTGATAGTTGACATTAAGGAAGGTTTGGATGATTAACTCTATTAAATTAGTTAATTTACAGAAAACTCTTTATTGCTTATTGCTGATTTTTAGAAAATGTTTGTTTTCTCATCCAGAAGGCAAGAATAGTCATAAAAATAATTCCCATTAATCCAGCTAGAGGATTACCATCAATGCCAGTAATCCAAGGGGAAATCTCATCCCTATATTTTACGAGTTCACCCACATTGATAATATAGTAACCCCACACTAAACCACCATGCAAGCCTATGGCTATTCCCAAACGTCCCCGACGCGATCGCTTGGCCCAAACCAGACTCAACCCCAGCAATACCAAACTGGGAAATTGAGGCAAGGTGCGGATTACTTCTTCAATAGGTTTGAGAAAGTGCAACAGGGCAAAAATAAATCCATCTGCCCAACAGGCAATATTGGGGGAGTAATCCCGTTCCAACTCGTCTAACAGCCAACCGCGAAAGAGTAATTCTTCAGCTAAAGCAACCCCGAAAGCTACTAACCATCCTTCCCCTATTACCCTCAGCAAACTCTCACTAGGCTGTTGCCATTGTATCCAACCCAACATTGTCTCTACTGCGTACACACTGGTGAAGGAAAAGGCGATCGTGCTTCCATCGAGTAAATCAATACGATTGATTCTGGTCCACTGTGCCCCATAACGAGATAGCAATGCCGGTTCTCCGTAGACATATCTGAGCCACAATGGCAGTAAGAGGAGAAAGTCGGCAAACAGCAAGCCCATAGTGACAATGGTTTTAGAGTTGTGGTCGCCTTGCCACAATAGATAGATAGGTGTTGCTACTGGCAACCAAAGCAGTGCCAGAGCGAAGATAAATAAACCCAGCCGCGCAGGTGCTGGGTAATGAGCAATAGAATTTAAACTTTTCAATAGTTCCTATGATAGCTTTTCAGTGACCAGTGACCAGTGACCAGTGACCACAGTTTTTTAAATTTTGGCCACCTTTCTGTAATATCAAAAACTTGTCATATCTTTGCTGGTATAGAATTGTAGCATTTTTCATCAATTTAAGATTCGGTGGAATTAGCAAATCATCACGAACAGGAAGCACTATATTAACTGTCAACTGTCAACTGTCAACTATCCACTATCCACTATCAACTATTAATCATCTGGTTCAATGGTGCTAGTCAAACCGTGACTTTTCAGCGTTTCGCAATAAAACTCTGCATGTTCCAAGGCGCAAGTAATCACCAAAGCGATACCATTGTGATGAGCTTCCATCATTATATTCACTGCCTGGGGTTGACTCAAGCCAGCGACAGTTTTCATTAACACTTGGACAACATACTCCATGCCATTAAAATCGTCATTATGGAGTAAGACGCGATATCGAGGTGCAGGTTTACGGACAGTGGATGATGCGGGTTTGTCTAATACTTCAACTGGCATGAATTTTCTCCTTGTACTTGTTGATCAAAAATAGGAATTTGTGATTGTCAGGTCGTACAAAAGTGCTACCTAGCCACATTGGTGGCTGAAAAAATTGCTTTACTTGCTGGTAGACCGAATTTTGTCTACTACAATATAATTGTTAACGTTGATTAATATATCTTAACAATGCAAGCTAGCACTATTGACTATAATGATACCATTACTGGGGCTTATTGGCAATGGCGAGGCCATTCCATTCATTACGTCCAAGCAGGAGAGCAACGTTCTCACAAACCCCCGTTATTATTGGTTCACGGTTTTGGCGCATCAACGGACCACTGGCGCAAGAATATTGCTGAATTAAGAAAAGATTTTGCTGTTTGGGCGATCGATTTGTTGGGGTTCGGGCGATCGGCAAAACCCAATATAGAGTATAGCAGTAATTTGTGGCGGGACCAACTTCACGATTTTATCACCGAGGTCATCGGTAAACCGGCGGTATTGGCAGGAAATTCTTTGGGAGGCTATGCTAGTTTGTGCGTTGCAGCCCAATGTCCGGAATCTGCTGTGGGTTTGATTCTCTTAAACAGTGCCGGTCCCTTTACGGAGAACAAAACTGCAAAACCGAGTTTGTTGGGCAAGGTGATGCGCTGGGTTTTCTTCCAATCCTGGGGCAGTTATCTTTTGTTTCAGTACGTGCGACGCAAGAAAACAATCAGGAAAACTCTAGAGAAAGTATATAGCGATCGCGCTGCTGTAACCGATAGATTGGTAGAAGAAATTTATCGTCCTTCCTGCGATCAAGGAGCCTTAGAAGTATTTGCTTCCATATTCAAGACTCCTCAAGGAGAAAAAGTAGATGTGTTGTTGCAGCAATTAACTTGTCCCTTGTTAATGTTGTGGGGAGAAGAAGACCCTTGGATTAATGCCCAGGAAAGAGGAGCTAAGTTTCGCCAGTATTATCCCAAGCTAACGGAATATTATCTCAAAGCCGGTCACTGTCCCCACGATGAAATACCGGAACAAGTCAATAGTTTGATTCGTTCTTGGGTTTTGGCTAATTGAATTTATTTGTTGTTGGTTATTTGTTGTTGGTTGTTTGTTTTTGGTTTTTAGTTGTTGGTTATTTGTTGTTGGTTATCAATGTGGATTAGTTTTTTTGTAGGGTGCGTTCGTAACGCACCATGCTGTGGTGGCAAGTTTAATTGAACGAATAATGTATTTAAACAAGCTTAAATATTAACCATCCAATCCCGGCGGGAGTTGAGAAATTGCTTCCAGCAGTTTGTCAAGATTCTGCACTACCTTAGTTTTTTTGTAGGGTGCGTTCGTAACGCACCATGCTGTGGTGGCAACCTCAACTGAGGTAAAGCAGTTACGACAATTCATTAATTCAACTCTAAGTTATCCTATTCCGAGGTAATTCTTAATCGGAGGAATTACTTCTTTCACAACAGTTACAAAAGCTGCAGCAGGAGGCAAATTAGCAATTATTCCTTGCAGTATTATAGTTGCTAATTGTGCTTTTTGTTTTGTCTCTTCATTTTGAGGGGTGATCGCTGCAGTGGTCAATGCTTCTACCTGGTTTAATGCAGTAGCTTTGAGTTTTTCATCTAGGTCTGGAGAAGAGTTAATTGCTTCCTCTAATCGATTCAATAATTGCTGTATATCTTCCGATTCAGTATTAGGGGATTGGTAGATAGTTTCAGCTATAGTACCGCTGATCTTGCCATTATCTGAGATTATGGGAGAGCCAATAGGTTTGAAGTCTCTACCAATATTGTCAATATTCATTCCTTTATTTTGGTCTATATTCACTTTGAAATTAATTACTTTTTTTCTCTCTCTCTATCTTCAAAAGACTGTCTCAAATCTATAGTATCATCAATTAGACTAAGAACATTGACCATTTTAAAGCTTTTGCGGCATTGAATTGTATATTCTCCAGCTGCAACAAAATCCTGTAACTCCTTTAAAGGATAAAAATAAGAGTCTTGATTGTTTTTACATTTCTGACAATTGCAAGGTATCAACTTATTATACTTCAAGCGGTTGTAAGAATCGTGAATTTTATCTAGTTCGTGAGTAACCGCGATCAATAAATCTCGCTTGTGTTTCCCTACAACTCTAATTTTAATCTCTCGTTTGCCGTAATATTCAATTACTTCTGCTTTGGTTTGGTCTTTCTCGATAATTACGCCGCTTTTCCAAACATATTCCTGCTGCCAAATATGCTGGTGCATCGCCACAATAAACTGAGTTATAATGCCTTTGGGCATGAACTCGTAAGTATAGCGGAGAATGAGATTATTGGTTTCTTGCCAATTATAGGTTGGTTGGTTTTCTGTGAGGAGTTGAGGAGCGATGTAAATATCTCTATTAGGTATTTTATAGCAGAGTTTGAACTTTATCATCAATTGGAGCAGTTCATCTCGGGCATTTTCGTATTGTTGTTCCTGCCAAATATTAGCCAAGTCTTGTTTAGTAAATTTCCCCCAGTTACGACGAACTGTCTGGTTATCCAAGACTTTATAAACTGCTGTAGTTCCCCATTCTGGTTTGAGGATTACTGTTTTATTTAATAAGAGGTCGTCTTGGAAATGGAGACAAACTCCTAAATCGTGTAAATAACTGCTTAATTGTAATTTGTACTTTCGTTCTGTAAAGCCATTTGCTTGGCAGATTTGTAAATATTCTTCTAAACTAATATAATCTCGACCGTCTTGTTCTAAGTAGAGATAATCTGAGTCTTGTTTCACTTGCTGGAAGTAATCTCTAATGGCTTCTATTCCTTTTTCAGCAACTTCTAGGGGTGGAGTTTCTAGGGTATTTTCACTCAAATCTAGCTTTTCCAATTTAGACAGGTTAATGATTGACTCTGGCAGTTTTTTTATTGAATTTCTACTCAAATATAGCTCAGTAAAGTTAGAGAGTTTAGCGACTGACTCTGACAGGTCTGTTATTTTATTTTCCTTCAAATATAGCTTCTTCAAGTTAGAGAGTTTAGCGATTGACTCTGGCAGATTGGTTATTTGATTTCCTCTCAAATCTAGCTCAGTCAAGTTAGATAGGTTAGTGATTGACTCTGGCAGATTGGTTATTTGATTTCCTCTCAAATCTAGCTCAGTCAAGTTAGATAGGTTAGTGGGAGTTAAATCTAATCAATACAAGCTTTTTTGCTACCCTCATGAAGGTAGATAGAGGAACATCAACTATCAACTGCTCAGAATCCAGATTTATTACTCTATCGTTGTAATAAAACCCCAATGAAACAGCCCTACTCACTTTCCAGGGAGGTTACTTGTAACCTTAATCCCAAAGCCCGAAAAACTTTGAGAATAGTTGCAAACTTTGGATTACCTTCAACGGACAGTGCTTTATCAAGGCATAAAAGGCCAAGGCCCGTATCCCGTGAAATCTGCATCATCCCTCTTGAACGAGCAATGTCCCCGAGTGCAGCCGAAATCAATGCTGGATCTCCATCTTCAAGGGCAGCTTCAAGATAAGCTGCTATATCTTCCTTAGTTTCCAAATGGTTTGCTGCATCCCAAAGCTGAGTTTTAGTTTTAGCCATGGAACCCTCCTATAAATCTCGTGCCAACTCAAGTGCTTGTTTAATATCTTGTTGCTGAGTTCGCTGGTTTGTTATTGGTTGTTAGTTGTTGGTTGTTTGTTTTTTGTTTTTTTTATTTATAGCAGTCGCCAGGACGATTACTAGACTCTAGAGCAACCGCAGATTGCTATATCAACTATCAACTATCAACTATCAACTATCAACTATTACCAAACCCGACCCAATTTTAATCGAAAACCCGGTAATACTTCCTCACCAGATAACTCAGCGGGATTTGACAACACCTCAACTTTTGACCCCAGCCGATAAACTTCTACTTTTCTCTTTTGAGGATCGATTAACCAACCTAAAACAGCGCCATTGCCCATATACTCCTGCATTTTTTCTTGCAGGGACTTAAGGGTATCTGAAGCAGATCTCAACTCCACCACAAAATCGGGACAAATATTAGCAAAAGTTCCTTTTTGTTGCGGGGTCAGCCTATCCCAACGTTCTTGACTAACCCAAGAAGCATCGGGAGAACGAGTTGCACCATTAGGTAAAATAAAAGCCGTAGAGGAGTCAAAGGTTTTCCCTCGTTCTCCTACATTTCGCCACCATAGATACAACTCTCCAGAAATACTGCTATTGCGTTCTCCAGTTTCCCAGCCTGTAGGTGGATTCACGATTAATTCTCCTCCTGCGGTTCTTTCCAGTCGCAACTCTTGATTGCTGGCGGCTAAGGCAGCAAACTGTTCTTGGGTCACAGAGAGCTTAAGGGTTTTGGGGAACTGGAGTAATAGTGTTCCAGTTTTTGGTTGAGTTGGTGTTTGTATCATTTTATAGGAAATCTAAAAATGTTTGCTACAGATACAATAGTGTTATAAGCAATTGTCATGCTCTGGCACAGTAAAAATGTGGATTAGATTTGAGCACTGATACTGGGTTTCTCCTATTATTTTAAAGGTTAATGCTGAAACTTTGGAATATTCCCAGTTTCTCAATCCACGGGATAACCTCAATCTATTGTACAATGCAAGACTTTTTCGACTAAATCCAAAACTTTTTCTAGGTTTCACGAACTTCAAGATAACACTGAATCCCATCTATAAGTCCTATGGTGGGCAGTGCCGCACCCTACGAAGAGACTCAAGACAATAGGGAATAGGGAACATAGATAAATCCTGGAGTTAAATCTAATCAATACAAGCTTTTTTGCTACCCTCATGAGGGTTGATAGAGGAACATCAACTATCAACTGTCAACTATCCACTATCAACTGCTCAGAATCCAGATTTATTAGTCTATTGTTGTAATAAAACCCCCTTGACATCTACTTTTCCAGTTACTTCATCCTCCCAAACCTATTGGTTATTGGTTGTTGGTTGTTTGTTGTTGGTTGTTTGTTATTTGTTGTTGGTTATTGGTTGTTGGTTGTTTGTTGTTGGTTATTGGTTGTTGGTTGTTTGTTGTTGGTTGTTTGTTGTTGGTTGTTTGTTATTTGTTATTGGTTGTTGGTTGTTTGTTATTGTTTGTTGTTGTTGGTTATTGGTTGTTTGTTATCGCTTTTTATCGAGCTTATTTTCTGATCGCCGCAAGCTGTATAACTATCCACTATCAACTATCCACTATCCACTATCCACTATCCACTGTCAACTATCCTATTACTGAGAGCCAATCTAAATCTTCTTCCATTTCCACCGGTTGGTTTTCTTTATATTCAAGATTTCTAGGTAGTTGTTGGATCTTACCAGCCAAGACTAAAGCTTGACTCTCTCGCCAAGATTCAAGTGCGAGAACTGCGATCCCTTCGTGCCGCGAAGCGATCGCCTCTACTTCTTCTGGTTCTGCTTCTAACTGCTTCTCAACTGAGGTACAGAGACTGCTAAAAGCTTCTAGTTCCAGCATCATGCCCAAACCCCCCAATTGGCGGATTACAAGAGATAATTTTTCTTTTATGGGAGAGACTTCCCCAGCGGCTATAATGGATTCTAGTTCTTGCAGGCAGTTTTCTACTTCACCTTCAAATAATAACACTTTTAAATCTTGTTCCACTTCTTCAGAAGGGAGCTCTAGCGGCACCGTTGTTTCTGGTTCTGGAGTACCGAAGCGATCGCCTAACTGACTGAACATTGGCATTACTTCTTCTTCCAACCATTTTCTATCTACAATAGCATTGTTGCAATTCATGTCTACTAGCTTGCTTAAATAGCTTACGCTTTTTAATAGTAGGGTTTCTCCCTTGAGATCTATAATCTTATTTGTGGTCTTGAGAACTTTCAAAGTGTCCTCCAGCATACGAGATAAGTCGCTGAGGGTGTTTTCGCCAACCATCCCAGAAGTGCCTTTGAGGGAATGAATAGCGCGGTAGACTGGCTCTAGATCCTGACTGGCAAAAGAGCGATCGCCCATGCCACGCAATCCCTGCTCCAGTGTAGTTAAATACTCTTGAGCTTCCTCAAAGAAATACTGTTTGAATTTAGATTCTTTCATAAAAAGTATTACAACTTACTAACTCTTCACAAAGCCTCACACATTTCAAATTATCAAATAAAATTCTAAAAGGTTTGTCCTACAAAAATAGATGAGTTAATAATTGCTTCAGCATCCAGAATCAGCAAAACTTCTTTTTGTAGAAAAGTACAACCCCTCAGATAGGGAGTTATACCCGCTGAAACTGTTCCTATGGGGGATTGAATTGAATCTTCTGTGAACCTGATGACTCCTTGGATTTTCCTAACAGCCAATCCCAAAGAAATATTGTCTACACGAACAATGGCAATATTGTAATATTGAACATCTAGGGAAATTGGTTCCAACTGGAGCATTTGTGCTAAGTCAATTGTCCAAAATACCCGACTGCGTTGTTTGAGCAATCCGAGAATGCAGTCCAGCATATTGGGTATGGGGGTTAGACGGCCAACTGGAACTACAATAACTTCTTGAGCGTGTTTCATGGGTAAAGCGGCCCATGTCTGTTGGTTCACTTCTAAACAAAGATAAGTATCACCTCTAGTCTTTTGTAATATATTCGAGTTCAATTGTGCATTGGAAATATTCATTGTTGAACTAGGTTAAATGTCGGAATACTATTTTGAGCAGTTCTGTTTGGGTAAAAGGTTTAGTCATGTAGTCGTTGGCCCCAGCTAACTTAGCTTTTGCCCGATCTATCAAACCTGTATTTCCTGTTACCATGACAATAGGTGTTTTCTTGAATTGGGGATTATTTCTAATCAGAGAACATAGTTGATACCCATCCACATTTGGCATACCCACGTCTAACAGAATCAAATCTGGCTTGATCCGAATAATTTGCATTAAAGCTCTAACTGAATCTTTAATGGGATGAACAGAAAAACTATCATTTTCTAAACAACGTTTAATTTCATTGAGAATTGTGGTACTATCATCTATACAAGCAATTTTATAACTTCTTGATATAAAATTCTCATTGGCAATGTCTAACTCTGAACTCTCCTTAATTGTGGCTTCATCACTGTCTGTGGTGCTAGTAATTAATTCTCCCAAAGATTGATAATCTATTTTAGGTAAGAGGTCGAATGGTGGTTGAGGTTCCCGAACGAGAATAGCACCATTGACGATGAGAGGGCGCAATTTTTTCAGTACATCCAACTCATCTTGATTCAAAATTGCAGCAAGCTGATGAAAATTAAATCCTCGCAACAAACTGCCTAACTTTTGTTGTTTTTCTTCTGACAATAATTGTTTAGAATAGGAGTTGCCAAAAAAATAAGGGCGCTGATAATAAGACCAGATGGGCAATCCTAATATCTTCATTTCCCGCAATTCTTGGTAACAATCCTCAACCAAGTTGGAAATTTCCAATTGGCACATTGAAGCAGGCAAATTATTTTGTTCTTCTACTACATGCTTATCAATTTTCGTCAATACAATATAATTTTTCAGGACCTCCTTGGTCAACCTTGTCACTAATTTTCTTGCTTCGTATTCGTTAATTTCTCTTTTTTCTAAAAGCCAACAAATAGCTTGATAATCTTTGGCTACCTCACCATCTTCAGTAGCGGTAAAATCAAAATTTTGTTGAACACTGGCCCGAATACCTTGCCTATTGAGTCCTGGTATTTCAGTACACAAACGACGAAGATGGCGTTCCAGGCGCTCTAATGGATCCACTGAATTAGTGGCATAGATTAACTTTCCTTTTTGACAATAAATAAACCAGTTTACCGAACCATCATAAACTTTCAGGCAAACATCAAATTGCCCAACAGATAATTGATTGAGTAAATCTAGAGAACGAGAACTGTGAGAAGCAGTACCATTGGTAGATGGGTTCATCATAAGTAAAAACCTCCCGACCACTTGCTACTGTTAGAAGACTTATAATTTCTACTTTAACAGCTATTTTAAAGCTTATCATATCTATACTACCTCAAACTGCTGTCAAATAACTAGAGCAGGCAGAACACAATCAATCTAAATAGCCCTGTTGGCTTCAAGAACAGCTTGAGAAATGTCAAAATAGTAAACATTTAGGAAAAATTTGCATCGGATCTAATTTTATGCCTCATTCTCCGACCTATCTCAGCGGTAGCGAAATCCGGGAAAAATTTTTGCACTTCTATGGGTCCCGACAGCACAAAATCTTACCAAGTGCCTCCTTAGTCCCAGAAGATCCCACGGTACTGTTGACTATCGCCGGAATGCTACCTTTTAAACCCATTTTTCTCGGTCAGAGAACCTCTCAATGGCCGCGAGCCACTACTTCCCAAAAGTGTATCAGAACTAACGATATCGAAAACGTGGGACGCACTGCTCGCCATCAAACCTTTTTTGAGATGTTGGGCAATTTTAGTTTTGGCGATTATTTTAAAGAACAAGCCATCGCCTGGGCTTGGGAACTCTCTACGGAAGTCTTCGGTTTGCCAGAAAATCGCCTGGTTGTCAGTGTCTTTCAGGAAGATGAGGAAGCTTTTTCCATTTGGCAGGACAAAATCGGTATTTCCCCAAATCGTATTGTGCGAATGGGAGAAAAAGATAATTTCTGGAAATCGGGACCCACCGGTCCCTGCGGTCCTTGTTCAGAAATTTACTACGACTTTTACCCAGAATTAGGAGCTGAAGAAATAGATTTAGAAGATGACAGTCGCTTCATCGAATTCTACAACCTGGTCTTCATGGAGTACAACCGAGATGCAGATGGCAATCTCACTCCTCTAGCCGCAAAAAACATTGATACGGGCATGGGTTTGGAACGAATGGCCCAAATTTTACAATCCGCTGCCAATAACTACGAAACAGACCTAATTTTCCCCATTCTCAAAACTGCAGCAACTCTGGCAGGGATTGACTACAGCAAAGCGGATGAGAAAACCAAAGTATCTCTCAAAGTTATAGGAGACCACGTTAGAGCAACGGTACAGATGATTTCTGATGGTATTACTGGCTCTAACATCGGTCGAGGCTATATCTTGCGCCGTTTAATTCGCCGGGTAGTGCGTCACGGAAGACAAATTGGGATTGAAGGCTTTTTTATTCAGAAAGTAGCCCACACAGCCATTTCCCTCTCAGAATCTGCCTATCCTCAACTAACAGAAAAGCAAGAGGCAATTTTCCAAGAACTGGAACGGGAAGAAACCAGTTTCTTGAAAACCTTAGCCAGAGGGGAAAAGCTGCTGGCAGAAATTTTGGCCCAAAAACCTCAGCAAATCTCCGGTTCAGACGCATTTACTCTTTACGATACCTACGGTTTTCCCTTAGAGTTGACCCAAGAAATTGCTGCGGAAGCCGATCTAACTGTTAATGTAGAAGACTTTGAGAAAGAAATGGAACGGCAGCGCATTCGTTCTCAAGCTGCCCATGAGACCATCGATTTAACAGTTCAAGGCAGTATAGAAAAGCTAGCAACATCTATCCCAGCTACCAAATTTGTCGGCTACAGCGAAGTGGAAACAGCTGCCAAAGTAGAAGCTGTTTTAGTGCGAGGAAATACAGTTGACGCTGCTGAAGTTGGCAGTGAAGTGCAAGTAGTGTTAGATCGAACCCCCTTTTACGGAGAGTCCGGGGGACAAATAGGCGATCGCGGCTATTTATTTAGCCCCAATCTTAAAGTCATAATTGAAGACGTGCAGAAAGAATCAGGTCTCTTCGTTCACTGCGGTCGGGTAGAAGAGGGTACTCTCAAACCAGGGGAAACAGTAACCGCCACCATAGATCGCCCTTGTCGCCGTCGCGCCCAAGCTCATCATACTGCCACCCACCTCCTCCAAGCAGCCTTGAAAAAAAATGTGGACGATTCTATCTCTCAAGCTGGTTCCTTGGTAGCCTTTCATCGCCTTCGCTTTGATTTTAACTGTCCCCGTCCCCTACAACTGGAAGAGTTAGAACAAATTGAACGGGATGTTAACACTTGGATCTCAGAAGCTCGCAATACAGAAATTGCCCTTATGCCCTTAACTGCGGCTAAAGATAAAGGTGCTACTTACATGGCCAATGAAAATTACGGCACGGAAGTGAGAGTAGTGGATATTCCCGGCGTTTCTATGGAACTGTGCGGCGGCACTCATACCAGGAATACAGCAGAGATTGGCCTGTTTAAAATAGTCTCGGAAACGGGAATTTCTACAGGCGTGCGCCGCATTGAAGCTGTTGCTGGAACTGCGGTGCTGGAATATTTAAACCTGAGAGATAGAGTGGTCCGGGAATTGAGCGATCGCCTGAAAGTCAAACCAGAAGCAATCCCAGAAAGAATTGACAACTTACAAGGAGAATTAAAAGCCTCTCAGAAACAATTAGAAGTCCTCAAACAGTCACTAGCTTTAGCCAAATCAGATAGCTTGCTCACAGAAGCCTCCCAAGTTGGGGAATTTAAAATTCTGGTAGAAAAATTAGAAGATGTTGAACCAGATGCTTTGAAAGCAGTAGCAGAAAGATTGCAACAAAAACTGGGAGACAGTGCGGTGGTTCTCGGTTCTGTTCCTGCAGCAGGTAAAGTCAGTTTAGTGGCCGCCTTTAGTAGCAAAGTCAACCAAGAGAAAAAACTGCAAGCAGGGAAATTTATCGGTCAAATTGCTAAAATTTGCGGTGGCGGTGGAGGAGGTCGTCCAAACCTTGCTCAAGCTGGAGGAAGGGAACCGGATAAATTATCTGAAGCACTAAGTACCGCAAAAAATCAGTTGCTGAAAGCTTTAAAATAGATCCAGGGGGGCACAAAGGTGCCCCCTTGCCTATCTATCTGACTCTCTGACAACTTGGGCTTTTGATTTCTTTGCTGTGGTCATCGAGAGGGATATAAAGACTAAGATCTGTTTTTTTTATTTATAGCGCTTCGCTCTGGTGTCGTTACATGCTACATTTTTTAGACAAAAGTGCAGGGACCGCGTAGCCGAAGTGTTCGTTGGGAATTGCTATAGCTGAATTATTTTCCCTATTCGTTTATCAATATATAGCACTACGCATTTAGGTTAGGACATTAATAAAGCCTGAAACCTAGTCATAGCCATCTTTTTTAATTTTTAATTTTGAACTTTGAATTGCGCGTAGCGCTATATTGTCATTAACAAAGCCTGAAACCTAGTCATAGCCGTCTTTTTTAATTTTTAATTTTTAATTTTTAATTTTGAATTGCGCGTAGCGCTATATCCTCTCAAAAACTAACTTGTCAGGTTAAATATCTAAACACCATTTTCAGTAATTCGGCTTGATTAAAAGGTTTGACCATATAATCAGTAGAACCAGCCAGTTTAGCCTTAGCTCGATCCAGGAATCCGTTATTACCTGTTACCATGACAATGGGTGTTTTTTTGAAGCTCGGATTTTTCCTCAGCAGAGAGCATAGTTGATAACCATCCACATTCGGCATGCCCACATCTAATAAAATCAAGTCGGGAGCAATTTCAATTATTTTCATTAAAGCTTGAACAGAATCATTAATTAAAAAAACTTTTAATTTATCATTGTCCAAACATCTGTTAATCTCTTGTAAAGTGGTGGGACTATCATCTACACAAGCTATTGTGTAAGTTTTCAGCAGCCCTTTAGCATTGTCGATCCCGGAAAAACTAAGATCTGTTTTCACTTCATCTGTATCTGTTGGCCAATCCTCTAGAGTCTGGCTATTGTTTCTACTAGCAATAAATTCTACGGATTGTTCTGAAATAATTGGCAATTTATCATAAGGAGGCTGAGGTTCTCGTAAGATAACCGCTCCGCGAATTACCAGTCGATGTAGTTTACGAGCTAGTACCAACTCATCTTTATTTAACATTACGCCAAGCTGACGAAAATTAAACCCTTTTAAAGCACTACCCAGCTTGAGTCTTTGCTCTGGGGGAATCTTATTTTTGGCATAGGCATTATTAAAAAAATAAGCTCGCTGATAAGAAGATGAAATCTGCGGATTTAAAGCTTGCCAAGCTTGCAAGCGCTCACAGCATCTTTCAAGCAATTTTTGGGAATCCATCAATCCCAATTCCCTCAACATATGTTGACCGGAAAAGATAACATTCTTGTCATCTAATTGGGATAATAAGAGATAAGTTTCCAAAACCTCCTGAGTCAAATTTTCAACTAATTGCGCTCCTTCAGTCTGTTTGATGTATTGGCGATCTACTAGCCAGCAAATAGCTTCATACTCGGGATTATTGTCAGTTGCAGAGTCAGTTTCAAAATCCAGGCGTGCTTGGGTAACCATGTCGCTAGTAAGAGAGCGATTAGAGAAACTCAAACGACGGAGATGGCGCTCGAGGCGCTCAAAAGGATCTACAGAATTAGTTGCATAAATCAACTCTCCCCGAGCAAAATAAAGAAAATAAGAAACTGAACCATGGGATACTCGTAAGCAACCATCAGCTCGCGAGCCATATAATCGGTCGAGGATATCTGTTGGATGGAGTTTGTCAAACGCCTTGCCACTGCTAGTCGTTCCTTGGTTCATAACTCAACCGTTTTTTTTTATTTTAGCGACGATCTTCTATTTGTGAAGTCTTTTCTATCGTAATCTTTGATTCACCAAAGTTTCCTCAGAATCCATTAAGAATCGGAATTTCCTACTGGCAGGTTAAACCTAATATGACATAGTTTCATTATCTGGGTTATTTCGTTCCCAGCGAAGAAAAAACCGCTGGGGGTATTCTGTTACCGGATACAGCCAAGGAAAAAGGGTGTGGTCAAAAGTAGTTGTTTGTGTTTGAATATGTAGAAAGTCAATTGTGGGGTAGCCCTCTGGGCTGCCTTGGAGTAAGCCGCTACTATTGAGAAGATAAAATTCTCAACTGTTTTTGACCACACCCAAGGAAAAACCACAAGTAAGTCCCTGTGCAAAAATTGGATACAGGTGTGTTCAAAAGTAGTTGATAGGGTTTTTTCGTAGGGTGCGGCATTGCCCACCACAGCATCTACCGCTGTAGTCAAAAGCAGTATCAATAGTCTCCCGAAGGACTGCAGTTTTAGACCCAACTGGTTTTGACCACACCCATTGGATACAGCGTTGTTGATTAGCAATAGTTTCAGCGGTTTTAGGCGGAATTCATTTTGCTTGCCTACGTTATACGTTATGAGAAGCAGTTCAATAGGAGAGGGTTTGCGCAATGATGTGGCAGTTACAAGTCCCATGTCTTTTTATATGTAAAGAAAGTTTAAGAATTGCTTGACTTGTCCAGAAGTATCAGCTTTCTTAGATTGGAATAAAAAAAATATAATATGTTTGTGAGGAAAGAATCACCGTTCAGCTCGGATTAGTGCGCTACTACATCAGCTTGGTTTCTAATACCCGAGGGTGTAGTGCAATAAATTAAAACAGTTCAAGCTCGTAATGGTCATAGTGGCGATCGCCTTCTCGAAAAAGAAAGAATTTGTTTGTCAGAAAAGAGCAACGGAAAACGTCTAAAGAACAGAACGCGAAAATTCATTGGAGAAAAGACAATTGAGGCAAAATGTCAATTATGGACAGCAATAGGGAAACCAGCAACCAAATTACAGCCACCCAAGTATCCTTTATCTGGGTTATTAGTTACAAATTAAATTGGTTTTAAGTATTAATACTTGGGTCAAGAGACGATCTAGCAGTGGGAAATCACTGATGAGTAATGGGCTACCAGCAATCAACTTTTGAAGAAAATAGCCAGAGAGTTCGGTTTTCCGTACTCGATCGCTCATTGTCATCAGATCCGCTATTTCGTTCCAAGTGAAGAAAAAACCGCTTATTCCAACAGTACCTATTCCCTAGCGCGTAGCGCTATACCTCTGAAACTTTGATTAGAATTTTGTGGTCGTACCGAATATGAGTAAAGCATCCAAAAGTCTGAAATCCCTAGCATTAACTGTAGTATTCGCACTGTTCTCCTTTTTCCCCAGTTGGTCGTTTTTGGGGGACACCTCCAGTCAGTGGGCGATCGCTACTCCAGCGTCCAGCGCCCAAGTGGGGACGATACCGGGAGAGTTTGCAGTCAACGGGAACGGAGGCGCGACATATACCGTTCCTATTGAAGTGCCTCCAGGAATAAACGGAGTACAGCCAAATCTATCCCTGGTTTACAACAGCCAACAGGGAAACGGGCTGCTGGGAGTGGGTTGGGAGTTAGCCGGACTGTCGGCGATCGCCCGTTGCGGCCAAACCATTGCCACCGATGGTGTGAGAGGGGGCGTGGACTTCGACAGCGGCGATCGCTTCTGTTTTGACGGCCAGCGATTAATGGCAGTGAGCGGTAACTACGGGGCAGATGGGACGGAATATCGCACTGAACGAGAGACTTGGGTAAGAGTTATTTCCCATGGGAGTCAAAATGGACCGCGCTCGTTTACAGTGACGACCAAAGACGGGCATCAAATGGAGTTTGGCAATACTGATGATTCCCGGATTTTAGCGAGGGGGCGCTCCGATGAAGCAGTGCGAGTTTGGGCTTTGAATAGGATCAGCGATCGTAATGGCAACTTTGTGAACGTCAGCTATCAAGAGGATACCAGCCGAGTAACAAGAAGTATCAGGGGGGCATTTCTCGGCTATTATCCCACAGCAGTTCGCTACACCGGGAACTCCGGTGTCACCCCCCAGCGCTTGGTGAAGTTTGAGTATGAAAATCGCAACGACAATATTACAGCGTATGTGGGGGGTTCCGAAGCCGAAACAACGAAGCGACTAGCAGGGATTAAAACCTATGTGGATCTAGATGGAGATGGGAACAGTGTTGAAACAGCGGACAACCTGGTTAAAGAATATCGCCTTGCTTACCAATACGGCACGGCCACAGGGCGCAGTCGCCTAACACAACTTCAAGAATGCGATGCGGTTGGGGTGTGTTTGCCAGCAACAGATTTTAGCCATAAAGATGGAGAACAGGAATTTAATCGACCAAGTCGATGGATAGCTGGGTTTGGATATGACGCCGGAGCATGGCGTACAGACAAGAATCCCCGGATGATGGCGGATGTCAATGGTGATGGCCTAGCAGACGTAGTGGGTTTTTGGAATGATGGCGTACATGTGGCTACATCCAATGGAACGGGCTTTAATCCACCAAGTCGATGGGTCAACAGGTTTGGTTATGACGATGACGCCGGAGCATGGCGTACAGATAAAC
>JH610548.1 GCA_000252485.1 Prochloron didemni P4-Papua_New_Guinea | reverse complement strand
CGGTGATGGCCTAGCAGACGTGGTGGGTTTTGGGTATGCAGGAGTAGTTGTGGCTACATCGAATGGAATGGGCTTTAATCCACCAAGTCAATGGGTCAACAGGTTTGGTTATGACGATGACGCCGGAGGATGGCGTACAGACAAGAATCCCCGGATGATGGCGGATATCAATGGTGATGGTCTGGCAGACGTGGTGGGTTTTGGCGATCGCGGGGTTATAGTAGCTACCTCGAATGGAAACAGTTTCAATCCGGCAAGTGAATGGGTTCATGGTCTTTCTCAATATTATGGATGGTACGTAGGGAAGAATCCACGGATGATGGCCGATGTCAACGGTGATGGCCTAGCAGACGTGGTGGGTTTTGGGAATGATGGCGTTCATGTCGCTACCTCCAAGGGGAGGAGTAAGCTCCTCACCACCATCACCAACGGACTCGGCGGGCAAACCCAAATTGAATACAAGCCCCTAACAGACAGCACGGTTTACACCAAAGAAGTAACGGAGACGGAAAATAACGGCACTGCGAACTCCGCTAATGGCTTAGGTAGCACCGACGTGGTGGTTGGCGGTAACATCTCATCCAGCAGCGACGAAGATTGGTTTGCCTTTGATATCCCTTCGTCTCGGGCAATTACAATTTCAGTGGCGAGCGATAATAACCAGAATTTAGATTGGTACCTTTGCCAGGAGTCAAATCTTTCCCAATGGGTAGCACGAGGAAACAGCACCAATAACCCGGAAGAAGGAACCTATAACGCAACTAACCCTGGACGCTATTACCTCAAAATCAACGGATATGGAGGAGCCACCAGCCCCTACACGTTAACCTTGCACTCATCGGATACCATCGTGAGGGTGCAGAATTCCCTGTACGTGGTTTCTCAGCATACCATTAAAGATAAAGCAACCAATCCCACCAATACCTTTGTCTACGACCACCAATACGAAGGAGCAAAAGTAGATCGCCATCGCGGTTGGCTCGGATTTGAGAAAACTATCCTGATAGATAACCAAAACCAAACCAAAACTATCACCACTCATCATACAGACTTCCCCTTGTTGGGAATGATAGACGATCAGGAAATCTGGGATTTGGAACATTCAGGTGACTTGTTGGGGAAAACGGCTTCCAGTTACGAATCTTCCCAAGACAGCAACGGCATCTATAAATTCTGGAAAACAGCAGTCGCCCTCGAACACTACACGGAAGGAACATATAACTACACCCTCAAACGTACCTATGAGTACGACAGTAACCATCAAAATGTGACCGTTACCTCAGACTTAGGAGATGTAACGGAAGCCAACGACAAGGTATACACCTGTCTCGCCTACGAAAACGGCACAGAAGAGGATTGGTGGAAGAGTTTCTTCCCCAGCCAACAAAAAATCGTTAACAGTGCAGCAGGTTGTAACAACTTCAGTAACTGGAATGCCTCCACGGATTTGCGCTGGGAGCGATTCGGCTACGATGGCCAGATGAACTTAACCAGTCACGGCAACTGGCGGGATAAAAGCGGCCCGGATGACACCCAAGGGCAATGGCTGACTACCACCACTAACTATGATGCCTACGGTAACGTGACATCCCTGACCGATCCCTTGGATCATACCAGCAGCACTACCTACGAAAGCCAATATCGTACATTTCCCCAACAACGCACTACCCCCTCCACCTCGGCAGGTGGGAGTTTAACGGTTAGCACCAGCTACGAACCGAAATTCGGCATCAAAACCCAAGTGGTGGATCCCAACGGTCATACCACAATGGCCATTGCCGACAGCGGAATCGATGGATTTGGTCGCATCTTGGAAACTCAGGGCATCAAACCAGATGGCAATGATTTAGTTACCCTAAACAAGACCGAGTTTTTAGCCGAAGCAAGCGGGGGGATGTCGGTGAAGACTTCCTATCGAACTGAGTGGAACGGGAGCAACACCCCAGACAATACTTGGCTTTGGGATCGCGAATATATCGACGGCTTGGGACGAACTTACCAAACAGAGTCTAAAGGAGATGACGGCCAAACTATAAGGAACACAGTCCAATTCAACTCCATCGGACAAACTGCCCGAGAGTCCCTCCCCTATTATGCTGGGGAGACAGCGAACTTCCTCGCATACGAGTACAACGTTCACGGATATCTCATCCAAACCACCGATCCAGTGGGTGCGGTTACCCAAATTAACTACAATCGGCTGCACGACGATCGCCAAACAACCTATCGCTCTCCCGATCCCCGCAACAATGCCAGCGGCACGGATCTAGTTCAATCCCTGGTGAGAGATACCTCTCGCAGTTGGGTGAAAGAGAAACAGCAACCCAATGGCAGCAATGCCTCCTACAGTTACGATCACCTGGGACAAGTAACAACCATTACCGATCCCCTTGGACAAAACACCAACATGGCGTACAACTCCCTGGGGCAACTCATCTCGGAAACCACAGCTGAAACGGGAACAAGCAAATACAGCTACAACAACAACGGCAAACTTGCCAGTCAAATCGATGCCAAGGGTCAGGAAATTAGCTTAGAGTACGATAACTTGGGTCGTGTAAGCCGGAAACAGGTTTACAACAGCGACTCATCCCTAGAGAAAACCATTACCTACGAATATGACGATCCCAACGTAGACAACGGTAAAGGTGCTCTGACTAAGATTGTCATGCCAGAAGCTACCTACACATTTTCCTACAACAATCGGGGTGAGGTGAAGGAAGAAGCGGTGAAAATCGATACCGACGGTGATGGCAGTAAAGAAACCTACCTCAGTCAATACACTTACGATGCCGCCGGTCGTCCCGAGACCATAACCTATCCCGACGGCGCGGTGGTTCGCCATAGCTACCATGAGGGAGGAGAACTGCACACCGTCGCTCTCCAAGACACGGGAGAAAGCGACTTTACGGATTACGCCACCTACGACAACTACACTGCCCTGGGAGACATCGGCCAAGTTGTCTACAATCCCAACCAGGTAGAGTCAAACTACACCTACGACGCCATCGGGCGCATTACCACCAGTACGACAACAAAAAACGCTCATACCTACTTCAACTTCAACTACACCTGGAATAAAGCCAATAAACTCCGCGCTATCACTGACAATGCGCAAAAAGGACTCAGCCAAAACTTTGGCTACGATGTGGTGGGACGACTGGAGAGCGCTAGCGGGCCCTATCCAAGCCTGAGCTACGAATACGATCACGCTGGCAATATTACCCAGCGCAACAACACCACCTACAGCTACAAAACTGATAAAAAACACCAGCTGGCGGCGGCAACCTACGATGCCAACGGCAACACAACCCAGCATGCACCTTGGAGTTACAGCTACGACGCTCAAAACCGCTTACTTCAAGTGAATAACGCAGGTTCCGGAACCGTCAACCAATTCACCTATGACGACTCTGGCAACCGCCTGAGCAAAACAGAAGCGGAGGATGGAACCACAACTTATTACGTTGCCCCCTTCTACGAGGTGGTGCGTAAAGCAAACAATGCTCAAATCCACACCAAATATATCGTCGGACCCCAAGGAACCATCGCCGCCATCGCCAAAGATGGCAGCAATGTCAATCTCCTGGCCGCCATTCATGCCAATGGGGCTCGCCTAGAAGCCTCCCTCTACAATCCAAATTCTTGGGGGGGTTTAGCTAAATTCGTCCAAGGGAAATTAAACCAACTGGCCTTCGCTGCCCATGTGGATCAAAGTCTCGTTGCCTTTGTACTCATCAGTTGGCTGTTGTGCACCTTACTGCTGTGGCTGTATCGCAGCTGGCGATCGGCATCCCCCGACAGTTGGACGGGCAGAAATCGGGCAAGGGTGGCTCGTGCCTTGGCAAGCCTGGGTTGGATAGCCCCAGAAACAGCCCCTAAACTCCATACTCCCGACAATCCAGGCTGGCTACTGCAAACATGGCATCGTCCTGTATCCTTTGCCTTGGCCCTAGTTTCCTTCTCCACTGTCAGTCTGACCGGATCCAGTGTCCTGGCAGCAATGACACCAGGAGCAAATGGGGCTGGCTATCCCGTGGCGGGAGAAACCCTTTTCTTCCACTACGACCAATTGGGCAGTACCACCTTAGTAACTGACGAAAACGCCAACCAAGTCAGCCAAATCAACTACGAACCCTACGGCGCCATCGCCGACTCCAGCACCGGTCAAGACGTATTCCGACCCAAATTTACGGGCAAGGAATACGACAGCAACAGCGACCTCTACTACTTCGGGGCTCGCTACTACGATGGCCATTTGGGGCGCTTCCTCACCCCGGATCCAGCCCGTCAATACTTCAGCCCCTATGTTTACGGCAACGGCGATCCCCTCAGCGGCACCGACCCCACAGGAGCGGTATTTGGTGTTGACGATCTAATTCTAGGAATCGTGGTCGCGGTCGGGGCGATAGTCGGGGCTTATATGGGCGGTGCAGCGGTCAACCACAACTTTAACCCGGCGAGTTGGGATTGGAGTTCCGGCAAAACCTGGGGAGGAGTTTTAGGTGGTGCGGCGCTCGGCGGTGCGGCAGCCGGAGTAGGCGCTGTTGCTGGGGGCGCCATCGCCGCAGCGGGACTGGGAACCATCGGCACCACAGTGGCAGAGATGGCTGTTGCCGGAGGAGTGATGGGAACGATGAATGCTTCCTTCACCGCCATGGCAGGAGGCAGCATCGGTGACGTTGCTAAATCCTTTGGCATCGGCTTCGGCATGGGGGCGTTATTTGCAGTTCCCGGAGTCGGTCAGGTGGCCTTTGCCGGTATGGTGGGTTACGATACCTACAAAACCATCGCCGATCCTTCTGTCGGAAATGGCATTCAGTTAGGAATTGATATCCTCTTCTTGGGCATGCAAGCCGGAATGCGACTGAGCAAAGGCGGAAGAAAGTATGCAAAAGGTTGTGCTTCGTTTGCCGCTGGAACTGAGGTGGCTACTTCCCAAGGAGAAAAGGCCATTGAAGAGGTTGCCGTTGGTGATACGGTCCTTGCCTATAATGAGGAAACGGGAGAGGAAGGGGAATATCCTGTCTCTCATCTGTTTACTCGCATCGCCCCTGAATCTATAGTTGTGACGGTGGGAGAAGAGGCGATTACCACTACCCCAGAACACGAGTTTTACACTGCCAACGGTTGGGTAGAGGCTGAAGACCTGAGCGTGGGAGACACCTTAGTTCGACTCGGCGGAAAAACAGCCACTGTTACTGATTTGGAGTCTCGCGACAGCACGCGGGTTTACAACTTCGAGGTGGATGAAGCGCATACCTATTATGTGTCAAAAGAAAAGCTGCTAGTGCATAATCCAAGGTGTAATACCCAAGGATTAAATGAAGTAAGAGTACAAAACGGAATCGACAAAAGCAGAAATATCGCAATTGCTGAATTGAGAGATCAAAACTCGCAGGTTATTTATAATGAGTTTGCGGTAAGTGGCGCACGTACGCCCGGAGTAAAAAGTCAAGGTCGAAGAGCTTTTAATACTCACGAAGCCCCTAACGGTCAAGGAATTCCGACTCCTAGACATAATGACTCAGAGGTTCATCTTTTAGAACATCTGAACCGTCAAATACAGTCAAGAAGGATAGACGCTAACGGAACTCTGAGAATATATTCGGAAAGATATTACTGCAATAGTTGTGGATCTGTAATCGAGCAATTTAGCCATCAACATCCCAATATTACCATAGATACATACTATGGTAACAACCAATATTCTCAGTCCATTCGTGGTGGTCTTGTCAACGACGGAGGTACGGGTTGGTACGATCGTCCAAATCGTAATCTTCCTTAAGATACTTTTATTAGTGTAAATAGGTGGGTTTAATTATTCGTAAAATAGCGGTGGAGATTCAAAACGGTGAAAACCTCTTGAAAAATGGCTTCTGGCTTCATTTGCGAGTTCTTCGTTTGAACGTTTATTTATGCCCACCTATCTTAGTAGTTAGATTCTGAATTTCGATCTAATGAGTTGAAAGTAAACCTGTATCTGTACACATAGCAAGATTTATAATGCAATCTATTCTTTCAAACTTTCAAAACCAACTTCTTGAAACTGCCCTTGCCAGTTCAGAGGAGATTCAGGGTTGTAGTGCAGAGGAAACAGAAGTCATAGAATCAAAGTTTAAACTTCAATTACCCGCTACCTACAAAGATTTTCTACGAATATGTGGCCATCGAGCTGGGGAATTTTATGCAGGCACGGATATGTTCTACCCAGATATTCTCGAACTTCGTGCCTATGCAGAAAATCTTTTAAAAGAAAACGAGGTTGACTTCCAGTTGCCAGACGCAGCGTTTGTCTTTTCAATGCACCAGGGATATCAGTTTGATTACTTTCATACAGAACCTCAAGATGATAATCCACCAGTCTACTATTACTTAGAAGGAGAAAAGCTGCCCAAAAAAATCAGCGAGTCTTTTTCCTCGTTCTTGCTTCAAAGTGTGGAAGATCATGTCAGAATATTACAACAAATTCGCAGAATTTAACCCCTGTCCCAGTGCGATCGCGGATCTTGTAGGTTGGGTTGAGGTAACGAAACCCAACATCTTATATCAAATCTGAAAATGTTTGCTACACCCCCTCCCCTAAATCCCCTCCCC
>JH610547.1 GCA_000252485.1 Prochloron didemni P4-Papua_New_Guinea | reverse complement strand
AAAGCTTTTACTAATTATTGTATCTGTAGCAAACATTTTCATATTTCATATAACGACACCAGCGCGAAGCGCTATAGATTATAAGCCCAGAGATAGATAGAGCTTGGTTAAGTCAATTTATCCTCGATAATGATAATCATTATCGAAGTGTTCTTGTTGCCTCAATATGTAATACGGAAACGCTTCCAGTTCGTCAACTCTTAGTATGTAGCACAACGCACGTCAAATTGACATGCGGAATGTGGGATAAAAAGACTCTCCCGATCGCATTAATCAGCAAACCCTACATATAAAAAGAAAAAGTAAAAATACTCAGAAGCCATTTAGTGGTAAAATAATGATTATCGTTATTATAGCTTGGTAATAATTGAATATGTAATGGAAAAAATTACTTTCGATTACTCAACTAAAAAATCTCTGACGGGGTGACAACTATATCTGGAAGCGGATCTTGTAGGTTGGGTTGAGGTAACGAAACCCAACATCTTAGACATCAGCAATCCACCATAGGAACGACAAATCAACTCTATGCCTCAGTCAGTGCGTTTCTTCAATACCAAATCTTCTCAATGTAGCATTAAGCGCTACATTGAGAAGTGCAGAATGTGGGTTTGAAGAAAATAGCCAGAGAGTTCGGTTTTCCGTACTCCATCGCTAATTGTCATCATATTCACTATTTCGTTACATTAGCACTCGGAAAGTGAGAGTGCTAACTAGCGCGGAAGACTCGCACGGAAAAACATTGAGTGTAACACAATCTCATGTGAGTAATCTGGAGGATTTCCTATGGCAGCGATTACCATTAATGTTTCGACAGTAAAACCCCTAGGAGAGCGGGTATTTGTCAAAGTCAGCCCCAGTGAAGAAAAAACCGCTGGGGGTATTCTCTTACCGGACACAGCCAAAGAGAAACCACAAGTAGGAGAAGTGGTGGCAGTAGGACCAGGTAAGCGGAATGACGACGGCAGTTACTCAGCATTAGAAGTGAAAGTTGGGGATCGGGTTCTTTACTCCAAGTACGCCGGCACTGACGTCAAGTTAGGGGGCGACGACTACGTTCTCTTATCGGAGAAAGACATTCTCGCCGCAGTTGCCTAATTATTAAACCCTTTCTAAACCCTTTCTGTCAAAGAGCCTTTGTTAATTCACAAGTTGAGTAAGAGACAGACCTATGGCCAAATCCATTATTTACAACGATGAAGCTCGTCGTGCTTTAGAAAAAGGTATCGACCTATTGACTGAATGCGTAGCCGTTACCCTCGGTCCCAAGGGACGGAACGTAGTACTAGAAAAGAAATTTGGCGCACCCCAAATAGTTAACGACGGTGTCACCATCGCCAAAGAAATCGAACTGGAAGAAAATATCGAAAACACTGGTGTTTCCTTAATTCGTCAAGCTGCATCGAAAACTAATGACGTAGCTGGAGACGGAACCACTACTGCTACAGTTCTGGCTCACGCTATCGTTAAAGAAGGATTGCGTAACGTTGCAGCAGGAGCAAATCCCATTGCCCTTAAGCGAGGAATCGATAAAGCCACGGAATTCTTAGTGGAAAAAATCGCCAATCGCGCCCAGCAAATTGAAGACTCTAAGGCGATCGCTCAGGTGGGTTCCATTTCTGCAGGCAATGATGAAGAAGTGGGCAACATGATTGCGGCTGCCATGGATAAGGTGGGTAAGGAAGGGGTTATTTCCCTGGAAGAAGGGAAGTCCATGACCACCGAACTGGAAATCACTGAAGGGATGCGCTTTGACAAGGGTTATATCTCCCCCTACTTCGTCACCGACACCGAGCGCATGGAAGCGGTCTTGGACGAGCCTTATATCTTGATTACCGATAAGAAAATCACTCTGGTACAAGACTTAGTACCAGTGCTGGAGCAAGTAGCAAGACAAGGCAAGCCATTAGTAATTATTGCCGAGGATATTGAGAAGGAAGCCCTGGCCACTCTAGTGGTTAACCGTCTGCGGGGCGTACTCACCGTAGCTGCTATTAAAGCTCCTGGTTTTGGCGATCGCCGCAAAGCGATGTTAGAAGATATCGCTGTTCTCACTGGCGGGAAGGTAATCACTGAAGACGCTGGTTTGAAACTAGAGAGCGCCAAACTGGATCTTTTAGGTCAAGCTCGTCGCATCACTATCACTAAGGACAACACCACCATTGTTGCGGAAGGCAATGAAGTAGGAGTTCAAGCTCGCTGCGACCAAATTCGCCGTCAGATCGAAGAAACCGAATCTTCCTACGACAAAGAAAAACTGGAAGAGCGTCTAGCTAAATTATCTGGCGGTGTGGCTGTAGTTAAAGTGGGTGCAGCCACGGAAACAGAAATGAAAGACCGCAAGTTGCGCCTGGAAGATGCCATTAACGCTACTAAAGCAGCCGTAGAAGAAGGTATAGTTCCCGGTGGCGGCACTACCCTGGCTCACCTCGCTCCAGAACTAGAAGACTGGGCCGGGGGCAACCTCAGGGATGAAGGTTTGACTGGCGCAATGATTGTTGCTCGCGCTTTGACTGCTCCTCTCAAGCGTATTGCTGAGAATGCAGGCAAAAATGGTGCTGTAATTGCCGAACGAGTGCGGGAAAAAGAATTCAATGTGGGCTACGATGCTGCCAATGACAGTTTTATCGATATGTTTGAAGCAGGTATTGTGGATCCAGCAAAAGTAACTCGTTCTGCTCTGCAAAATGCTGCTTCCATCGCTGGCATGGTACTGACTACAGAGTGTATTGTGGTGGATAAGCCAGAAAAAGAAAAAGCACCTGCTGGCCCCGCCGGCGGCGACTTTGACTATTAAACACGACAACAATCGAGCAATTGCCATCTAAAACCAGCGGGATAGATAATTTGTCCCGCTGGTTTTGGCTATCTTTAAGGTATCCGTTTCGCTCCTAATATGAAATACAAAAATGATTGCTACAAATAGTTTATTGCGTCATAGTATAGATTGAGGTTATCCCGTGGTTGAGAAACCGGGAATATTCCAAAGTTTCTACATTAATCCTTAAAATAATAAAAGAAACCCGGCGAATGGGCTGAAACCATTCACTAACGTATCTGTAGCAACCATTTTCAGATTTGATATAAAGTCTTTACAAGGAAAATGGAAGCGATCGCTATTCCCACAGAATTCAGAGTAACTTCAGAACAATTCGACCAACTAGCATCTATCGAACAACTAGCGCGCGCAGACAAAATAAACCAAATGCCCAAATATTGGTTGTACGAAGCAACTCATGAAGCAACACATCCCAAAGATATTAAATAACTAAATAACTAAATAACTAAATAACTAAATAACTAAATAACTCAGATATTTTAAGCTCACGGGGTAACAATTTTGGTGATAAAGCAGATAGGAGCTAGTTTGCAGTCTTGCGTCCTCGTTGTTAAATTGTCATGATTTCTTAACAAAAATCAATTTTCTTCTCCCGGCTCGGAAATTTCCTCAAGAGATAGATTGCGGTAACTTTCCTGCAAAGTTTGATGTTTTTGGCGACGAGAACTGCGACGATATTTCTTAACCTCCAATCTCGGTTCGTATTTACGCTCACCGGAACCTTTTATTTTTAGCTTTAGGTTCGCTTCTTCATCCGGTCTTTGTTGGATTGTTTCAACCCGCGCCATGGCCATTTCCAAAAATCGCAAATAATGGTCGTAACGTTCCCAATCTCCCCTTACCAAACAGTTAGGTTCGTCCCGATGAAGGCAATTGCTAAATTGGCAATTACCTACAGCCAATCGTTTTCTTGCTTCTGGAAAATACAAAGCTAAATTAGCAGGGTCCAAATCTAAATCCGGTTGATTGAACCCGGGACTGTCAGCGAGTAAACCGCTGCCGGGAAGTTCAAATAGTTCTACGTGACGAGTAGTATGACGACCTCGCTGCAGTTTTCCCGATACTTTTCCCACTCGCACTTTAGCATTAGGAATCAATCCATCTATCAGACTGGATTTTCCTACTCCGGAAGGACCAGCAACTACGGTAATTTTTTGCTCCAGATGAGACATTACTTCCCGGATTCCTTTCTGGGTAGCCACGCTAATAAATAAGGGATTGTAACCCCAATTATACAGGCGATCGCGCCACTTTTGCTCTTCACTGGAACTAACCAAATCGCTTTTATTCAAGCACAAACACAACTCAATGCCAGTAGATTCAGCTTTAACTAAAAATTTGCTCAATTGCCAAGCATCTAAAGTTGGTTCTTCCAGAGCGAAAACTAGCAAAATTTGGTCCGTATTAGCGCATTGAGGTCGTTCTAGTTGATTTTTGCGCGGTAGTACTTGGGCGATCGCCCCCCGACCATCTGTTAGATCCACGGATTCAACCAGAACGCGATCGCCCACCATTATCTTTTGACCGATTTTCTTCAGGCGCGATCGGCGAGTACAAAGAAGAGATGGGCAATTAGAAATAAGGTCTTGTTGCAATTCCCCATTTACTATTTTTCCTAAAAATCGCACTTGATAAAAATTTGCCTGCACTGCTACTACTGTGCCAACTAATCCCGAAACATCCGTCTCAGAAACTGCAGCAGAATCCCTCACCAGAACCTCACGGAAGAATGGAAGTCATAATCTTTTAGTTGGTGGCAAAAATTTGCCCCAGAAGTTTTAATCATTAGCTTTCCCAGGATAAAAGCTCATATCCAAAATCTCCTTTAAACTATAACAACAATCTTCAGGAAAAGTTTCCTCCGATAAATCTGTTTCTCCCATTGCTAAATCCCGACCATTTTCATATGCTACTGCTACAGCTTCTTCAAGATAAGACTTGAGACTGGGATTATCCTTTAATAATCTTAAACTATCGCGGCGCTGAACCCGAATAGTTGCCAACCAACTGCGACTGCGGCATTGGGGTTGGTACTCCCATTTTAACAAATGTCCAATTAATATACTCAAACGATTTCTCAGTTCCTGACGTTGTTGTTTTCCCAAGGATTCAATTTCTTCAATAAGATTAAATAAGTCCAACTCACTCCAACGATTCTTCCGCAGAAACAATGCTTGTTTCTGGGTCCAAGCATGAAAGTCTGTATCGTAGAGCTTGGCTGTTGGTTCCACTTTCTTGGTATTAGTTTTTTGTATATACATTAGCTTGTTTCCATAGATGTTGCTAAATTTGTGACGATACAAAGAGATATTTACGCTTTGCAAGAAATTACGAATGTTTTAAATATTTACACTTAGTTTATTCCATCGTAGGTTGTGAGTATATAAAAATATAACTTTTCCACTAATATTTAAAGTCTTTAAACCAAAAGAAAAATTAAAAGAAGGAGAGAAATACAAAACTAAAATTGAATACTACCAATCAATTTAAACTTTTTTCCCTTTCTGGTTAATCCCACTTATTTATTGTTAATTGAACTCAGAGAATGACAGAAGAGGGATAGATATAGAAGTTCCTAAATCAAAAATCAGTTTAACAACATATAAATAATTAACTATTTAGTTATAACCTCATAGGCTTCTCTTTACTCTCAGAGCAAAAAATTTTATGCGGTCATCGATAGAGTCTAATTCATAGCCTTCCATCTTTAAACTATCTGGCACTTGTTCGATTGGCTCTCCCGGATCCAGCCATACTTCCAGCACAGATCCAGGCTCCATTTGTTCCAAGCGCAGTTTTGTCCGCACAAAATTAATTGGGCAAGGAGTACCCCGCAAATCCAACAACCCATCAGCTACAGTGGGGTTCATTTAAACAAACCTCCGAATAATCCTCCTTTGTCCATATTGTCCCCTTTAATTTTAGCAAGTTGCTCCAATAGTTCTCGTTCCTGAGCATCGATCTTTGTAGGAATTTCTACTTTAACCGTAATCAGATGATCTCCCCGACTGACAGCATTGCCCAACTTTGGAACCCCTTTATTTTCTAGGGTCAATACTGTATTCGGTTGCAGTCCCGCTGGAATGGTTAATTCCTCCTTGCCATCAACACTATTCACGACTAACCGACAACCAAGAATTGCTTGCAAATAACTAACGGTAATTTGAGAATGGATATTAATCCCATCCCTGGTAAACTCCTGGTCTGCTTCCACAAACAAGTAAACATATAAATCCCCTTCAGTGCCGCCTTTTATTCCCGCATCCCCTTCACGGGAAACCCGCAAACGAGTGCCATTATCTACTCCAGGAGGAATAGTAATTTTGAGCTTCTTTGTTTCTTGTTTGCGACCCGCACCACCACAATTAGAGCATTTTTCTTCAATTACTTGTCCTTCCCCATTACAGGTAGGACAAACAGAAACTTGAGCAAAACTCCCAAAAGGAGTGCGGGTTGCACGGCGAACTTGACCGCTACCGTTACAAGTGGAGCAAGAACTGGCTCCCGTTCCGGGTTTGGCTCCAGTCCCGCTACAAACCTGACAAATTTCTAAATGGGGAATGCGAATTTCCTTTTCTCCGCCAAAAATTGCCTCGCGGAAATCTAATTTTAAATCTAGGCGCAGATCGTCGCCTCGAATTGGACCACTACGGCGACGGGAAGTAGTTTGACTTCCCATACCCCCAAAGCCACTGAAAATAGTTTCAAAGATATCAGCAAAACCTCCCATATCGCCAAAATCTTGAAAACCCGGACCTCCGACGCTATTGGACACACCAGGTTCCCCAAAGCGATCATATCGCGCCCGCATTTCTGGCTCTGAGAGAACTTCATAAGCGCGATTGATTTCCTTAAAACGTTCTTCTGCCCCTGTTTCCTTATTGACATCGGGATGGTATTTCCGCGCTAGGCGACGGTAAGCTCGTTTTAGATCTTCTTTGCTAGCGTCACGGGAAACACCAAGGATGTCATAGTAGTCGCCTGCCATAAAATTTTGCTCTTTGTTTTAATGGTTAAACCAGGTTGTAATCTGTGTATTATGCTTTATTTATTCACAATACTATGGTAAAGCATAGTATTGCAATTGCTCTATCTATTTTCCATTTTAGTCTTTATTTATCCTTAGATTATTTGTATTTAATTTTAATAACTTTTTTATCATTCAAGTGCTTCATAATCCCCTGTTATAGTTCCTTCCTCATCGAATTCAATGGTAAACTCCTCTTCGTCAGGCATTGCAATTACAGTTCCATACTCCTCATCTACATCTCTATCGTTTTGATTATAAACCTCATTCCCCACTGCCAACAACATCTCGCGGAATTCTTCCAGAATAGTTCTTCCCTGTGTTACTTTTTCCATAGTAACGAAGGAATCAGCAAAAGCTGCTTCTAGTTGTTGCTTTTTTTCTTCCAATCTTACCTTGAGGTCGTCTCCGAGTAAATTGCTATTTTCTTGAAGAGTTTGTTTGTAAGCGTAGAACAAGCTTTCTGCTTGATTGTTCAGTTCTACCTTTTGAAGACGAAGATTGTCGAGTTCGGCATATTTTTCAGCCTCTTGTCGCATTTCATCAACTTCATCAGAGCTTAATCCACCGGTATTGGTAATGCGGATACTCTGTTCGTTACCCGTTCCTTTATCTTTCGCTTCAACTTGAAGAATCCCATTTACATCTATCTCAAAACTGACTTCAATTTGAGGTACGCCTCGCGGTGCTGGAGGTATGCCTGTAAGCCTAAATCTTCCCAAGCTTTTATTGTCTTTTGCCATTGCCCGTTCTCCTTGGAGAACGTGTATTTCTACAGATGTTTGTCCATCCGTAGCCGTAGAAAAAACCTGGGACTTACTAGTTGGAATGGTAGTATTGCGCTCAATAATTTTTGTAAAGACTTCCCCTAGGGTTTCAATTCCTAATGATATAGGAGTAACATCCAAAAGGAGAACATCTTCAACCTCCCCTCCTAAAACCCCTGCTTGAATAGCCGCTCCCAATGCTACTGCTTCATCAGGATTAATTGATCGATCTGGTTCTTTATTACCGAAAAACTTTTTAATTGCTTGTTGAACGGCGGGAATGCGGGTAGAGCCACCTACAAGAATAATACGGTCGATGTTATCGGGTTCAAGCTCGCAATCCTGAAGTGCTTGCTTAACTGGCTTAACCGTTGCTTCACAAAGCTTACTGGCTAATTCTTCAAATTTTGCTCTCTTGAGTGAGATCTCCAAATGTTTCGATCCCGTCTCATCAGCAGTAATAAAGGGTAAATTGATAGAAGTCGTTAAGGTACTAGAAAGTTCAATCTTGGCTTTTTCAGCTGCTTCTCGCAAACGCTGAAGTGCCATTTTATCAGTTGCTAAGTTGATGCCTTCTTGTTCTTCAAACTTTTTTAGCATCCAGCGAACAATCACATTATCAAAATCATCCCCACCCAAATGGTTATTTCCCGAGGTAGCTTTAACTTCAAAAACACCATCCCCCAGTTGGAGGATAGAGACATCAAAAGTTCCGCCGCCAAAATCAAAAACCAAGATGTATTGTTCTCGATCTTGCTTATCCAGTCCATAGGCTAGAGCTGCTGCTGTTGGTTCATTAACGATCCTTAAAACTTCTAAACCAGAGATAGTTCCAGCATCTTTAGTAGCTTGTCGCTGGGCATCAGTAAAATATGCCGGAACTGTAATTACCGCTTGTGTAACTGGTTCCCCGAGGAAATTTTCTGCATCCGCTTTTAACTTTTGCAGAATCATCGCCGAGATTTCTTGAGGAGTATAATTACGGCCTCTAATCCCAACATCGACAGTATCATCACGACCTTTGATACAAGTATAAGGTACGCGGGTTCTTTCTTCCTTTGTATCATCCCAGCGACGACCGATAAACCGCTTAATACTATACACAGTGTTTTCAGCATTGGTAACCGATTGCCTTTTGGCTAACTGACCGACTAAACGCTCGTTCCCTTTGCCAAATCCAACCATACTGGGAGTTGTTCTTCCCCCTTCTGTATTAGTTACAACAATCGGTTTCCCCCCTTCCAGAACGGCGACGCAACTATTTGTTGTACCTAGGTCTATCCCAATGACTTTTCCCATACCCTAAGACTCTGAATCGGTTTCTGGCGCGATAGCGCTTTCTTCTTCTGAGGATACCACAGGTTCAAGAGTCGCTGCAACTTTGACCATCGCATGACGAAGAACTCGATCTCCTAACAAATATCCACGCTGCAATTGTTCGAGCACCGTACCTTCAGGATATTCATTAGTCTGTTCTCGGTATACTGCTTCGTGAAAATTGGGGTCGAACTCTTGACCTTCCGGACGCATTGCCGAGACTCCAATTCTTTTAAGAGCATCCACTAATTGTCGGTAAACTCCTTGATAGCTTTTATGAATTTCCATCTCCCCATCCGTCGCTGGTTTTATTTGAAGTCGCGCTCGCTCGAAATTATCAATTACTTGTAGCAATTCAGTAATCGTTTCACCTTTTACCCTATGCTGTAGTTCTTCTGTTGCTTTTTCCGTCCGTTTTCGGAAATTATCAAAATCTGCCGCACACCTTATGTATTGAGCCTTAAAAGCATCTGCTTGTTGAGTTTGCTGTTCTAATTGTGTTCTGAGGGTTGCAATTTCCTTTTGTAAAGCGGCAACAGGCTGAGCGTCCGACGGATCTGCCGAATTGTCTACCGTGTCTTGTTGTTTTCCTTGATCTGAGGGGTCTACTATAGAGGGCGATCCAGCGGTCTTTTCTGATTGGGGGGAACCTGCCTGCTCATGGGCGGCCTTGTCGCTCTCTAATTCCTCGGATAATTTTGAGTGCAATTGCGCATTTTCTTTCTCGGAAGAAAGCTCGTTGTTTGTTTCTGGCTGCTTTTGCTCTTCTGTCATACCGATTAGGGCGAGGCTAATTTAACTATTACCAACTTTAACATTTTGCGGGTTCTTCCGGGAGAATATATTAATTTGAACTATGATGACTTTCACACCAAGCCATAGGATTAGCGTGTACTTCTTGGTTTAGTCTGTAACAATGGGCGCTAAGTTAATTTTTAGCACTACTATAAAAATAAAGGCAATTCTTAGTTGCCGCCTTGGCCATTCTCAGTCAAATGCCTCAAAACTTCCATTAAAGGTTGCAGGTTTTTATCCATTTAACCTGACATTTGGGGAATTATAGATTTGTATAACCAATATATTTTCACTATTCTATGACTCATTCATCATTACCATCCAGAAAGCGTTCTACATCTAAAGCCCTCGCTCTGCGCAATGATTTTTCGCCTTTCGGCAATAAGCTGATCGAGCTTGGTTATGCTGATCGGACTCAGATGGAACAAGCTCTCGTACAAACGCGCACAACTCGTCGTCCTCTCACTCAAGTCTTAGAAGAAATCACAGGAAAAGAAATTACTCCTGAGCTGCAGTACCAGTACAAAACAAATAATTTGTTTGAGCTGAAAATTATTTACGGTGTAGATTATATCGATCCCCAAATTACTCCTATTGCCAATTCCGAGGTTAGAAAATTAGTTCAATCCCTAATTCCCATTGATATTTGCCGACGTTACGAACTACTGCCATTAGCTAAGAAAGAAACAGATTCCCCCTCTGTTCTTGTAGCAATGGTTAAACCAGATAATCTTGCTGCAAGAGATGAGCTAAAACGAATTTTGACCAAAGATGACTTGCAACTCCAGCGGTTGGTAATTGCCAAGGACGATTACGATCGGCTTCTAGAGGATTATCTTAATGAACAAAACAAACAAAAGCAAAAACAAGAAGAGGAAAAAGCTGTTGATGTTACCGAAGACATAGCTAATTTAGATGAGATTGAGATAGAGGAGCATGTCTCAGGTGAGGAGGATCTTGGGGATGTTAGTGGTGCCAAAGAAGCCCCCATCATCAGCCTAGTAAATAAAATTTTAGCAAAAGCTTTAACCGAAGGTGTTTCTGATATTCACGTCGAACCTCAAGAAGAGTATTTGCGGGTTCGCTTTCGCAAAGATGGAGTGCTAACTCAAGCTTACGAATTGCCTAAGACAATCATTAGAGCGGTGGCTGCTCGTTTGAAAATCATGGCCGAGTTGGATATTGCCGAACAGCGCATGCCGCAAGATGGGAAAATTAGACGAAAGTTTCAGGGGCGGAAGGTGGATTTCCGGGTTAACACATTGCCTTCTCGCTACGGAGAAAAGATAGTACTGCGGATTTTAGATAATTCTGCTACTCAGTTAGGCTTGGATAAATTAATTACCGACGAGGAAACTCTTGAGACTGTGAGGGAACTAGCTAGTCGTCCCTTTGGTTTAATTTTAGTAACTGGACCTACAGGTAGCGGAAAATCCACATCTTTATATTCTATTCTCGCCGAACGCAATACCCCTGGAGTAAATATTAGTACCGCAGAAGATCCCATCGAATATTCCTTACCAGGAATCACCCAAGTACAGGTAATTCGAGAAAAAGACATGGATTTTGCCTCAATTTTGCGAGCTTTTATGCGTCAAGATCCAGATGTGATTTTGGTAGGAGAAACTAGGGATAAAGAAACTGCAAAAACAGCTATTGAAGCAGCTCTCACAGGTCACTTAGTTTTGACTACTCTCCATACTAATGATGCTGCAGGGGCCATTGCCCGCCTTGATGAAATGGGGGTAGAACCATTTATGATCTCTGGTTCCCTGCTGGGTGTACTGGCTCAACGCTTGATGCGTCGAGTTTGTAGTGAATGTCGCATTCCTTATCAACCTACCCAAGAAGAATTAGCTCGATTTGGTTTATCAGCTTCTAGGGATGGGCAAGTCACTTTCTATAAAGCAAACACTTTAAACAATGAGCAAATTAATCAAGCTTCATATGATGGGAATCTCTGCAAGAAGTGCAATGGAGTAGGTTATAAAGGAAGAGTGGGGGTTTACGAAGTAATGAAAATTAGCGAGCAGCTTCAATCTTTAATCAACCAAGGAGCAAGTACTGACAGAATCAAAGAAGTTTCCGTGGAAGAGGGTATGACTACATTGCTCGCTTATAGCTTGAATTTGGTAAAAAATGGTTATACTACTTTAGAAGAAGTAGAAAGAGTTACATTTACTGATTCTGGCCTGGAAGCAGAATTGAAAGCCAAACGTAAAAGTGTTCTAACCTGTAAAACTTGCCAAGCAGAATTACAGCAGGAATGGATGGATTGCCCTTATTGTCTCACACCTCGTTTTCAAGATTGAATTGTATTGTTATTGGTTGGCAGTAATCAATAACCAAAAGAAATCAAAAAGTTAAGACAGGAGGAAGGAAAGTAATGCCAATGGAATTAATGATTGAAGACTTGATGGAGAGTCTCGTAGAAATTGGGGGTTCTGATATGCATATTCAAGCAGGTGCACCAGTTTATTTCCGCGTCAGCGGGAAACTGGCACCCATTGGAGAGGACCCTCTCACCCCCCAGGACAGTCAAAAACTAATTTTCAGTATGCTCAATAATACTCAACGCAAACAATTAGAACAAAACTGGGAACTAGATTGCTCCTATGGGGTGAGAGGATTGGCTCGTTTTCGAGTTAATGTTTATAAAGAAAGAGGCTGTTATGCTGCTTGCTTGAGAGCATTATCTTCCAAAATTCCTAACTTTGATATGCTGGGGTTGCCCAATATAGTGCGGGAGATGACGCAAAGACCGAGGGGAATGGTCCTGGTAACGGGACAAACTGGTTCTGGGAAGACCACTACTATGGCAGCAATGTTAGACTTGATCAATCGCACCCGCAACGAACATATCCTTACCGTGGAAGATCCGATTGAATATGTTTTTCCCAACATTAAAAGCTTGTTTCACCAACGTCAAAAAGGTGAAGATACAAAAAGTTTTTCCAACGCTCTTAAGGGCGCTCTAAGGCAAGATCCAGATATCATTTTAGTGGGAGAAATGCGAGACTTGGAAACCATTTCTCTGGCAATATCAGCAGCAGAAACAGGTCACTTGGTAATGGGAACTCTCCATACAAACTCAGCGGCTGGCACCATCGACAGAATTCTAGATGTGTTCCCCCCAGATCAACAACCCCAAATACGCTCTCAGTTGTCTATCTCTTTATTGGCAGTTTTTAGCCAATGTCTAGCTAAAAAGCAGAATCCCAAACCAGGAGAATTCGGACGAGTATTAGTCCAGGAAATAATGGTTATAACTCCCGGAATTGCTAACTTGATTCGAGAAGGTAAAACGCCTCAAATTTATGGGGCAATTCAAATGGGAATGAAAATGGGAATGCAGACTATGGAACAGGGTTTAGGAGTTATGGTTAGAAAGGGAAAAATTAGCCTGGAAGAGGGATTGGCTAAAAGTAGTAGACCTGACGAGTTGCAGCGATTACTGGCAAGTAAAGGAAAAAAGTAAAAATAACATTGATTAACTAATAATTTGGAGGCTAGGGATGGCAACCTATGTTGTAGAGGTTCGAGATGCTCAAGGGAAAGCTTCTAAAGAAAAAATTAAAGCCACTTCTCCAGAAATGGCTCGTAGTACTTTGTTAGGTAAGTATCCTCGAGTAGGCAAAGCCACAAAAGCTGGGATAGACTTGGATTTATCAGGCTTAGAAATGGCTTTAAGTAAAGTGACGGTTAAAGATAAAGCTGTCTTTTCTCGTCAATTTGCGGTTATGATTAATGCCGGCGTAGCAATGATTAGATGCCTGGATGTGTTATCGGAACAGACTGGGAATCCAAAGCTAAAACAAGCACTTAAAAGTATTGGAAAAGAAGTTCAAGAAGGAACGAGCTTATCTAATGCAATGACCAAACATCCTAATTCCTTCGACAAACTTTATATCAGTATGGTAGAAGCTGGTGAAGTGGGAGGGGTATTAGATGAAGTTCTCAACCGCTTGGCAAAATTGCTAGAAGATATGGCCAAACTGCAAAACCAAGTCAAATCAGCAATGGCTTACCCGATGGCAGTTGGTTTCTTGGCAGTAGTGGTGTTTTTTGCCATGACCATATTTCTAATTCCCATCTTTGCTCAGATTTTTCTAGATCTTGGGATAGAATTACCAGCTTTAACTAAGTTTATGCTTTGGTTGAGCGATTTGATGAGGAGTTGGAGAGTTCTTATTCCAATTATTTCAGTCATCGCTTTTGTGATTGGATTTAAACAGTACTATAAAACTCCGGCGGGACGATTACAAATAGATGCTTTACTGCTAAAAATGCCTCTGTTTGGGGAATTAAATGAAAAATCATCGGTTGCTCGTTTCTGCCGAGTTTTCGGAACTTTAACTCGCTCGGGAGTCCCAATACTCAGTTGCTTGGATATTGTCCAGGAAACATGTGATAACCAGGTGTTGGCTAATGCTATACAATCGGCCAAAGATGACGTTAAGGAAGGGGGTATAATGAGCCTTGCATTAACCAAGAAAAAAGTATTTCCTGCACTGGCATTGCAAATGATTACTATTGGGGAAGAAACAGGACAGTTGGACAGCATGATGATGAAAGTGGCAGATTTTTATGAAGACGAAGTAGAACAAGCGATAAAAGCCCTAACAAGCGTTTTAGAACCATTGATGATGGTAGTGATTGCGGTAATGGTAGGAGTGATTTTGCTATCAATGTATCTGCCAATGTTTAAAGTGTTTGATGCTTTTGGCTAAAAAATTAGTTGAGGGAAATTCAAAATCAAAGATTATGGATGGAGTGCATTTGAACGTGAAATTATAGAAGATAAACAAGTCATGTCTGTTAAACAATCTCATTACGAAGCGCTGCTATCAGCATATAGCGACCGTCATGGGGCGATCGCTTGTGCGGTGGCAATGCAGTTAGCCATGGAACCTGTTAACCAACAGATGAAAGAGTGGGATTTACAGAGTTTAGAAATGGGTATTGGGATTAATACGGGGGAAGTAGTAGTTGGTAATATTGGCTCGGAAAAACGCACTAAATATGGGGTGGTGGGTTCTCAAGTAAATCTTACTTATCGCATTGAATCCTATACCATCGGCGGTCAAATTCTGATTAGCGAGACTACTTTAGTAGAAGTGGGTTCTAGGGTTGAATGTTTAGGGGAAAGACAGGTGACTCCTGAGGGAGTAAAAAAGCCTTTGACTATCTATGAAGTTGGTGGGATAGGGGTAAAATATAACCTGTTTCTTTCCCAAGAAGAAGAAATATTTTTGCCTCTGAGAGAACCTATTTTACTGCAATATTCATTACTTAAAGGAAAGGATATAGAAAACCAAAACTTTTCTGGCAACTTGGTGGAACTTTCCGAGAAAGGGGCCATAATTGAATCGGAAGATTATTTACCAGATTCTTCATGCAATCTCAAAATTAATTTTTTAAATTTTGAGTCAACAACCGCGAGTGAGGATGTTTATGGGAAGGTTATCTCTAAGCTAGAGGAAAACAACAAATTCTCCATTCGCTTTACTGCCAAACCTTCCGTAGTAGAAGTTAAACTCCATAGTATTTATGCTTCTCTCAAATCAACATTATAACAGTTATAAATTAATGCTCAACTATTCCTGATTCAACTGTATTCCATCTTATATCAAATACGTTTAGGTTTGCTCCCTTATGGGTACTATCCCCCTAAATCCCCCCTTCGGCGACCCTCTGGGCAAGCCTTATCAAAGGGGGACTTTAAGAATAAAGCTTCTAAAAGACTGCAAATAACAAAGAGCGCACTATTCTATCTGTAGCCAACATTTTTAGATTCCATCTTAATAACAATTATACAGTGATAGTCGCTGCTCAAATCAAATCTATCCGCATTTATCTGTGTTTATCTGTGTTCATCTGCGGTTTATTGTACTCTCTGAAGATAGTAGTAATTTTCGTTCTCGATACATTGACGTAATTGAAGCAACTTTCTTAAACGATAAGTGGTTTCCAGATATTCTTGTTTCTCGGGGATATCCCCCAGTTTTTTCAAGACTGCATCGCTTTCTTGAATTATTGGTTCTACAAAAAAATTGCGCAGTCTTTGACGATTTTCTTGATTTAATTGTACTACGGGTACTTTTTCCTCTTCTCCATCGATGTGGATTGTTCTCGTCACAGATTGGCCAATTTTAGAGAACTCGGATCTAGCGAGCCACTCGTACATTTCTGCCGATATTTCGATATATTCTGGTTCTTCGTTATTGCTGGGGTAAAAAATTAAATCGAACATTTTTATTACTCTCTTTTACTGGACTTTTTCACTAACTCTTCGGGAAAATTTTCCAGCCAAATTATATTTTCTTGGGCGAATAATTCTTTGGCAGGCTTGTAGATTTTAGCAGTTGTGACTACACCGACAATGGTTTCTTTTGCAATAATTTTTTTTGCTATACTAGAACCTATATTGGTAGCTTTATATGCTTTAACTTCAATATACAAATCTTCCTCGGTTTGACTTTTAACTTTCTGGGTTCTTTTTTCTCTTGGTTCAACCTGGTTGAATCTTTCCTTAATCTGAAGGAGAACATTTTGAAGTCGGGTCAAATCTGAGTGGCCATCTATCCTAATATCACCTTTACTGTTGTTTTTAGTTGTTCTCTCCGCTTTGATTCCTTTTCGCTCTAATTCTTGGATAATCCATCCCACTAGTTCTCGATGAACTTCTAACCTTTCTATCAGCTTATCTTCATCAGTGATTTCATTAGCCATGAATTCTTATTTGCCTAAGAGATAAATTGGTTGCTCTAATTACTGGAGTTTAGACTAAATCCCTACCGAGAGGCGATCGCGATTTGGTTTAAATTAAATTGGGCTTCTTCAATGAAGCAGCGTCTTCTAGAATTGCTTTGAGTTCTTCTGTCAGATTTCTCCCTTTGCGAGTAGCACGAAGTTGAAGTTTTTCAACCACAATTTGTTGTAAGTCTTTAAGAATAATCTATGTCATTTATTTTCTTCTTTTTCTTGTCCTTTTTCTAGCAATTGCTATCTATAGACTAGCAGGGCATAGGTTGAGACCACAATTCTAGCCCCTACCAATAGATTATATACCAATCCCCTTCTTTCCGATAGAGGAATGAGGCTATCGCTACTCAAATCTATCAGCGTTCATCGTGGCACAGGCATCTTGCCTGTGACTTCAATCTTGCCTGTGACTTCATCTGCGGTTCAATTATTCATCGCTCGGATTAATTCCCGCTTGTCGCAAACGTTTTAATAACTCCTGTATTTTTTGTTGGGCTTGGTCTCTTTCTTGTAGAGCCAATTCTTTTTCCATTCGCTCTCTTTCTTTTTCCATTCGTTCCCTTTCTTTTTCTTGTAGAGCCAATTCCTTAGCCATTCGTTCCCTTCGCTCCCTTTCCGCTTCTGTAGTTCGCCAATTACCTTGTGCATCATACCAGCGCAACCACTGACGAGTGCAACCGCGATATTCTCCTTGCCAAAGTCCCAAACCAATTGACAAACTGGGTATCCACACTTTAGAATCGGTTAGTTCTAATAGACGGTAGCGATTTCCTACTAACTCATATGCTAGGAGTTGGTTAGTAACTCCGTCAAAGACAAAGTAATAGGGAATGCACAAAATTTGCTCGTATACTTCCCATTTTGTGGGTTGTTTTCCTTTCCGTTTGCTTTTTCTGGGGTCTTCATTTCTGGTACTGGGAGAAAGAAATTCTATCGCAATAGATGGAGCTACTTTTTCTTGCCACATTACATAGCTTAGGCGCAAGGAATTTCCTTGATAAAGTCGGTCTACACCTATTACAGCAAACCAATCGGGACGCTTGTACCATTGGCTGTTCTGCCAGTCGTAATAGAGATTCAAGTCGCTAGCAACAAATACTTTATTCTTGGGAACATTGGGTACAAATGTTGCGCTGCAGAATTCGGATTGTAATAAGTGCAATTCATCGGGCAAACCGGATTCCTCCTCGCTTGGTAAGTCGTACATTGTGGGCAAATTTTCTTTTCTGGTAAAAGATAATTTAACCTCACGGTCCAGGGTGGATTTGGCTATTGACATTGCTACTCTCCTTGGCGGTCAATATTTTAATTATATATTATATGGCTACTGTAGCACAGGCATCCTGCCTGTTAACGATATAGTTTTACCAAAGCTAGTTCTTGGGTTTCTGCGAAGTTTTTCTGAGTATTTATAAGTTTGAGAGGATAAAGTAGCTGGAAAATTAGAGTTAAAGGGGGTTTTAATCTAACGATAGAGTAAGAAATCTGGATTCCGAGCAGAAATTTTTTGGATTTAGTTCAAAAAGTCTTGCATTTTTTGTTATGAGATGTTAGAGTTTAGGAGTGGGAAAATGTGCCGCCATATATAGGGATTTTTTTGATTGGTTATTGATTGTTTGAGATGGAACTTCTTTTTTAAACAATTGAGTCTCTTCGTAGGGTGCGGCACTGCCCACCATGGCATTTATAGCTGAGATAGGCGAATCTTGTCGCCTGCAGATGAGAGCGATATCTTTGAGATCCGCGTAGCGGTGCGCTGGCAATATCTTCTGCTTTTGAGAAACAAGGCGCACTCTTTGCGGATCCGTTCCGGATCGCTATTCAAATCTATGGGCATTTATCCGCGAAAGGAGCGGTTCAAGAGAAGACTTACTCCCTCATAGTATATCCTCCACCCAGCACAAATTGGCTGTCAGTAGGTCACTTTGCAGAGCATTGATGAAACGTTCATCTGCTGTTACCATTTGGCATTCTTCCTGAACTGCCAGCGCCAGATAAACGCAGTCATACACAGCCTGCTGTACTCGCACTGCAATCTCTAGCGCCGACGAGATTAAGTGTTTAGATTCACTTTCCCTGTAGAGGGGCGATCGCGATTTGGTTTAAATTAAATTGGGCGAATTCTAGGGTTAGGGAATTAAAGCGAACCTGCTTCCAAAAAATATTTCCTATCTCTGAAAAGAAAAAATCTGGCACTAAAAGGGTATTGGAGTTGTTTAAAAGGCGCGATGCAGTCTCTGAGTGAATTTCTGGTATTACCCATTTAATCGCCACATTGGCATCCACAACAAATTTAGTCATTTTTTTTCTTGGTGGAGCTAGAGAATTTCTCCGTTCCTTGTTGACGCTCTTCTCGTAACAATTCGGTGCTATTCATGAAAGTTCTTCCCTCGTATTTTTGTCGCACTTTCTCCAGTCTTTCCCTTGTTTGTGACAGAGTTTCCGTTGTTGGTGCGACGGATTCAAATGAAGCAGCGTCTTCTAGAATTGCTTTGAGTTCTTCTGTCAGATTTCTCCCTTTGCGAGTAGCACGAAGTTGAAGTTTTTCAACCACAATTTGTTGTAAGTCTTTAAGAATAATCTGTGTCATTTGTTTTCTTCTTTTTCTTGTCGTTTTTCTAGCAATTGCTATCTATAGACTAGCAGGGCATAGGTTGAGACCACAATTCTAGCTCCTACCAATAGATTATATACCAATCCCCTTCTTTCCGATAGAGGAATGAGGGGATATCTTTGAGATCCGCAAAGCGGTGCGCCACTCAAATCTATCCGCGTTCATCGTGGCACAGGCATCTTGCCTGTGACTTCATCTGCGGTTCAATTATTCATCGCTCGGATTAATTCCCGCTTGTCGCAAACGTTTTAATAACTCCTGTATTTTTTGTTGGGCTTGGTCTCTTTCTTGTAGAGCCAATTCTTTTTCCATTCGCTCTCTTTCTTTTTCCATTCGCTCCCTTTCTTTTTCTTGTAGAGCCAATTCCTTAGCCATTCGCTCCCTTTCTGCTTCTGTTGGAATCCAATGACCTTGCGCATCGTACCAGCGCAACCACTGACGAGTACAACCCCGATATTCTCCTTGCCAAAGTCCCAAACCAATAGATAAACTGGGTATCCACACTTTAGAATCCGTTAGTTCTATACTACGGTAGCGATTTCCTACTAACTCATATGCTAGGAGTTGGTTAGTAACTCCGTCAAAGATGAAATAATAGGGAATGCGCAAAATTTGCTCGTACACTTCCCATTTTGTGGGTTGTTTTCCTTTCCGTTTCCTTAGTCCTAAGTCTTCATTTCTGGTACTGGGAGATAGAAATTCTATAACAATAGATGGAGCTACTTCTTCTTGCCACATGACATAGCTTAAGCGCAAGGAATTTCCTTGATAAAGTCTATCTACACCTATTACAGCAAACCAATCGGGACGCTTGTACCATTGGCTGTTCTGCCAGTCGTAATAGAGATTCAAGTCGCTAGCAACAAATACTTTATTCTTGGGAACGTTGGGTACAAATGTTGCGCTGCAGAAGTCAGATTGTAATAAGTGAAATTCATCGGGCAAACCGGAGTCCTCCTCACTGGGTAAGTCGTACATTGTGGGCAAATTTTCTTTTTTGGGAAAAGATAATTCTACCTGTTGGTCAAGGGTGGATTTGGCGATTGACATTGCTACTCTCCATAGCAGTTGATAGTTGATAGTGGACAGTTGATAGTTATACTGCAACCTGCGGTTGCTGGAACTCAATAGTAAACACTTTGATAGGCCGGTATTATAGATGTACCTCATGACCAAGAAACCCTATATATAAGATTTTGTGTTAATATAAGCAACTTTCCTGAAATAAAAATAAAACAATAAATTTTAATCTTCTCCTTGGGGCAAGAAACCGGGTTTCTTAGAGAAATTTGGCGATTTATACCAAATCAAATAATATCAGAAACCCGGTATGATAGCTGATTGTCAATTATTCATCGCTTGGATTAATTCCTGCTTGTCGCAAACGTTCTAATAACTCCTCTATTCTTTGTTGGGCTAATTCCTTTTCTTCTCTTTCTTTGTCTCTTTCTTGTAGAGCCAATTCTTTTTCTTGTAGAGCCAATTCCTTAGCCATTCGTTCCCTTCGCTCCCTTTCCGCTTCTGTTGGAATCCAATGACCTTGTGCATCGTACCAGCGCAACCACTGACGAGTACAACCCCGATATTCTCCTTGCCAAAGTCCCAAACCAATAGACAAACTGGGTATCCACACCTTAGAATCGGTTAGCTCTAACAGACGGTAGCGATTTCCTACTAACTCATATGCTAGGAGTTGGTTAGTAACTCCGTCAAAGATGAAATAATAAGGAATGCGCAAAATTTGCTCGTATACTTCCCATTTTGTCGGTTGTTTTCCTTTCCGTTTCCTTAGTCTGGGGTCTTCATTTCTGGTACTGGGAGAAAGAAATTCTATCGCAATAGATGGAGCTACTTTTTCTTGCCACATGACATAGCTTAAGCGCAAGGAATTTCCTTGATAAAGTCGGTCTACACCTACTACAGCAAACCAATCGGGACGCTTATACCATCGACTGTGCTGCCAGTCGTAATAGAGATTTAAGTCGCTAGCAACAAATACTTTATTCTTGGGAACATTGGGTACAAATGTTGCGCTGCAGAATTCCGATTGTAATAAGTGCAATTCATCGGGCAAACCAGATTCGGACTCACTTGGTAAGTCGTACATGGTGGGCAGATTTTCTTTCTTGGGAAAAGATAATTTAACCTCATGGTCAAGGGTGGATTTGGCGATTGACATTGCTACTCTCCTTGGCGGTCAATATTTTAATTGTATAATAATTAGAATTACTTATTCCTTGTCCGCGAGCTGATCGCCGACTCAACTATCTTTCATCGATAGGTTTGAGGGAATGTAAGACCAAAGAGAACTGGGATAGACAATTAGTAGCATTTCTTGGGGGGTAAATAATTCCCAGTAGGGGAAATTCAGATCCTCTTCTTCATCTGGTTCGAGAACTAATTTATACCCATTGCTAAATCCTACTTGAAACATTAGCTTCGGATAACTGATGTCAAAAGCAGTAATGCTAGCACCTTCCACAACCATGACTTTTCTCTTTATTTCTTCTGTTTCCAGCTTATCGCTTGCTAGCATCTTGTCTCCATAGGCTAGCTTCCAAGAAGTTGCCCTCGTACCTAATCTCCACGCTCCTTTTTCTTTACCTGCCATCAATTTATTTGCATAGGGAATTCTTCGGCCAATTTCTAAACAGAGTTCATCTCCATAGCTTAGACTTGCTTCCCAGCATTTTTCCCCCAGGATTGGATTGATTATTTGCTGGATTGTTTTTAAGTCTTTAGTTTCGATTGCTTGCTGCTTTCTTAAACTTGCTGTTTTCATGACTAATCTCCTTCTAAAAACTCGCGAGCTTTTGCTTTTAATTCTTGATAAGTAAAATCACCGCGTTGATTTTTGGTTCCCCCATAGCCATTAGCCTTTTCAAATTCTATAAATTTTCCAAATTCTCGTCTTTCCTCTTGTGACATTCCCAATTCTTGCGCG
>JH610546.1 GCA_000252485.1 Prochloron didemni P4-Papua_New_Guinea | reverse complement strand
ATTGCATTAATTTGCTTAATGTCTTGTTTAGACATCCCTACCAATTCCACTGTATTCCATATTAATAACAATTATATAGTGATAGTCGCTGCTCAAATCAAATCTATCCGCATTTATCTGTGTTTATCTGTGTTCATCTGCGGTTTATTTCCTCAGCCATGAATTCTTATTTGCCTAAGAGATAAATTGGTTGCTCTAATTATTCTCTTTCATTATAAGACTTGGGAGCTTATAAGCGATATCTTTGAGATCCGTGGAGCGGTGCGCTATTCAAATCTATGGGCATTTACTCGTCAAAGCTGTAAGAGCTGGCGCAGTATGATAACAGGCTTTGTTGAGGAGGAAAGGGGCTTCTTTGGTTTCAATGGCTCATGGCTACTGTGGCACAGGCATCCTGCCTGTGAACAATATAGTTTTATCTTAGCTAGTTTTTTGGTTGCTGTGAAGTATTTCTGAGTATTTATAGGTTTGGTCCGATGAAGTAGCTGGAAAATTAGAGTTAAAGGGGGTTTTAATCTAACGATAGAGTAATGAATCTGGATTCTGAGCGGAAATTTTTTGGATTGAGTTGAACTCGTCTTGCATTTTTTGTTATGAGATGTTATTCTTTAAGAGTGGGAAAATGTGCCACCATATATATAAAGTTTTTTTTGATTGGTTATTGGTTGTTTGAGATGGAACTTCTTTTTTAAACAATTGAGTCTCTTCGTAGGGTGCGGCACTGCCCACCATGGCATTTATAGCTGAGAGCGCCTGCAGATGAAGAGCGATATCTTTGAGATCCGCTCTCGCTGTGCGCGGTCTTGTTGATTATCTCTAGGTAACAGGACGAATACTATAATTGACAGTACCGCTTGTATTGCTTCCCTCAACCAATAAAAGATAATTGCCTTCTCCTACTAGGGTAGCTTCAAAATCAAAACCAAAGAAACGACTGTCGATAAATTGATTTCCCGGTCCGTAGAGAAGCCAAGCAGCATTAAAAAAGGTACTTCCTTCATCTTCAAACAAGATTGTATCCCCAGAATTAGCAGATAATTGATAGATATCTGTTTCAATTCCTGGGTCGAGAGTTCCTTCGGTGGTGGTATTTAATGGCAGTAATGGAGAATTGTCTATATTTAACATGCGGAAACTATACTCGCCAGTAGTGTTACCACTGGGATTAAGAATCAATTGATAAGTTCCAGTTTCTATTAGGGTAAATGGTTCGCTATTGGAACTACTGTTGCGGTTAAATAAACTAATTCCACTGGGACTTGATAACTGAGCATTGATGCTGGAATTGTCTCCCAAGCCATCAAAATACAGTCGTTCTCCAGCAGTACCGTTGAAAGTATAGATATCTACTTCTGCTGGTTCTTCAATTGTCCCCGTTATTGTTTCTCCCAAAGTTAATGCTGTACTTGTAGTTTCTGGAGTAACTGCCGCAAAGCTGTAATTTATGGTTCCGCTGCTGTTGAAACCTTGCAATATCAGAGTGTAGAGTCCCTCCACCGGAAGGGTTACTTCAAAGTCAGAAAGAGAAAAACGGCTTTCAATCAAACCCTCGCCCGGTCCGTACAGTCTCCAACTGGTATTGGCTACCGTATCGGTGCTATCGAAATACAACCTTTCGACCGCAGTTCCGGCAAACTGATAGATATCCGTTTCTACCCCCGGGTCCAGGGTTCCTTCTATGGTTGTGTCCAAGGTTAGTTCTGGCGCTTGGGTCAGATCTAATAAGCGGAAGCTGTATTCTCCCGTAGAAGAACCACTATCATCAATAATTAGCTGGTAAGTCCCAGTTTCCAAGATTGTAACTGGATTGCTATCGTTATTGGCAAAGATATTAAAGATATCAAAGAAACGGTCCCCAGAAGGACTTAATAACTGAACTTCGACACTAGAATTATTTCCCAGACCGTCGAAATAGAGTCGCGACCCTGCAGTGACATCGAAAGTATAAATATCAACTTCTGCTGGTTCTTCAATAGCTCCCGTTACTGTCTCTCCTAGAGTTAATGCTGTACTGGTGGTTTCTGGAGTAACTGCAACGAAGCTGTAATTTGTGGTTCCGCTGCTGTTGGAACCTTCCAACAGAAGTGTATACAGTCCATCCACTGGGAGGGTAACTTCAAAGTCGGAAAGGGAATAATTGCTATCAATAAAGCGATCGCCCGGTCCATAAACCAGCCAACTCACACTGGAGACGGTATCGGTACTATCGAAGTAGATCCTTTCCCCAGCGGTGGCAACGTCTGTTTCCACTCCAGGGTCTAGGGTTCCTTCAACTAGACTGTCAAAGGTTAGTTCTGGTGCTTGAGTGAGATCTGATAAGCGGAAACTATATTCTCCCGTAGTAGCGCCGCTGGGGTTAAGAATTAGTTGGTAAGTGCCCGTTTCCGTGATCGTAACCGGACTGCTATCGCTACCAAAGAAGCTACTTAAAATTTCGTTGCTGCTGGGACTGAACAATTGAATATCGATGTTGGTTTCTAGATCTAGTCCGTCTAAGTAAAGTCGCTGACCTGCAGTGGCGCTCAAGGTATAGATATCTACTTCTCCAGGTTCGCCAATCTCTCCAGCAACTGTTTCTCCCAAGGTAAGAGAAGTGGTAGTTTCAGTTGGGGCTACTACCTGGAAGCTGTAATCTACAGTACCGTCTGAGGCGAAAGCTTCAATTACTAAAGCGTAGATGCCATCTCCTGGTAGTTCTATTTCTAAGTCAGAACTGAGAGAATTGCTGCGAATGATTTGGTTGTTTGGCCCCCAAACAGCCCAACTACCGGATACATTCGCCAAACTATCAAAATACAGCCTTTGTCCGGCAGTTCCGGTAAATTGATAAATATCGGTTTCCAGACCAGGATCGAGAGTGTCGTCAATGGTACTATCCAATTCCAGTGCCGTTGCTTCCCCTATATCCAGCAAGCGGAAACTGTAATCTGTTTCGCTTTCTTGGTCTCCATCTACCACTAGATAGTAGATTCCCCCTTCGATAATTGTCAGGGGACTGAAATTGGAACCAGTATCTACATCGAAGAGACGATTACCGCTGGGACTGAGTAACTCTGCCCGGATGCGAACATTGTCGTTGCTCAAACCATCGAAGTAGAGGCGTTGTCCTGGGGTAGCTTCAAAGCGGTAAACTTGGGTAGTTTGAGCTGGCAAAGTTTCCGTTACTACACTATGGAGAGTCAGTTCTGTGGAATTAACTGCTAGATCGATAAACTGGAAGCTGTAGTTTTCTGTCTCGCTACTGTTAGCACCGCTGACAGTTAGGGTATAAGTGCCGGAAATTGGCAGGGTAAAAGTGTCTCTATCGCTGGTAGCGTCGATAAAGAATACCTGTTGGTTCTCTGGGTTAATTAGTTGATAAGTTAATTGATTTGAGTTGGTATTGAGACTGTCAAAATAAACTCGCAACCCTGCTGGGGCATCGAAAGTAAAGGTTTCTTCCCCTCCTGGATCGATTTCTCCACTTTGAACAATACCAAAACCACTTGCTTCTACTGGAGTATCGCTAATGTCATTAACTTGGAAGCTATAGTTGGTAGTGCCGCTGGAATTTTCTCCTTCTATTGCTAAGAAATAAACCCCATCGCCCGGTATTGTTGCTTCAAAATCGCTGCTGGAGTTAGTACCATCCAGAAAACGATTATCCGGTCTGTAAAGGGTCCAATCTGCATCGAATGAAAATGAACTAGCAAGACTATCAAAGAATAATCGTTGACCTGTAGTAGCGGAGAACTGATAGAGGTGGGTTTCAATCCCTGGGTCCAGAGTTCCGTCGATGGTGGATTCTAGAGTTAGTTCTGTTGCTGCGGCAATATCTAAGATTCGGAAACTGTAGTCATCGGTAGTGTCACCGCTGGGGTCGATAATTAGTTCGTAAGTCCCCGTTTCTATGAGAGGGAGAGGCGTTCCGTCGCGATTAGTGGTGAAGTTGGATAAATTGCTTCCCGTGGGACTCCATAGTTGAACGCTAAGATTGGAATTATTGTCTAACCCATCGAAATAAAGTCGTTGCCCTGCCGTCCCACTAAAGGTATAGATATCCACTTCTCCCGGTTCGTCGATGCTGTCGGCTACAGTTTCCCCTAAAGTTAAAGCAGTAGAATTCCTCTCTGAGGTGATTACCTGGAAGCTGTAGTTGATTGTTCCGCTGGGAGTGTAACCCTCGAGGACCAGGGTATAGAGTCCGTCTCCTGGCAATTGAACTTCAAAATCAAAACCGAGGGAATCGCTGTTGATAAATTGATTGTTCGGTCCGTACAGCTGCCAACTCGCACCAGAAACGGAAGCCAAACTATCGAAGTACAGCCTTTGTTCTGCCGCCCCCACAAACTGGTAAATATCCGTTGCCAGTCCCGGATCTAGAGTTGCTGTAATAGGGGTGTCTAGTTCTAATTCTGTTTCCGGGCCAATATCCAATAGGCGGAAACTGTAATCCCCTGTAGTTTCGCCGCTGGGATTAATAATTAGTTGATAGATCCCTGCTTCTATGAGAGTCAAGGGATCGCTATTGTTGTTGGTGCTGCGATTGAATAAACTGTCACCGCTGGGAGTCAATAACTGAGCGTTGATGCTGCTATTATTATCGTCCAAACCATCGAAGTAGAGACGCTGTCCTGGGGTTCCGCTGAAGGTGTAAATATCTTCTTCTCCCGCTTCGGTGATACTTGTTGTTACTGTTTCTCCCAGGGTTAAAGCTGCGGTGGTCCTTTCTGGGGTGACAACTTGGAAGCTATAATCTACCGTACTGTCGGGGCTGAAACCTTCAATTACCAAAGTATAAAGTCCGTCTCCTGGCAATTGAACTTCAAAATCAAAACCGAGAGAATTGCTGTTGACAAATTGATTGTTCAGTCCGTACAGATACCAATCAGCACCGGAAACAGAAGCCAAACTGTCGAAGTACAGCCTCTGTTCTGCTGTCCCCACAAATTGGTAAATATCGGTCTCCAGTCCCGGATCTAGAGTTGCTGTAATAGGGGTGTCTAATTCTAATTCCGTTTCTGCAGCAACATCTAACAAACGGAAACTGTAGTTACCGGTAGTTTCGCCGCTGGGGTCGATAATCAGTTCATAAGTGCCAGTTTCCCTCAAAGTAATGGGATTGCTATTGCTATCGGTGCCCCAATTGAATAAACTCTCACCACTAGGACTTAATAATCGGGCGTTAATGTTGGTGAAATTTTCATCAAGTCCATCAAAATATACTCCTTCTCCTGCCGTACCATCGAAAGTATAGATATCTATTTCTCCCGGTTCGCCAATATTTGCCGTTACCGTTTCTCCTAGGGTTAAAGCAGTGGTTGTAGTTTCTGGAGTGACAATCTGGAAGCTGTAATCAACGGAAGGATCTGGGCTAAAATTGTTATTGACTAGGAGAATATAAGTGCCATCTGTGGGGAGGCTGACTTCAAAGTCCCCATTGAGACTATTGGAGTTGATAAATTGATTTGCTGTGCCGTAGAGTTCCCAAGAAGCAGAAAAATCGCTTCCCAGACCATCAAAGTAAAGTCTTTGTTCTGCAATTCCTTGGAACTGATAAATGTCGCTTTCTCCTGCCAGCTCGATAGTATCTTCGATAGTAGTATCTAAAGCAAGAGTAGGAACGTTAGCTAAATCTAGCAGTCGGAAACTGAAGTCGCCTGTATTATTGCTAAAACCGCCGTCTACAATCAGTTGATAAGTACCGCTTTCGATAATGCTAAAGGGTTCCCTGTTTTGAGTTGAATCAATATTAAATAATTCAATGCCGCTGGGACTGATTAAGCGACTTCTGAAACCAGAGTTGTCGGAAAGTCCATCGAAAAATAGACGCTGACCGAGAGTGCCGTTGAAGGTAAATATCTCATCTTCTCCCGCTAGGAAAATAGTCTCGGCAACAGTTTCCCCTAAAGATACGTCGATACTGAGGGGACGCTTGGTAAATTGCAGCGTTGGGGCTTCTGTTAGTTCGTTACCGGCGCGATCGCTAATTATAGTTGGGTCGATGGCCAGTTGATAATCTCCCGGAGGCATATCTACTGGGGGCAAAATCACCAGAGTGCGATCGAAGTTAATTGTTTGCAGTCCTTCGGGAGTGACGGCGAAATCGTCATCGGTTCCCAGAACCCCATCTTCCCCTAAATTGGTGAGGGAAATACCGGAGATATCCAGTCGTTCGGTGTCAATAGCTTCGTTAAAGCGAACGGAAATAGCTGGTATGTTCCGCCTCCTGTCCCCTTCCGAGGGAGTAGTACTCACTGTCTCTGGGGCAAAGGTATCTTCTACCAACTCGATGGTCAATTGGTTAGAGAGAGAACTATTGCCGCCAGTATCCGTAGCGCGGACTTGAATTTGGATTGTATTGGACTCTGGGGTAATATTGGGAGCTACCGCTGAGAGGTCGAAGGGGAAAGAAAGGTCGTTTTGCAGGACTTCCCCATTGACCAGCAGTTCTACGTTGCGCACTTGCACGTCATCTTCCACATCGGCGATGATGGGAATATTGGCTCCTTCTAATACCTGAATGCCTTCGGTGTTGGTATCTATGTCTGATGGGGTGCTAATTGTTACTGTTGGCGGTTGACCTTGGCTGTCAAAAGAGAGATAGTTAATTACCTGCAAGTCGCCATTATCATCAGCAACATAGGCAATACCGGAAGCTATGGCAATATCGCGAGCAAATCCGGGCGTATCGATTACAGTCACGAACGCATCAGTAGTTTCCGGGTCGCTAACATCGTAAATTGCCATCCCCTGACCTTCTGCAGCCACCAAAGCCAAACCGGAACCATTGAGAGTTACATTCCGAGAAGTGAAAAATAAATCTGCATCGCTAATGAGGGTGGGGTTACTGGGGTCGGTAATGTCAATGGTCTGCAATCCGCTCCCTGCTAAATAAGCTACCCCATTAGCAGCAAATACTCCCACCTCAGAGGAAGCCACTGACACGTCCAGTTGACCGAGGACAGTACTAGTTAACGAATCGGCAATATCGATAATGGAGAAGGTATCGGAACCGCTGGTATAAGCATAGAGATTAGTTCCTTCTCGAGCAAGTCCGGTCACGGTCCCAGAACCCGGTAAAGTTGTATTGTGCAGTTCTTCTCCCGTCAGCAGGTCGTAAGCCCTTAAGGAAGTGCTAGCGGTTGCATAGGCAGTACCATCCACAATTTCTACCTGATTGACAGAGATATCAATAGTTTGTGTCAAAGTGGGGAGCATGGGGTCGGATACGTCCACCAATTGCAGTCCACCGCTATTAGTAGCTACAGCAACAATCTGTAAATTGGGGTCAACAGCCACATCGGTAGCGTCCCCAGCTAAATCCAATTGACCGAGGACAATGGGGTTATTGAACTGTCCGGCATCTACAATTGCCAGTCCGTGGGAACCTGTAGCGACATAGGCTGTTTGATTTTGTGCATTGAGGGTGGAACCTTCCACTACCACCGCATTGGCTTCACCTTGTAGGGGCAGACTGGAGATTATGCCTGTGGGAAAACCGCGATCGCCGAGAGGATCTAGTCCTTGTTGAATTTCTGCAAAGTCAGATATCCCATCACTATCAGTGTCAAAATTAATAGCAGAAGTGCCAACTACTTCTTCCGCTAAATCAACAAGTTGATCTCCATCTCCATCTACTGCATCATCAAGACTCTGAGTTTGGAATGGAGCAATAACTGTTGGCTGACCGCTTTGAGCTGTTAATCCCTCAGAAACCGCTAGGACATTAAATTCTGGATCGTATATTTCTAAGCGATAGGAGGTTTCTGGGGCTAATACTGGTAAATTCAACTCTCCTGATGCGCTAGTTACTCCCCTACTTTCAAACTCCCCTACTGTTATGCGCCAATATGCATTGCGATAGGCTTTAGTTTGGGTTAGTAATCTAGTTAGTCCATTGTCTTGCAAGTCCTCCATCTCTATTTCGGTCTCTTGAAGAGTTTGTTCTAGTTCTCCCGCAGATTGTATTTCTTCTTCAAAAGTGACAATCTCTTCGAGTACCACATCCATAGCTGCCAGTATTTCAGGATCTGGCTCATCAATATTATTAGCGGTAATCCCTTCTGCACTCAGTGCCAGCGGACTACCAACTTCGAGACCTGTCAGAAAAGAATCTAAAGCAAGGCAAACTGCTGTTAGAGGTGCCTTTCTAATAGACTTATCTAGATCGTCTATCTTATCTACTAATTTATTAGCTAATTTAAGAATTGGTTGTATTTTATTACATATAAATTCAGCAACTTTTCCCGAACAATCTTTCCGCTTACATATTAGGTCATTTGCAGTTTGTATTATGCCGTTGGCACATTTTAAAGCGTCTATAGCCTTACTCACAGGATTGACTGAAGTTGCAGCTTCCCAAACACTAACAACAGAATTTTTGGTTTTCTGAATCCTGCCCACAGCTGCTTTCACTTCATCTATAGTAATCGTTCCATCTCCATATCCTTTCCTGAGAGTCTCTATATCTTTGCTCAAATCCGACATATTATCAATTACATCAGCAAAAGCACCTACTGCCTGAAAAGCTCTTGTCAAATTCTTAATGCAGTCAAAACCCGCTTTACCCAACTTCCAAGCATCTCCCCAGCCAAAGTCAGGACAAGGTGGCTCTTCAGGAGGTTCTTCAGGTTCAGTCCCCGGCTGAGTAAAATGCCATCCCGGGGCCAAAATCCCCACACCCTCATCAGAAACAACCCTCGTCCCATCCTCACTCACAGTTCCATTCCCAATTACCTCCCAATCCCCAGCATCGTGATTGAAAGACCAAATCAAACTCTGCTCTCCAGGAGCCAACCCATCCAAATTCGGGAAGGTCACCGGCGCAGGAACATCAAAATTCGTCGCTCCTCCAGCTTGAGAAAACCCTTCTTCCCCTCCAGCTTGAATGGACATCACCAACTGCGGTTCCACTCCAGGAGGTAAAGGACCTGGCAACCTGTCTCGTTCCACGGGAATAATGGTGGCCTGGGTCGCCACATTCCCTTCATCATCCTGAGCCGAACCAGCAGGAATAGTCACTTCCACCAACTCCCAAACACTGGGCTCCACATCAGGGAAAGACTGGGCCAACTGAGCCAAACCAGCCTCGCCCAAGCCTACCTCAGTATCTTCATCCGGGTTCAACTGCTGAATATCCTCTGTGGCCATAGGAGGCAAATAAACATCAAACACCTCCCCATGGTGAGTTAACTGCACCTCAGTGCCGGGAACGCTCTCAAATATCTTCCCTACCGTGGCATAAACTGTCCCCTCTGGGGCATTAATGGCAGTACTTCCATCCACATGCACTGCAAACTCCGGCGCTGGCAAATTTTCTAACTTAAAGAAACCCTCCTCATCAGTTACCGCCACCAACTCTGGCAGGGCATCCACTCGCACCGTGGCACCCACTACGGGAATGTTCTCCCCTTCCTCATCCCGATTGAAGGAATCAAAGACATAGCCAAAAACATTTGTTCCCGCTATCTGAGTCAAGGGCAAAGTGCGAAAATCCGCCGTGGCCCTCCCCCCGGCAAAACCATCCCCATCCCCATCTATAGGAATTCCATTAATAGCCAGAATCCGATCGCCTTCCACCACCACTCGCACTTCCGTAGATGGGGGTAAAGGCTCGTCGTAGAAGAAGGTCGCGAACTCACCCGTACTGGAAACCCTGATCTCTCCTTGGACTCTACTGCCATTAGCAATTAAATAGAAAGACTCCGGGGTTACAGTTTCCTCCTGAACGGTTCCGCCAAACCTAACAATAGTCTCTCGAGTTAGGTTAACCATCTCTTCCCCATTAGATGGAGAAATCTCCACTGTCAAAACTTCTGGGATATCCTGAAATACTGCTTCATTCCTGGTGTATCCCAACCTATCTCTCACCAAGATGACATCGCTGCCAGTAACGGTTCCATCCCCATCTAAATCAGCCAGACCATCCTCTTCTCCCAGGCGATTGAGAATATAGACCACATCCGTAGGGGTTACCCTGCCGCTGTCATTCACATCCCAGGGGAAATAGGTAATATTATCAAGATCTACACCCTGACCCCGATTGGAATTATTACTCTCATCCAACTCTCCCAACTGATTGGACGGGTCTACCACCAGAGCCAGATAACCCACATTCCCGGAAACGTAATCCAGTCCCTGTCCCGGCAAATCTTTCTCTAAAGCTTGGGCAAACAATCTCTCCTGGGGAATGGTAACTGCTCTCGTCTCAGTTAGCTCTTCATCTGCCCCTAACTCAGCTATGGCAAAGGTTCCCACCTGCAAGTCATCAGCGTTACCAATAATCTCATCTTCCGAGTAGACAAAGGCCACCTCAAAATCCCTTGCGACCTCGCTACCTTGATTGAAAACTGTAAACTCAATCTCTGTTGCTTCTGCCGGGACGTGGTCCGTCAGCACATCAAACCCAGTGGCCAGCAAGTCCGCGTTAGTTACTGTTGTCTCCAAGGGCAGTACGCCCCCTATGGTGTTCTGGTTAATTAATAGGGGGGTATCGTTAGTAAAGTTCAGTCCAGGTTCTGGGAGAAAGGGGATTTCGTCAATCATCTTCTGGCAGAATTAGGGAAGTTCAACCATAATAGTACAAAATTGAATCGGTTGGTACTAGTTTTTGGCTAGTTATTTTAATAAAACTTAATCTTCCATCCAGAGGACTTAGTAAAACATATGCTTGGTGCGTTGCGAACGCACCCTACAATATTACTATCCAGAATTTAAGACAAAACCTTGTGGTGGGCAATGCCCACCCTACGGGGTAAATCAAATAACAAACAACAAACAACAAATAACCAATAACCAACAACTAACAACCAAATTTTATTGTGCGGCTTTTTCTAGAAGGGAAACAATATAGCTCCTTTGACTTATTGTTGATGGTTGGTTTAAACCGGGCAAAATTTGTTTTCTCTCAGAAGGTTCTAGTTCCTGCAAGCATTTTTGAATTAATGCTCTTGCTGCTTCTAGATTTTCTGTATTTTCTGGTTTAGTTGATAAACTCTCTATTAACTCTCTAGCCATTCTTTCTTGGGCAAGTTTTTGGCGCAGTTTAGAAAGTGCTTGTTGTTTTTTGATTACATTAGAGATGTTTTTTGTCATGCCAATAAACCAAATAATTCCTAAAATAATTAAACCGACTTTCAGCAAAATATCCATGATTTACTCCATCTCTTTCTCTTCTTCTAGTTGAAACTGAAAAAATTGCTCTCTATCCACTACATGACGATTATATCTTTCTGGTAAATGGAATAAAGCGATTGCTATGATAAATAGCCAAGATACTAATCTAGTTGGTAGTTCCGCCGGTTCATTCCCAGATATCACAAATCCGAAAATAGCTGCAAAGAACATTCCTACTACTATGCCAAATGTTAATTCCAATAGGCTTTGGGATGAACCTCCAATGGTAATGGCATATATTGCAGTGGTTATTGTCAGCGAACTTGCTTGTACGTCTCCCGTCAACAGCTTTTCCATTAGTAAAACATATGCTTGGTGCGTTGCGCCCAGCTTCGCGCCGCTCTTAGCGCCCGCACCCTACAATATTACTTAAGACAAAACTACGGGGTAAATCAAATAACCAACAACAAACAACAAACAACAAACAACCAATAACAAATAACAAATCAACAAGTTACTGTTTTAATTATTATACTTATTATTTGATAAATAAACAAAATGAAATGGCGTGTCATTCTTGAAACCGATCCAGAAACGGGAGATGGGACGGTTTGGTGTCCGTAATTACGCGATCGCGTGTCAGGTCAGCGGGGTAAACCAACCAATAACTTGTGGTGGGCAGTGCCGCACCCTACCATGATACCCATCAGAAACAACAAATAACAAATAACCAACAACCAACAACCAACACTCTCGCGTAGCTCAGTGCAAGCAACCAACAACCAACAACCAACAACATCAATCAATCAAAAACTCAAAAATTTCACCGTAGTCGCTACCAAACCGAATCTGAACTCCAGATTCTAAAGATACTTCCTGATGATAAATTTTCCGCCATCCACCATCTAAATAAATTCTCGTGCCAAAACGAGAAAAATCCCGAAGAAAGTAGCAATTTTGGTAATTTAAAAAGTAATTTGATTGCGAACCAAAACCTGAGCTAATTCCGTGCCGTTGAGGGTAGCATCCCATCGCAAGAGGAGCAAACCTCCGTCGCTGGAGGTGAGACCGTGACCGCTATAACAGACAACGTTATAAAGACCAGTTTCTAAGGCTTGGATTAGTTCTTCTGCACTTGGTTGTTCCAGAACATCTACACGAGCAGGAACTGGGGGAATAATTGTATTTGTTTGGACCTCTCTTGCTTCTATCTCTCTTGCTAAGGTATTAGCTTCTTGCTGAAGCTGCAAATTTTCTCCATCAATATTGCTTCCCAAAACTAGCAAGATGTTTAATACTTCCTGATGGAGCTTTTGGCTAATGGGATCCACATCGCTGGTAGTGCGACTAAACAGCAGTTGCTGATTGAGAGAAATTGCCTGCTTGCCAGCAGCTTGTTGCATAATTTCCCAAGGTAAAGCAATCAAATTAGGATCGCGAATTTCCAGTCTGAGTCGTAGGGGTTGATTTTGTCCGATCGCGATTCCTTCGCTGCGATCCAGGCTATGACGAATGGCACCATCAAAGAGCCACTGCCAAAGATTAATACCCAAATCCTGCATCAATCTTCCGCCATAGTTTGGCCCAGTTGGATAAACAGGAACATTCTCTGGATTTGGTAAAACGGTCCTCCCTTCCATAGGTAGATGAGGTTGATTTTGCAGAGAAAACATTTCCTGCCATGCCAACCATTTCTGAGTCAAAGAAACAGGCCAGGTAGAATCGTGGTGAACGTAGCCTCCTGGTAATGGAGATTCCATTGTCCAAATAGCAAAATTTTCCGGTCCTGCTGCGGTCAGACGGGCGATGGCTAGACTGAGGCAAGGATTATTACTTACAGACATTTAGTCTTGAGTATTGCAACCGGTTGGTTGCTGTATAACTATCAACTATCAACTATCAACTGTCAACTATCAACTATCAACTATCAACTGTCAACTATCAACTATTTTATTCTCATCCCCCAGAGATACAACCAGATTAGAAGAAGATTTAGAGTTGGGTTTGTTTAGTATCTCGTTTACTTTGTTTTTTATTTCTTCTTTAAATTTGTATAACGTACCCCCTAGTCCTATTATCAAAATAAATATAGTTGTTAATAAAAATAATAATTTCCGGTTTTTTCTTTTGATGAATCGAGAGGCTCAGGTGATGGGGACTCGGTTGCTATTCCAGCTGTTTGATTGTTTTGGCTAATTAATAATTGCTCTACACCCAATTCAATCTCTGACCAGGAGATTGCTGTTGCTGCTGTTTCTGCTTCAGTTGGCTCCACTTGACAGTGAACTAGAGCTACAGTAACGTTATCGTGACCGTTTTTTTCATTGGCAATTTCGATTAACTGCTTTCCTACTGTAACTAGATCTGTGGTCCCTTCTAGAATCGGTACAATTTCGCTCTCCCAGTATTGTTCTACTCGGTCACAGTCACTCAAACCATCGGAACAGAGCAGCAAAATGCTGTCTTCATCTATTATTAATCGCTGTACTGTGGGATATAAAGTTGTGGAGGAATTCATTCCCAATGCTTGAACTAAAGCTCCAGCTTGGGGATAATTATTGGCATCTCGATAAAGAGCGTAACCTAATCGCACTTGTCTGGAAGCAAGATCGTCATCCACTGTTACTTGATGACAATTGCTGGGAGTTATCCAATAAATGCGAGAATCTCCTACATGAGTAAGATAAACTTCATGGCCATGAGCAAAACTCATTACCAAGGTAGTCCCCATGCGTTCTCGGTTGTAACGCTGTTCATGATCGTTGCGGGAGCTAATGGTATCGTTGGCCTCACAGGTTAATGTTGCTAACTGTTGCTGAATCTCAATGGGATTCCATGTTTCTGAGTCTGGGTGGATTTTTGCTAGATTATCTCCCAAGAAATCAATGGCCATCTGAGAAGCTATTTCTCCCCCTTCTTGTCCCCCAATACCGTCACATACTATAGCGATAGGGTTATCCCCCGACATTTTGGAGATTGCCTCAGTATTGGTTGAAGGATAACAAGCATCTTCATTATGCTCCCGAGTCGGTCCCGAGTCAGTTTGGGTGAAAGTCCTATAAGTTCGCTGTTGAGATTGCCCTACCTTTTGCATTGCTAGCTCCAGATAGGCGATCGCTTCCCTTGCTTCTGCTATTTCTCCTGTTTCCAGGCGCTCTATTAGTTTTGTTAAAAATTCTTTGATTGTTTCTGACGACTCTGAGGCCCATTTTCTCCAAAGTTGACCCAAATTTTTTAAACTGATGGTTTTATTTCCATCCGCTCTTAGTTCCTGCAACTTTACTATGGAGCGATCTATTAGTAGAAGGGAGGGATTGAGTAAACTGGAAACTACTTTTTGCCGATGCAGCGGTTGCCAAAGGGAAGCTATTTGCCATAACCAGTTTAACTGTCGCAAGGCCGTTGCTTTGTGCCAAACTGTCTCTATCTTTGGAAGAAGTCTTATTTCTTCGGATTGGTCTCTCTCTTCTGTGACAATCCCATCGTATTCTAGCAGCCAGATTTCCGAAGAATTAATATTTGCGGATTGTAACTCTCCATACACCCTAGGAATATGCAGTCTATAATCCGAAAGTTTTAGATAGGTAGTGATCGCTTGAGGAATATCCTCAGGCATTGTGGGCAGTTCTGTCGGTTTGGTATCCAGAAGAAGGCGAGAATCCACCAGTAAATAGCGATCGCCGATGTAATCTTCTACCAAGCCAGCTTCTATTCCTTCTCCTATGGCCCATAGATAGCGTTTTCTGATGGGCGTGTTGCATTGTTGACAAAACTTCTTGTTTTGCGGATTTAATTCTTTACAGTTCAGATTTGAGCATTGTATCTGTGCCGCAGGGTTTTGCATGGGAATTGCTTGCTCTAGGGGGAGAATGGATAGATAATTTTGGGCTTTTGTTGCACTTGGCGCTACCAGTTAAAATTCCATTTTAGTTTAGTTATCTAATATTATCTACTAACTTTGGCCAAAGGACGAGAAAATAGAACCACCAAGCGAAAACCAGTAATACGACCAAGATTGTCAGCCATACTATTTTTAACACAATCCAGCTTCCTATCTGCAGCGATATGCCAACTAACAATATGGACCAAGGTTGACACCACCAAGGTTTATAGTTCCAAGGATTCAGCTGTTCTTGCCTAGACAATTTTTTTATTTCCTCTGAAGATTGATTCAAAAATATTTATTGATACTTGCCGTCATCTTCAGGACTATTGACCCGTGGCAGTCCCATACTGTAGTTGAGAGCGCGACTGCCCAGGTTATAATTTATTAATCCATTTTGCAGCAGAGAGCGGATAAAATGTTCTAGGTCCGAACCAATTCGACGTAGATTGTATTCTGTCAAATCTTCACCCCTACTGGCTTCTACTAATTCATCAAATTTGCTGTATACTTGGCCTATGGAATCTTCATTCCAATTCAATTCGTTATCTGGATCTAAATCTAAAGTGAGGACGTTATCGTCCTCCACTAGTTCGTTGTTTTTGACAACAGCGGTATAAATGTGTATGTGACGGGTGGTAGACTTTAATAGCATGGAAGTTTTCTTATCCTTGTTCGATCTTATTTTATTTGATTTAATTGGATTTAATTGGATTTCAATTAAATTAATTTTCTTTTAAGTGCGAGCGATCATTCCTGTTTGTCGAGCATAAGCGAAGATTCCCCCTGCATCAATCACCGGGCCTACTTCACCTAGGGGATTGAGCTTATAAACTTTCCCCAGAGTATGATTTACCAGCTGATTTGTATCAAATTCGATGGAAACTTCTTGACCAGTCTCAAAGAGATTACAGAGTCTAACTGACGATTCCCAAGGATAAAGCTCTCCTGTAGCAGAGCAGTTGCGGAAAAATATTCGAGCATAGGACAGCGCTACAACCGCTTGTACTCCAGATGCGCCTAAAGCAATGGGGGCATGTTCTCGGGAGGAACCACAACCAAAATTTTCTCCCGCTATAATAATGGGATATTTGGTTTTCATTGCTCCTGGCTCGACGAATTTATCGTAACGATCTGGCAATCCCACCATTGCATAACTTCCTAACTTTTCGTACTCATCTTTTTTTGATGGTACTAAAGTTAAATATTCTGCAGGAATTATTTGGTCCGTATCGATATTGTCATCCACGACAAAGATTGCTCCGCGAATCACCTTCCCCATTTTTACCTACCTACTTTATCTTAGTTATAGCACTACGCATTTAGGTATTGTCATTAATAAAGCCTGAAACCTAGTCGTAGCCGTCTTTATGAATTTTGAATTTTGAATTTTGAATTTTGAATTGCGCGTAGCGCTATAGATGTTTATTTTTTCATTCTAGCATCTAGGCCATGGGTTTTACCATCTAATACATTTGTACTAGATGGCAAGATTGGGATTTGAGACTAGGATCTCAAACCGCAAGTTAGGGATTTAATTTTTTACTTTGATCCCGCGAGTATACATTGTTCCACTAGAGGCATCACTAAATCCACATCTTTCCAGCCAAGAATTTCGGTTACTTTCTTTTCCAGGTTTTTATAAGTCTTGAAAAATTCAGCAATCTCGTCTAACCGATGGGGTGCAATGTCTTTAAGAGACTCTACTTGGTTATAGCGAGGATCTTCGCTGGGAACGCAGAGAATTTTCTCGTCGCGATCGCCACCGTCAATCATTTCCAGCATCCCTATGGGTCGCGCGGCAATCACGCATCCAGGAAAAGTTGGTTGGTCGATGATAACCATCCCATCGAGGGGGTCGCCATCATCAGCTAGGGTATTGGGGACGAAACCGTAATCGTAAGGATACTGAACGGAAGAGAAAAGTACTCGGTCCAAAGCAAAAGCATTTAAGTCTTTGTCAAACTCGTATTTATTTTTACTGCCTGCTGGGATTTCAATCAAAACGTTAATCAGACCAGGTTCTGGTTGAGCAGGAATGCGGGACAAATCCACGAACTATCTCCAATTGTGATAAACTAACTGATACCAACTACGGTTGTTAATAGATTTTTTATACTATCATGATCGCTTATGTCATCTCAATCTCCAGTTGTTGGGAGAGAATAAGTATTTCCTGGCAAAGAGTCCACCCTAACCTCTGAGGAGTAGTAGGCGATGACCCATAAAGGTAAAGCCAAGGTCAATATAGCAATTGCCGTTCCCATAATTCTAGCCCACCTATGGGGGGGAGGTTCGGAAGCGTTGCTAGACGTGGCACTTGATTCCATAAAGAGTAATGTTTTGTTTTGAATCCAGCAGTTTGGAGCTAATCTAGGTTGTAATGCTCAACCTCTTTGTTGTTATTGTACTCATTAGATTAGCCAAGAATTATTAAAAATGCAACTATACTGCTTCGCGGTGGGCTATTTAAAAGCCCAAATAAAAAACCGCCATCGGTGAGGGCGGCCTGAAAAGCAATCGTCGGGTATTAGGTTAAAACAATATTTCCTGGCTTTATGTAGCAGATTTGACCTAATAGACCCATATTTGCCCTATTTTAGGGAATAAGCTTGAATTGGTTCTTTAATCCAACGAATGTATAGATTTTTAAAGGTAGAGCGAAGAATCCGGGGAAGACCGAAATCAATAGCAACTAAGGCATCAGGCAATTTCCAGTCTTCTACTTGGAGTTCTCTTGGGTGTTGGTGAGGAAAGTCCATTTCTTCCAGTTTAGGGCAAAGTCCTAATTGATGCGCCGCAGCAACTGTAGGAACCATGGTTGGGTCAACTTTAAGAATTTCTAGTATTGCCCGATCTAAGGCAAAAATATCGGTTGATGCTCCCAGAATGCCTAAATGACGAGGTTCTCCCTGAATGGGACCGTTGCCTTGGTGAGCGATGATGCCGTCAACAATGGTTAAATCTGGATTAATTGCTTGTGCTGTTTCTACAAGCATTTGGCCGAAGTGTGTAGGGTTGTTTCCTGCTTCCATGTGCCACCAAGCTTTCATTTTTCCTGGTACGCAGCCAAAAAGATTCTTGACGGCTAGGGTCATTACTAGCTGGACGTGGGATTTAATTTTGGGTAAGTTGATTACTACATCGGCATCCATTGCTTCTTTGGAGAGACGCAAATGGTTGAAGGTCTCGCTAATAGTTTGGTAGCGCTGACCGCTAAATTCCACAATCGGTAAGTCCAGATCTTCTATGAGAGGCAAATAACCATTGCTTTTCGCTACCCCTCTCGCACTCCTTTGGCAGGACTATCCCCACAAAAAGGTTTTCCGCCTGCAGCAATTACCAGTTCGGCAACACAACGCACTATTTCTGGACGAGTAATACATTCTTGACCCGGACGACTACCAGTTAGGAGGTTAGGTTTGAGGAGGACGCGATCGCCCTTTTTCACAAATGCGGATATTCCTCCGAGAGGTTCTAGTAAAGTAGTGAGGTGGGATCTGAGTCCATCTAACTCGTAAGAGTTGGCTTCAATTAAACTAATACTCGACATATACCAGTGGATAGTTGATAGTGGATAGTTGATAGTTATACAATAACTGGTTGGTTGCTCTCACTCAATTAGGACTTACGCAAACAAGCCAAGAAACCGGGTTTCTCGTCCGGATAAAACGGCTAAAACCCAGAGTTTTAGTTCAGAAACCCGGTTTCTGCGTAAGTCCTATCAATACTAAACAGGTTCATAGGCCGGTATATAGATGTAGCTCATGAGTTCAAGAAACGCTATATTTATTCTATTGGTAAAGAAACTGTAATTGTTGTTTTTTGTCGATAGAGTAGCGATTAAGATTTTTCCCAAAAAATCCAATTGTCTGATCGCGCAGCGAGCGCAATAATGGGAGCTCTTTAACCTATCGATAGAGTGTGGCCCCGCAAAGAAACCGGGTTTCTGCGATTATTTTGGCAACCATACCGAGATTTTGGTAAGAAACCCGGTTTCTAGTCAGATGGGAATTCCCCTATATTTATTCTATTGGTAAAGAAACTGTAACTGTTGTTTTTTGTTTCGGGATGCTATCTACGCTCAATTTACCTTGGTGCAATTTTATCAGACGTTGGCAGATTGCTAATCCCAATCCTACCCCTTGTTGTTCCCTAATGGGTCGATTAAATTGCATGTAGGGACCGATTTTTTCAATTTCCTCTGGGTTCATCCCTTCACCGCGATCGCTTATTGTTAAGATAAAGTTATTATTTTCAATGGTGCTACATATACTAATAGGGGTTTCTGGTTGGGAGAATTTCAAACTATTATCTACCAATTCTTCTACCAGTTTCACCAGACTGTCTTTGCCTATTTTAACCGCTGCCTCTTCTAGCTCAAGTTTCAAATCTCTTTGGCGGTTAACTTGTGAAGCTTTTTTTTCAGCTACTTTAGCAATAGTTTCTTTAGCTGAACTAATCTGACGATTGCGCAGTTCTTTAACTCGCTCTTTATCTTCCCTCATTGCCTCCAACTCTGTATAAAGTATAAAGTTCTGGGTTAGTCGCCATAACCTTTCACTAGAACTCCTAATTAATTCTAACATTTGCCCCATCAATAATGGTTCCAGTGTCTCTAGTTCCCCTAGCAAAAAGTCTGTAGAACTGATAATTCCAGTTATAGGAGTTCTGATTTCCTGGGGTATTGCCAATCGAATATTTTGACGAAGTTCTGCTAATTCTTGTTGATATCTTGCTTCCATGACTTCGTTTTTTTCTAGTCTAATGGCGATGGCCTTTAATAGTTCGTTGGGGGTAAATGGCTTAGTTAGATAATCATCCGCTCCTAATTCCATTCCTTAAAATTTTCCTGAAAACTCAAGATATCTTCTATATTCTCTAGCAATAGCTTTTCATCTTCTATTACCAAAATTTTTTTCATTGTTTCTCCTTTTTCCTGTAAGCAAGGTTAGATATGTGATATAATAAAAAAAATTGATATATAATTGACAATAAGAATTAATCCTTTCTCAACAAAATGGTTTTAAGTGTTTCCACTCTCAATACTCTCCATAAAAGTCAAATTCGCTCTGACATTCGAGCATTGCAGTCTCAGCTAGTAGAATGGCGACGGCATCTCCATCAGCGACCGGAACTGGGTTTCCAAGAGTTTTTAACTGCAGAATCCATCGCAGGCAAATTGCGGCAATGGGGTATTCCACATCAAACAGGGATTGCGAAAACGGGTATTGTTGCTATTATAGAAGGCAATGACCCCGGTCCGGTGTTGGCCATTCGGGCGGATATGGATGGTCTGCCTATTACTGAGGAAAACCAGGTAGCTTATCGTTCTCAGCATGATGGGATAATGCACGCCTGCGGACATGACGGTCATACGGCGATCGCTCTCGGGACTGCCTACCATCTCTGGAACCATCCTCAAGATTTTCGGGGTACGGTGAAGATAATCTTCCAACCGGCTGAGGAAGGTCCGGGAGGGGCAAAACCCATGATTGAGGCGGGGGTGCTAGAAAATCCCCAGGTGGATGGCATTATTGGCCTACATTTGTGGAACTATCTCCCTGTAGGTAAGATAGGAGTCCGTAGCGGTCCTTTAATGGCGGCGGTGGAATTGTTTAACTGTAAGATTCTGGGGAAGGGAGGTCACGGAGCCATTCCCCAAACTACTGTTGATTCGGTGGTGGTTGTAGCTCAAATTGTGAATGCGCTGCAAACTATTGTGGCTCGCAATGTTGACCCTATTGATTCTGCTGTAGTGACCATTGGGGAACTTCATGCGGGGCAGAAATATAATGTAATTGCCGATACCGCTTCTATGAGTGGCACGGTGCGGTATTTCAATCCTAGTTTGGCAGGATTTTTTGGTGCGAGGATTGAAGCAATTATTGCAGGAATTTGTCAGAGTCATGGGGCAGAGTATGAGTTAGATTATTGGCAAATGTATCCGCCTACAGTTAACGATTCTCAGATGGCAGAGTTGGTGCGTTCTGTGGCTTTGGATGTTGTGGAAACACCATTAGGAGTAGTTCCAGAGTGCCAGACTATGGCTAGTGAGGATATGTCTTTCTTTCTGAATCAAGTGCCGGGATGTTACTTTTTCTTGGGTTCTGCTAATTCTGAGAAAGGTTTGATTCATCCCCATCACCATCCTCGTTTTGATTTCGATGAATCTGTTTTAGGAATGGGAGTGGAAATCTTTGTTCGGTGTGTGGAAAAGTTTTGTTATTAGTTGTTGGTTGTTGGTTGTTTGTTGTTTGTTGTTTGTTGTTTGTTGCTCTTTATATTTAAATAACTCAAGTCATATCTGGCAAGTTCCAAAAATGCTTGACTTTTTAGCAGTAACCAGGTATTGAGTGAGAAAAACCGCTGCTGTGCTGTATAACTATCAACTATCAACTATCCACTATCCACTATCCACTATCCACTATCCACTATCAAATGTTAGCTAAAAGAATTCTCCCCTGTTTAGACGTAAATGCTGGCCGAGTAGTTAAAGGAGTCAACTTCGTCAACCTGCAAGATGCTGGAGACCCAGTAGAACTAGCCCGAGTCTACAACGAAGCTGGTGCTGACGAATTGGTTTTTCTAGACATCACCGCCACCCACGAAGACCGAGACACTATTCTTGATGTGGTCTACCGCACGGCGGAACAAGTATTTATTCCTCTCACCGTGGGGGGCGGCATTCAAACCTTAGAAAATATTAAAAAATTGTTAAGAGCAGGAGCGGATAAAGTGAGTATCAACTCATCCGCCGTGCGCAACCCAGACTTTATTAATCGAGGGAGCGATCGCTTTGGCAAGCAGTGCATCGTAGTGGCCATAGATGCCAGACGGCGTAAAGGTTCCAGCAACTTAGCTTGGGACGTATACATTCGAGGAGGCAGGGAAAACACCGGTAAAGATGCCATTGAATGGGCCAAAGAAGTGGAAGCTAGGGGAGCAGGAGAGCTGCTGGTTACTAGCATGGACGGGGATGGAACCCAGGCAGGGTACGATTTAGAGCTAACTCGTACCATTGCGGAAGCGGTGGAAATTCCCGTCATTGCTTCCGGCGGCGCGGGGAACTGCCAGCATATATATGAAGCCCTGACAGAAGGGAAAGCAGAAGCGGCACTCTTGGCATCCCTTCTGCATTACGGCCAATTAAGCATTGCTGAAATTAAGGCTTATCTCGCTCAAAATCAAGTACCAGTTAGAAGGTGAGTGAGTGAGGGATGTGGTCAAAAGTAGTCCAAGAGAGTTTTTTAGTTGTATAGCGCTTCGCTCCTAAAGTTTCGTTATATAATACATTTTCGATTACAAGAATGCTGCATCTGCTGCATCACCTTTGTACAAAGCGAAAGGGGCATTTTTCTTGCACGAACTCTTAATTGTTCATTGTTTATTGTTCATTGTTTATTGTTAGCTGTAGTCAAAAGCAGTATCAATAGTCTCCTGACGGACTGCAGTTACAATTTTCTGAAAAAACTAGATATTAAACCAACTGGTTTTGATCGCACCCGTTGGTGAGGTAGGAAAAGGTACAACTACCTATTTTTTTCTTACCTTGTTGGGAAAAAACTTTTCTTTTCAGAGCTTTACAAAACTTGAAAATATGTATTAGAATAGAGGAAAAAGTTTACATTTTGTAAAATATGTTGATTCCTATTCTCATTTTCGACATTGCCTTAGTGGCCTGGTCGTTACATTTAATGCAGCAAGCCTTTCAAGAGAAGGAGTTCTCCCTCATGCTGGCGGGAATCCTGGTTGCCATGTCCGCGGCAGCAATGCTGGTAGTCTACTTTCTCATGGGTAATTGTCTCAGCTATCTCACCCACAGCGCTTAACTACCCAGTTGCTAAAAAAATTTTTCCCACAACTTGACAAAAGACAGCAATAAGTGTAATGATAGTAAATGGCTTACTCGGGGTTATAGCTCAGTTGGTAGAGCACCTCAATGGCATTGAGGGGGCCAGCGGTTCGAGTCCGCTTAACTCCATGGAATTAATAATTAATCTTTGATCAAGGGGATTTAGGGGTATAGTCCCTATACTTGGCTGACTCTCTGACAACAAAAATATAAAATAACTACAGTTGAAGAATTAGCAAACAAGTTTCCAGTTAAAATTTTGTTTATTGCTGGCGCAAGAAAATTAAAAGATTTTTATCGTTACCTGATTTAAACTTTAGAAATATTTGGTTCCCTATTTTAGAAATTTGGTAGAGATTAAATTTCCAACCATTAGGTGTAGCATATTTAGCGACAGATAGAACTCAATGGACAGGAGTAAATCTAATGATAGTAAGTTTGATTTATCAAAAGAGAGTCATTCCTATCTATGGAAAACTACTAGGAAAAAAAAGGTTTAAGTAATTTAGATGAACAAAAAACAATTTTATCTGAAATATTGCGTACTAATTTAAAAAATGTTAAAGAGGAATATATACAGAAATGATATTATTCGCTTAAAAATTGAAATCGATAGAAAATCATGAATACTACTAATTTGCAACAACAAAACAACGAAACGAAAGATGCTTGGAACGCGATGGCACATCTTTGGGATGACCGAATGGGAGATGAAGGTAATGACTTTCATCGTTTGCTTGTATGGCCTTCTACTGAGAGATTGTTAAGGTTAAAAGATAATACTCGTGTTCTAGACATTGCTTGCGGAACGGGATTAACTTCAAAACGTTTAGCAGCTTTAGGAGCTAAAGTACTAGCAGTTGATTTTGCTAGAGAAATGATAGAAAAGGCAAAAGCTAGAACACACAGGTATTCTCAAAGGGTAGAGTATCGGGTTCTCGATGCCACAAACGAAAACGCTTTAAATGAATTAGAAAGCAATCGTTTTGACGTTGCTATTTGTGCAATGGGCCTAATGGACATGGCAGATCTAAGACCTTTGATGAAATTCTTGGCCAAAGTTCTTTCTCCTAGCGGCGATTTTGTCTTTTCTGTAATGCACCCGTGCTTTAACAGTATGCACGTAAAAATGGTAGCCGAACTTGAAGATAGAAATGGTCAATTAGTAACCGAGTACGCGTTAAAGATATCTAATTATTTAGAGTCTACTGTAAGACAGGGGTTGGCCTTCGATGATCAGCCAAAACCTCACCTATTCTTTCACCGCCCTCTTCATATTCTTCTGGGCGAGGCATTTGATGTTGGTTTTGTGTTAGATGGAATAGAAGAACCATCATTCTCCTCTGACTATTTATCTGGAAATTCTCCGTTGTCTTGGGGAGCAAATTTCCATCAGTTTCCTCCTGTTCTAGTAGGTCGCTTACGACTCATGAAATCGATGTGATGAAGGTAACAGGCAATCTTGTTATCAAATCAAACAGCTGTACTTGTATTGAGCAAAAAATCATAATGCAAACTGAATCGAAAGTATTTCCCGAAGTAAATATTCAAAATTTCCTCCTGCTAATTGATGAGTGGGCAGCTGACCAAGATCCTTTATTTAAAGAAATTTTTTACGTTCAATTTCTATCAGAACTAAAAAACCGAGGAAAAGCAGTATTGGTAATTACCCATGACGATCGGTACTTCGATTTAGCCGATCGAGTTATCAGGTTAGACTATGGTCAAATAAGCGTTAGGAATTAGAATTAGTGGGCCACCTCTAGGAATACCACCGAAAAACATTAGTCAATACGTTAAAAAATAAACAAGAGAAGATGAGAGAATTCGCAACGCCTTTTTTCCGCAAGCCCTAATTATGTTTAATTTTCTCTATTCTTTAGTTCTTCGTGCCTCTTAAGAGTATACCCTTATGCTCCTGCTATAATCCCAGAAGCACAATCTCAACTAGGGAGACCATCGCCCAATTTATACTCCACCCTTAGCCCGGCTAATCGAAGAACTACAACGGTTACCAGGAATAGGACCGAAAACGGCCCAACGGTTAGCCCTGCATATTATCAAGCGACCGGAAGCAGAAATACAAGCCTTGGCCACGGCCCTGATAGAAGCGAAAAAGCGAGTGGGTTTGTGCAAAGTCTGCTTCCATCTCTCCGCCGAACCGGTGTGTTCTATTTGCCGCCATCCCAATCGAGATCAAAATATTATCTGCGTCGTCGCCGACTCTCGCGATGTGATTGCTTTAGAAAAAACCCGAGAATATAGTGGTCGCTATCATGTTCTCGGCGGTACTATCTCCCCCATGGATGGCATCGGACCAGAACAACTCTACATCCAACCCTTAGTCCAGCGAGTCAGCAAAGAAAAGATCGAAGAAGTAATCTTGGCCATCGCCCCTTCTGTAGAAGGAGAAACCACAACTTTATATGTGGGTCAACTATTGAAACCTTTTACCAAAGTAACCCGCATCGCCTTTGGTTTGCCTATGGGTGGAGACTTGGAATATGCAGATGAAGTCACCTTAGCACGAGCATTGGAAGGAAGACAGGAATTAGATTAATCGGTAATAAGTTGTTCAAACTGTCTTGGCAAAACCTCGAATTCTTTTTGACCTTCTTTTATTGGGAAAAAATATAAAATTGACCAAAAATATTCTTACTATTTGCAGAAATATTACAAAAATATAAAAAGCAAATAAATTTTGGAACTACTAGCGACGATTTTTCTGCCTTATGCGGGCAGCTGTGAAGGGTGAGTTTATACTAGAGTTGTCCAAAAACGCAGAATGGAGGTACTTCGCTCTGGAGGGCTGCCATCCTAGTCTCTGGAGCAATCTAATCTTGAGTTTACTTGACCCAATCCCTGTGGGTTGTTCACAATGTTATCCAATTAAGACTATGCAAATTTCCGTACCGGATCGACTCGATAATTTCATTAAAACCCAGGTAAAGCTGGGACTTTACACTAGTCCTGATGCATTTGTGACTCATGTGTTGGAACAATTTCAAACTATCGAGCAATCTAGCCCAGAGTCATCTCAGTCCTCTACAGAGTCTTTCTTTGGTTGTATGAAGGGAAGGATTAGTATCTTAGGCGATATTATTGAGCCAATTGAAGAGGCTGGTTGGGAACTCCTACCATGAATTCTGCTATCTTAGCTTCTTCTCCTGAGGTGGATGGAGAGCAACGGGTTCTGCTCCATGGTGTTGATTGGTATCAGTACGAGGGTCTGCTAGATGTTCTCGGAGATAACTTTCCAACCTTGCGAATGAGCTATTTAGAAGGAACCCTGGAAATCATGACCAATTCTTCAGCACCTGAGGATCTCAAAAAGATGATCGGCATGTTGATAGAAGCCTACCTGCAAGAAACCGGAACACGATTCCATGCAGGGGGATCCACCACATTTCGTCAAGCGGCTAAACAGCGGGGGCTGGAGCCAGATGAGTGTTATTGTTTAGGGGCAAAGAAGGAATTTCCCGATTTGGCGATCGAGGTGGTGATAACCAGTGGACTGGTGAATAAGCTGGATATCTATCAAGGTCTGGGGGTTAGGGAAGTGTGGCAGTGGCAGTCAGGACAGTTTTCGATTTATCATCTGGGCACAACTGGGTATGAGTTAGGCGAGGGGAGTAAGCTCCTCTCGACATTAGACCTCAACTTGCTAGCTCGCTATATTAAACCTGAGGAGCAGTTTGACGCGGTGATGGCCTTTCGAGATACTATTCGACAGCAAATGGAAGGCGATGATCTTTAGTTTTTGACTGGTTTGAAGTTGTCATGGCTCAACTTGCATTGTTGGATTGTGATGTACCCTAAAATGGAAGAGCAAAGTTGAGATCGAGGTCAAGCCCATGACAGTTCGACAACCCCGCTACAGTAAAGAGGAATTTGCCCAACGAGGTCAGCACCCCGCGCCCTCTGCAGCGGGGCTTCGTGCCCCAAAGCTAAAGCTAGTTGACTAGCCTAAGTTCTCTTTATGGGAGCTACGTTATCGGGAAGCGTTGAAGTTCCTACCCTGGGATGAGCCAGTGACCGGCTCTAGAACCGAGTCGTTAAACAGCTCTACGAGGGGTAAGGCAGTGCGGCTTGGATAGTACCGACCGATAACCTTGGCGAGGCAAACTTTACCCCAGAAATGGGAGTTTACGGGGGGCTTTACTGTCTCCCTCCCCTTAAGGGGATAGCGGATAAATCCGTGGTCACTGCCCTTCGGCTACGCTCAGGGACCGCGAAGTCGAAGTGCCTCCTCAACTTCATCCGCGAGTTAAAACTTCGCGGCTTCCGTTTTCCGGAAAGAGAGTCGTGATTATCTTTATGAAAACCAGATAAAACCTCAAGTTGAAGCCGGAAACTACGGAAAAATTGTGGCGATCGACATTGAAACGGGAGCGTTTGAGCTTGCAGATGATACGATGGCTGCTACCCGACAACTTTATGAGCGTATTCCTAATGCCCAACCTTGGGTTGTTCGCATCGGCTACCGTGCTGTTCATCGCTTTGGCGCACGAAGTTTGAGAGATGCTCTATGATGCAGGGACATGTTAACCAGCAATGTGAGGCTGTGATTTCCGTTGCTGTGAGAGGTGGGAGTCAGCTGAAATCTGTTGACGCAGTTATTGATACAGGATTTAACGGCTTTCTGAGTCTGCCGATCTCTATCATTGTGGAGCTTGGTCTAATACCAAATCCGCTTTACAGAGTAGAGGAAAAAACAGCCTGTAACCCAGACAGTGTCTAGGGCTTTGACTATACTTTTTTAACCGGATTTGGTATTAGAATTGAAAAATTGGCTTACCGTATAGAATACTCACCAGAATCGGAGTTGCATTTACGATACCTTACAGCCCGACAGCAGGCTATTGTTCTTGATGGGGTTGATAAGCAACTTATGTACCAACCAACTGTAGAAACGAGAAATCGGAAACTAATGCGACCTAACCCCCTTGCTCCTTGGGAATTAAGGATCGGTAATTTACGAATCTATTATGATGTAGAAGAAGATCCTGAATCGATTGTATATATCAATGCAGTTGGCATCAAGGATCGAAACCGTGTTCGCATTGGAGGAGAGGTGTTTGATTTATGAAATTCCTAGAAATTGCAGAAGCAAATTCAACACTAGCCCAATATACTTCTAATCTCACTGAGGAGCCTGTTATCATTACCGATAACGGTCAGCCAGTTGCAGCATTATTAACACTTGAAAATGTCGATCTGGAAGCACTCTCTCTCTGTACCAACCCACAGTTTATTAAACTCATTGAACACTCACGAGCTCGGCGGCGTTCTGAAGGTGGAATTTCTAGTACAGAGATGCGGCATCGGCTAGGATTAAGAGATATCTAATTAAACTCAGCTGACGATCGCGTTTTTTGAAGTGCTGAGTCATTTTGTCATAGTCTAAACTCCAGTATTTTTCTGCCGCGTCTAAAAACCAATTACTGTAAAGATTGTTGATAATGAAAGCACTACCGGCGGAATGTGGGCTACAAGCAAGTTGGGCAAAAGGTAATTATACTATTGGTTGTAGGGGACAAAAACAGCCAGTTCAGAGATATTAAATTGGCTCGGCGTTTGGCAAAGGAGTACTAGGCAATGGGCAACACTCGACTATATGACTCGGCAAATTACTTGAAGACAAAGGAAGACATAGCCTATTACCTTGAGGCTTGTTTTGAAGAGGACTCTGAAAATCCTGAGTTTATTGCAGAAGCCTTTCGTACCATTACTCGAACTAAGTGCTTTGATGAAATAGCGCAAGAGACTAATTTGTCTCGCGAAGCATTTACTAAAGAGGGAGGGCCAAGCTATGAAGATATTGCCAAACTCTTTATTGCTCTTGAGCTTAGGATCTGCGCGATCGCCTTCTTCAGCAAACCCTAACTAGGGCTTGCTGTAATTTGCCTATAGCTATGCAAGATTTGGATTTCCAGGTTTTTTGTAGTTCGTAAGTGATGCAAGAATTAGTGTCTTCTGGTTCCAAATCAAAGGCACCTGGGAGTAGAAGATAGGCTCCTACGACCCACCAGGTTGTCGAATTACCCTCTTACCCTCTTACCCTCTTACCCTCTTTCCCTCTTTCCCTATGACCAGCAAACCCTATATATTAAGAAATGTTACTATCTACAGGCTAACATAGCTGAGAGAAACAATGATGTTAAAGTCTACTCTGCCCCAAATCAGTCTATCCCTAATTTGCGCTCTCTCCTCCTGCCATTTACCAGCAATAGCTCAAAACAACCCCCTACCGGCAGAACAAAGCAATAACCAACAACTCAACGACTTGCTAAGACTAGGAAGGGAACAAGTAGATGCTGGTAACTACCATGCTGCTATTGCTACTTATCAACAAGCCTCGCGCCTAGACGGACAAAACCCGAAGATTTTCTCTGGTCTCGGCTACTTACATGCCAGCCAAGGCAATTATAGCGCAGCAGCAAGATCTTACCAACAGGCAACTGCCCTGGAACCAAACAATGCTGAGTTTCACTACGCTCTCGGTTATAGTTTAGCTCAAGGAGGCAATCACGCTACAGCTACCGCTGCTTACTATCGCGCCGCGTTCCTCGAACCGAAAAATTCGCGGATACAACTAGCTCTGGGCTTAATTTTACTGCAGCAAGGGGAATACAATGGGGCAATTGAAAGTTTCCAAGAAGTCTTAGCTGTAGACCCCACAAACACAAAAGTCCATCAAGTCTTGGGTTCAACTCTACTCAAGCAAGGACGCACCGGCGAAGCAATTATCTCCTTGGAGAGAGCAGTGCGAGTACTGCCTCAAAATAGCGAACTGTGGCTGCAATTAGCTCAAGCCGACCTTGCTCAAGGAAGAGTAAAGGAAGGTATCCTCAGTTTAAAAGAAGCAGAAAAGCTAGAGCCAGATAATATTCAAATTCCTTTACAAATTGGCAAATTACTCCAAGGACAAAAAGATTGGGATGGAGCATTAAGGGCTTATTATCGAGTAACGGAGCTAGATAAAGACAATGTTGAAGCCCACGCGGGAATGGGGGAAATTCATCTCAAAAAGCAAAATTACATTTTAGCAGTGGGTACTTACCTTGTACTCACAGACTTAGTTCCTAATAATCCAGCAGCTTATTTCAATCTAGGATTAGCTTGGCAAGGAGGGGCCAAAACTAAACAAGCAATTAAAGCTTTTGGGAAAGCCAAAGAATTATACTTATCTCGCGGTGATGATCGAGGTGTTAGACAAACAGAAACTATCTTAGAGCAATTAGAGCAATGAACAATTAACAATGAACAATTAACAATGAACAATTAACAATGAACAATTAAGAGTTCGTGCAAGAAAAATGCCCATGCACGCTTTATACAAAGGTGATACAGACGGTGTAGTACTTTTGCGCAAAAAATGTAGCATATAAAGACACTTGACTCGCGAAGCGCTATAGCAATTAATAATTAATCACTTGACAATGGCAGTTACAATCCAGAAACTGAGAAAATGGAAAGAGCAAAAGCGTCCCATAGTGGTTTTGACTGCTTGGGACTGCGCCATTGCCGAACTTTTAGATGAAGCGGGAGTGGATGTAATTCTGGTGGGAGATTCTCTGGCTATGGTAGCCTTGGGACACCCCAACACTCTCCCAGTGACTTTGGAGCAAATGCTCCACCATACAGCAGCAGTGAGTCGAGGAGTGAAGCAAGCCTTGGTGGTGTGCGACCTGCCTTTTTTAAGCTATCAAGAAAGTCCTCAAATGGCAATTCGCTCCGCAGGACTAGCTCTGAAACAAACAGGAGCGCAAGCAGTTAAATTAGAAGGGGGACATGCCGCTATGGCTGCTACAGTAGCCCAACTAACAGCCATTGGCATCCCTATAATGGGTCACGTGGGTTTAACTCCCCAATCAATATATCGACTCAGTTACAAACAGCAAGGAGTAACGCTAGAAGAAGGGGAAAGGATTTATCAGGAGGCGATCGCCTTAGAGGAAGCTGGAGCGTTTGCCGTTGTCTTGGAACATGTTCCCATAGATTTAGCTGCTCGCATCACTGCCCAACTCTCTATCCCCACTATTGGTATTGGTGCGGGACCCTATTGTGACGGACAGGTGCTGGTTACTGCGGACTTGCTGGGTCTCTCGGCACAACAACCGCCTTTTGCTAAATCTTATGCCAATTTGCGTGAAGTAATTACAAAGGCAGCGGGAGATTTTGCTACAGAAGTGCGGGAAGGAAAGTTTGGTTGTTAGTTATTGGTTGTTTGTTGTTTGTTGTTTGTTGTTTGTTGATAAATTTTGGCTGCTGTTTTCAATCATAGTATTCATTCAATTTATGAATCAATCACAAGATACCAGAAAATATGCCCCGGCAACTCAACGGAACCGAGAACCTATTTTAGAGGTTCTCTTGCGAATATTGCCAGCTGGGGGAAATATCTTAGAAATAGCTAGCGGAACGGGGCAACATGGGGCGTTTTTTGCCCCCCATCTCAGTCCTCGCCAATGGATACCTTCCGATGTTGATCCTCAATGTCTTCGCAGTATTCAAGCATGGCGCAATTGTCTTGGAGCGGATAACCTCTATCCTCCTCTAGAAATAGATGCGGAATGGGAGGTTTGGCCCATTGAAGCGGAAATATCTATTGGGGCGATCGTCAATATCAACATGATTCATATTGCTCCCTGGTCTGCCTGTTTGGGACTGCTGAGAGGAGCAAGTTCAATCCTTCCGCCTGGGGGTATTCTCTATCTCTACGGTCCTTATCAACAAGGAGAAAATACCGCTCCTAGCAATCTTGCTTTTGACAAATCTTTGCGCAATCAAAATCCAGAATGGGGTGTTAGGGACTTAGACGAAGTAGTAACAGCAGCTCGAACCCGAGGTTTTAATTTACTCGAAACAGTTTCTATGCCAGCTAATAATTTTTCTCTCATATTTGAATATCAAACAAGATAATCAAATCTGGCGTTGCATCTCTGTGGGATGATTTGGATATATGCCCAAAATTTGTTCCTTCTTTATCAATAGTTTCAGCGAATTGAAATTGGACTATCATCCCGCAATTGTGCAACGCCACAAGGAACAACTATTTAATGCGATCGCCAAAGCCATTCGGTCTTCTTTGGACTACGAGTTGATGCTGCAAACCATTGTAGAAAACATCGGGGAGCATTTTGCCTGTACTGCAGTAATGCTGGTTCCCGTAAAAGAGAATCGATTGGCCAAGGAATACTTTTCCTATGGGGAAAACCGTTTGTTCGAGCGTCAACAAGAATTAATAGCCAGAGTTGCAGCCACTGGCAAGACTGGTTGGGATGATGGGGATGATTGGTTGCAACTAGCAGTACCCTTGATTTGTCAGCAGGAATTATTAGCAGTTGTTAAGTAGGGTCCGCATCGCCCACCACAACCAAATGTTATCGAATGGCGATCGCTCTTAAAGAGTTGGTTTTTCCAACCTCTGTCAAATTGCATGTCTCACCAAATCGTTCTGTGCTATTATAATCTATGGGGGGCGACCTAAAGGCGCTCCTAAGAAGCCATTCGCCTTGTAGCTACTAGCTTTTACTGAAAAAAATAATATCCTGTACTAAAAAAATAGAGTTAAAAATATGACCCGATTCATTCATGACCAGTTTGCGAAAGACTACCTAGAAGAATTTCTCAAACTTTATGGGGAAGTAAAAGCAGCTCAAAAAGTGCGTTCCGAGCAACGAGAGATAGACGTATTTTTCCAACCCCATAGAGACAAATTACAAGAATTGAGAAACCTAGGCTTATTAGGGAGAATGGCGCAAACACCTTCCATATTCGAGCCATTTCGCAATCCGGTAACTGCTGATGAAATTGGCGACTGCATTGGCAAGTCATTGGATATACGCAGAAATTTGAAGCGGGAAGCTAATCGCAATAAGGTAAAATTTACCGCTGGGGCAATTCCCAGATTGTGGATTATTACTCCCACCATATCTAAAACTATTTTAGCAGAATTTGGCGCTAAAATGAAAGAAGACTGGCCTAAAGGAGTCTCTTTTGTGGCCGACTATTTCCACACCGCTATGATTGCCATTCATAAACTAGCAAAGACTCCCGACACTCTCTGGTTGAGAGTTTTGGGTCGAGAAAAAGTCCAGCAACAAGCGATTCAGGAATTGGAACAATTACAACAACATGGTGCTTTGCGCTCTATTACTTTGCAGTTGCTCTATAATTTACACGAGCATTTAAGACATAGACAAGGTTTAGATAAGGACGTAATTCGTTGATTATGCGTTTGAGAAATTATTATATAGAAGACAGAGAAAAAGCTGTACAAGAAGGAGTTGAACGGGGAATCCAACAAGGAGTTGAACGGGGAATCCAACAAGGAGTTCAACGGGGAATCCAACAAGGAGTTCAACGGGGAATCCAACAAGGAGTTCAACGGGGAATACAGAAGATGATAGAAAATATGTTGTTAGCTCGTTTTGGCACAATAGATCCAGAACTGGAAACAATTATTCCATCTTTATTAGCGTTTCCTTCTGAGGAAATAACTCCTTTACTCTTGCAATTATCTCGCTCCGAACTATTGCAGCGTTTCCAAGATAATAATTGAAATGGGTTATTTGTTGTTGGTTGTTGGTTGTTGGTTGTTTGTTAAGAGGTTTTAAATTGGAGTCTCTTTTACGGCCAACTATTTCCACACCGCTATAATTGCCATTCATAAACTACCAAAAACTCCCGACACTCTCTGGTTGAGAGTTTTGGGTCGAGAAAAAGTCCAGCAACAAGCGATTCAGGAATTGGAAAAATTAGAACAACATAGTGCTTTGCGCTCTATTACTTTGCAGTTGCTCTATAATTTACACCAGCATTTAAGAAATAGACAAGGTTTAGATAAGGAGGTAATTCGTTGATTATGCGTTTGAGAAATTATTATATAGAAGACAGAGAAAAAGCTGTACAAGAAGGAGTTCAACAGGGAATCCAACAAGGAGTTCAACGGGGAATCCAACAAGGAGTTCAACGGGGAATCCGGAAGATGATAGAAAATATGTTGTTAGCCCGTTTTGGCACAATAGATCCAGAACTGGAAACAATTATTCCCTCTTTATTAGCGTTGCCTTCTGAGGAAATAACTCCTTTGCTCTTGCAATTATCTCGCTCCGAACTATTGCAGCGTTTCCAAAATAATAATTGAAATTGGTTATTTGTTGCTTGTTAAGAGGTTTGAAATTGGAGTCTCTTTTACGGCCAACTATTTCCACAGGTTAGAGAGGGAGAACTATTGCGATTAGACAATTAGATTTTACCGATTTTATCTGAATCACTATTCTATCGATAGGTTAGAGAGGGAGAACTATTGCGATTAGACAATTGGATTTTTGGGTTTTATCTGAATCACTATTCTATCGATAGGTTAGAGAGGGAGAACTATTGCGATTAGACAATTAGATTTTACCGGTTTTATCTGAATCACTATTCTATCGATAGGTTAGAGAGGGAGAACTATTGCGATTAGACAATTGGATTTTACCGGTTTTATCTGAATCACTACTCT
>JH610545.1 GCA_000252485.1 Prochloron didemni P4-Papua_New_Guinea | reverse complement strand
ATTGCGATTAGACAATTGGATTTTACCGGTTTTATCTGAATCACTATTCTATCGATAGATTAGAGAGGGAGAACTATTGCGATTAAACAATTGGATTTTTTGGGTAAAATCTGATCTATCGATAGGTTAGAGAGGGAGAACTATTGCGATTAGACAATTGGATTTTTTGCGAAAAATCGGAATCACTATTCTATCGATAGGTTAGAGAGGGAGAACTATTGCGATTAGACAATTGGATTTTTTGCGAAAAATCTGAATCACTACTCTATCGATAGGTTAGAGAGGGAGAACTATTGCGATTAGACAATTAGATTTTTTGGGAAACATTTCCCATTATTAAGGTGGGGAAGTTTCTCATTTTTATTTCGGAGCATGGAGCGCTCGGAGGGAGCTATCAACTCGACCGAATCTGAAAATTGAGAACAAGCTAATATCAAATCTGAAAATGGTTGCTACAGATACAATAGTGAATGATTTCAGCCCATTCGCCGGGTTTCTCCTATTATTTTAAGGATTAATGTTGAAACTTTGGGAAGAAACCCGGTTTGGAAACCCACGGGATAATCTCAATCTATACTACCATGGGATAAACTATTTGTAGCAAATATTTTCGTAATTCATATAAGAACCAAGAGGGGTGCGGTCACAAACAGTTGAATTGTATATTCTCAATAGTCACGGCTTACCCGCGATTGTTAGGCAGCCCAGAGGGCTACCCCACAATTGATAAATAGATATTTAGTCCCAAACAACTACTTTTGACCACACCCACCAAGAGTAACAAGGCTCAAGAAAGTTTCTGCCATTTTTTGCCCAGATGTTCATCAATTGTTAATTTTGAATTTTGAATTCGACGGAAGGAGCTATCAACTATTATAGTTTAATCGCCATCTCTTATTCCAGATTCAATAATACTTTCAATACCCCTCGCTGTTTAGCTCGTTCAAATGCTGCCAGTCCTTCCTCTATAGGATAATGAGCTTGAATCAAATAGTCCACATTCACTTGGTTTCCAGCTAACACTTCAATAGATTTAGCAAAAGGTCCGCAGCGAGAACCAATAAGGGTAATTTCATCTACTACTAAAGCAGAAGCATCTAAAGACAGTTTCCCGGCATAGGTACTTTTCAGCACCAGAGTACCGCGAGGACGCAAGGCGCGAAGGGCCATGGCAAATCCTTCCGGGTTGCCGGTACATTCTACCGCTAAATCGAAGGTTTTCTCTTGGATAGCATCGGCCAAACCTGTTTTAATACCCAGTTGCTCCAAGTTAGCCAACTTTTCCTGATGACGGCCAATGGCTAGCAAGTCGCAATTAGTGAGAGCTAGGGTTTGAGCAACTAATTGTCCCAATTTCCCATCTCCCACCACTAACACCTTCTGTTCCGGATTTATTTGTACTTGTTCCTGGATTTCTAAGGCAGCGGCCACCGGTTCCGTAAAGGTGGCAGCGTCGGTGGAGATAGAGTCCGGGAGAGGGTGTAAGTTAGCAATAGGGAGGCTGAGGTATTCGGCAAAAGCACCGTCGCGGTTGACAATACCCAGAACGGTGCGGTTTTCGCAGTGGTTGGACTGTCCCCTACGACAAAAACTACATTCTCCACAAGTAGCGTTAATTTCCCCTACTACCCGTTGTTGAAGTAGGTGTTTTGGACCTTGTTCTACAATACCCACAAATTCGTGACCGAGGATTCCTGTATAAGGGTAGTAGCCTCGCAACAGTTCTAAGTCTGTATTACAAATACCCGCACGCAATACTCGCACTAAAGCTTCTCCTGCAGGAGGAGTGGGTATGGGGAGGTCAGTACGCAGTTGCAGTTGTTGGTTTTCTAGCCAGAGTCCTTTCATAGATTTGATTATAGTAGTGGATAGTTGATAGTGGATAGTGGATAGTTGATAGTTGATAGTTGATAGTTATATAGTAACCTGGCAATTGCTCTCACTAGATATAAATGTCCCTCATTAGTCCAAGAAACACTATAGGGTTTCTTGGTCAATATGTACACCTATAAACCTGCGGACTGCTTCCAAACCTATTTCTGATGACCTCACAAGTATAAGAAATGCTATATATACTGGCCCATGAAAGTGTTTACTATGATATCAGAGCAACCTTGTCCAGCAGTATAACTATCAACTGTCCACTATTAACTGTCAACTGCTATATATTTTTTTATTAATATTAAGATCGAGCAATTAAATTAAACTCTTTCAGCGCTGGCAAAAAATTTCTATTCTCATGACCGGGACGACTGAGTTTAATTAAAGCAAAACGCTGCAAAGGAGAGAGATTTTCCCATTGCCTTCTGGTAATTGTAACGCCAAACTCTGCCGCTTTAGCCTGAATATGGGCAGAAATGATCTTGTTATCCATCCAAGGGGGATAAGGGTCAATAGCAAGTTCCTTGGCAGGGGTTCCGGTTTTCTGCACTACTAAGTTTTGCAAAAATTCTCCATAAGCTTGACTTTCTGTCGAATTTCTGCAAGGCAGATTAACTAGGGCTTGCCGCTCTTCCTGGCTAAATTGATGCCAGTGAACTAGCTTAAGCTTCACCCCACAAGTATCTAACTTCATCCGCACTTCCATGGGAATGCAGCGCAGAGAATCCACAAAATCTGTTTCAAATTGAAAAAAATTAGCCATGTAGTTGATAGTTGATAGTTGATAGTTGATAGTTGATAGTTGATAGTTTTTCAGTGACCAGTTACCAGTGACCAGTTAGACGGTGTTTTCAGTTTTTTACTTATCGGTCACAATCATGTAATTTCAGAAACTGTTAAATCATGCAAGCTAGTAATAGTTTGAGCATATTTTGAGCGATTTAAGATGATTGTCGAGTTGATAGTTGAGTAGTGATTTAGAATATTCCCAAAAAAAAAATCTAATTGTTCGATCGCGCAGCGCCAGCGAAGCCGCTCAGGCGGAGCCTGCCACTGCGCGCACCGCGGAGCGGATCCCTTCGGGATCGCAGTAATGAGAGCTATACAAAAAAAGAATGCCACAGATACAATATTATTTATAAGTTATTTTAGGTTATCCTGTGGGTTAGAAACCCCGTTTCTTCGCTGAAGTACAAGTTTTCTGGGTTTGTTGGCCGTAGCGGAAGGGTTTCGTGACGGAATTGTCTGCCATTATAGCGCATCGGAGTACTTTAGACCAAACATGATTTTATATATTCGTGGATTACAAAAGAATCCATATTTAGATAATGAAAAAGTACATTTTTCTCGACCCTGATGGAACCAAGTATGTTGGATTATTTGTCATTGTGTCCAGTGAGACAAATGTTGTTTATTCTCATCAGTGTGGAGGGAATAAACCCCTGGCTTCCTAGAGATATTAAGGAATTTGAATCTATAGTTAATAAAATCGCCTTTTGGAAAACAGAGAGGGACTCTAGAGAAGCTGATATCAAGAGTTTTGCTTAATCTTGCTCAAATGTATTAGTTGCATTTTCATACAGAATTGGTATAGGCAGCCCAGAGGGCTACCCCACAATTGACTTTCTACATATTCAGCTCTAAACAACTACTTTTGACCACACCAGTTGCGAATTGTTAATTTTTTTATATGATTATCAAAATGTAACAGAAGCTACATTCCTCTAGGGATTTTTATCTATAGAATGCCTATCTAGACTGAGGCAAATTATACTATTGCCAGGAAAAAATTTCATCAGCCAATAGAATACTCATGAACGCACAAGAATTTATTGCTAAAAGACCTTATTTCCCACGCACTATTTCCACCCCCAAATCAAAGCGGAAACAGTTGGATTTACTCAAGAAAATCCAACTTGTTGCTTTGGTAGTTTTAATTTCCTTTGCCATAGGATTTATTCCCATTATATTTGCTGCAACCCTGCCGCAGTGACAACAGCAGAGGCAACCAGCGGCACCGATAACCCTTGGGGAAGCTGGTTTGTGGAATGTTCTGGGGGAACAATAGGCAGTAATTGAACTGCACAGGCTTTTAATTCCGGTTGTTTGGAAATGGGGCAAGCTTCTGGGTGGGTCAAAATATTGGCTTCTGCATTATCCGCCCACAGCTTCCCCCAGTGCATGGGGACAAAGACAGTTCCCGGGGCGATCGCCTTGGTGACTTGACACAGGAAGCGACCTATACCCCGGCGCGATCGCACTTCTACCCAAGTCCCGTCATCTATCCCCAACTTCTGGGCATCTCGAGGGTTTATTTCTAGCAAAGGATGGGGGTGCATTTTCCTAATCTTCTCGATTCGCCCAGTCCTAGTCATAGTGTGCCAGTGACCGTAAAGCCTTCCCGTAGTTAGGACGAAAGGATAGTGAATATCTGTGGGTTCCGCCAGCCCTTCAGAAGTGAAGGCAGCAAACCGGGCCCGACCGTCTTCCGTTGCGAAACTCCAATCGGTATAAAGCCGCTTCCCCTTCGTCTTTTTGCCCTGAGCAGGGGGACTGAGCGTAGCCGAAGTCCCTGCGTCCCTAACTCCTTCAGGACAGGGCCACTGTATGGGGCCTTCTGCGGCTAAACGCTGGTGACTCAAACCAGTTAGATCACAAAGTCGTCCCCGAGTCAATTGTACGAATTCCCCATACACCGCAGCAGAATCGGGGAAGTCAAAGTATTTCTCAAAGCCCAAACGTCTACCCACTTCCGCAAAGATTTCCCAATCTGCCTTTGCTTCTCCGGGACGGTGGCGAAAACTGGGACAATAGGTTACTACCCGTTCCGAATTAGTCATAGTTCCCGTTTTCTCTCCCCATTGAGCCGCAGGTAAGAGCAAGTGAGCGTAAGCCTTGGTTTCCGTAGGGTCGTAACAATCCTGATATACGGTAAAAGGCGATCGCATCATGGCCGCTTTCGTCCGTTCCAAATCCGGCAGACTCACCGCTGGGTTAGTAGCGGCAATCCAGAACAAACCCACTTCCCCATTTTCCAAGCCTCGAATCATATTCATCACATCTCGACCGGGAAAGGGAGAAATAGAACCCGGTTCCAGTCCCCACAACTGCTCTAATTCTTGCCTGTGTTCTGCATTCTTCACCAAGCGATAACCAGGTAAAATATGAGCCAAGCCCCCGGTTTCCCTGCCTCCCATAGCATTGGGCTGTCCCGTGAGAGAAAACGGCCCCGCTCCCGGCTTGCCAATATTCGCCGTCATCAAGTGGAGATTAATTAGAGTGCGCACCTTGGCAGTGCCTTCTGTAGACTGATTCATGCCCATAGACCAGAGAGAAAGCACTCGCTTGGCATCCGCCCAATAATGAGCCACCTTTTCTAACTCATCCAGGCGAATACCGCACTTGCGAGCCACTAACTCCGGGGGATAATGCCTCAGGATATTGGCATAGTCCGGAAAGTCCTTAGTACACTCATCAATAAAAATACTGTCTATTTTTTCCCAACGCATCAATAGATGAGCGATGCCGTTGAGTAAATCAATATCCGTCCCTGGTTTAATGGCCAAATGCAAATCTGCTGCTTTAGCAGTCCTAGTTTCCCGGGGGTCCACCACAATCAATTTAACCTTTCTGCGGTTGTTCTTTTTATGCTTGTGGAGGCGGTTAAAAATAATCGGGTGACAGTCCGCAGTGTTAGTGCCGATTAAAAAAGCGCAGTCCGTCAGTTCTAAATCGTCATAGCAACAGGGAGGACCGTCGGAACCGAAACTCTGAATATAGCCAGCCACTGCCGAGGACATGCAGAGGCGGGAGTTCGCATCGAAATTATTGGTTCCCAGGCAACCTTTGAGCAGTTTTTGAGCGATATAGTAATCTTCAGTTTGCAATTGACCGGAACCGTACATGCAAATGCCATCCGGTCCCCAGTCAGCCAGAACCTTTTTGATGCGGTCTGCAATGAGATTAAAGGCTTTATCCCAACTGATGGGTCGAAACTCATCTGTTAAAGAATCTCGCCACATAGGGTATTTGAGACGGTTTTTATCCAAAGACTCGCTCACAGTGCCCCCCTTGACGCAAACTTGACCCATGCTGGAGGGATGAGAGCGATCGCCCTTCACCTTCCAGATGGGATTTCCTTCACTATCCCGATGAGTTGCCTGACCGGAAGCAGCAGGGGGCGATACTTCCAGGCCGCAGCCTACGCCGCAGTAGGGGCAGAGTGTTTTGGACGAATCAGTCATAATATTTTCTCTCCGTGTCCCTATGTGGTTCTCTTTTGAGTAAAAGTACTTAGCTTAGATATATCTTTCTGTTTTTTAATTGGTTTTACTGTAGCTTTCAACACGATCCCCTCTCTTCTATCCTTATTGCGCATTGTTATAATGCTTTTAACGAATCTTAATAAAATCTTTAATTTACCAAAAATGTATTGTAAAGCACAAAATCCACTTCTTGTAGGGTGGGCATTGCCCACCAAAAACATCCCCTTGTAGGGTGGGCATTGCCCACCAAAAACATCCCTTGTAGGGTGGGCATTGCCCACCAAAGTAGCAGGCTTGAGATTGCCCAGCAAATGAGATGGTGCTTAATAAGGGGTGTGGTCACAAACAGTTGAATTTTATCTTCTCAATAGTCGCGACTTACCCGCGATTGCTAGGCAGCCCAGACTTGCCCTGAGCGTAGTCGAAGGGGGGCTACCCCACGATTGATAAATTGAGAAAGTTTTCCTTAGTAAGAAAAATTTAGGGAGATGCTTTTTCCATTGACAAATTGAAGAATATAAGTTAAACTAAGAATACCTTGGCAGGGATTGAACTTTCACTCAGTCCACTTATTAGTTCCAAAGGTAGATTGTTGCAATCCACCTTTGGACTAAAAAACAAGAGTTGTATCAAATACGTATCCCCCTAAATCCCCTATCCCCCCTAAATCCCCCCTTAATAAGGGGGGCTGGGGGACTTTCAGAATAAAGCTTATAAGAAATCTGCAAATAACTTAGGATCACTATTCTATCTGTAGCATTGTTTTTCAGATTTCCTATTATCTGTCCTGTAGCAATAAAAAAAAGCAGGAAAATATAAAAATCTAAGCTAGTTCACTTTTTATCAATTTTAACACAATCATTAATTTATAAGATAGTGAATTAATTCTGAATTTGTAGGTTGGGTTTCCCGATAGCGAAACCCAACACCAATTTTGTGGCTTGTTGGGCGTTGCCCTGCACTCTCGCGTAGCTCAGTGACCGCGGAGTCGAAGGGTTTCGTGACCTCAACCCAACCTACGATGATAAGTGTATCATTGCTTGTGTTGCTCTAATTCCTTTTTATAATAGGATAGTCCTTCATAAGTGATAACTACCAACTTATCGTCAATAGATTCAGAATAATTACGCATTAGCAAAAAACCTCGCTCTACCAAGTTTTCCAAACACTTACGGGTTTCTCCTATTAAAAAACCAGTTCTGACAATAATTTCGGTAGGACTCATGCAAGGTTTAGCTGATAGGACTTCAAGAATTTTTAAATGCTTTTCCTCTTCAGTTAGAGGTTCCGCTGTAATAGTGTTGGAGTCAGCATTGGGAGCTTTATCCATATCTTGAGCAAATCTTTTAGAAATCATGTTACTTTTCCTTAGTATTAAATTCATTCATTATCAACCTTATTTTTATGACTAAAAAGTCACATTTCTTCACAAAGCATCCAAAGCAGCTAATAGCCGTTCCTGCTTGAGCTTCTTGAACTTTCTATAATAACAAAGACCTTCGTAAGTTATAGCCACTAACTCCCCGTCAATAGATTCCGAATCCTTGCGCATTTGTACAAGATCTTTATTGACTAAGTCTCGCAGGCATTTATGGGTTTCTACTATCAAAAAAAGAGTCTCCACTATAATTTCAGTAGGAGTCATACACCCTCTCGCCGCCAAAACTTTAAGAATCCTATACTCTTTTTCCGCTTGAGGAAGGGATTCCCCCATCAAATCTATATCGATGGAGTCAGTATCGGGAGCTTTATCTCTATCTTCAGTAATTTCTTTAGTAGTCATATTACTTTTTCTACTGTCAAATTCATTCATATACTTATTATACCAACCTTTATCTAGAATTGCAAGTTGGACTTAGATCTTGCACCATCCTCAAAAAAACCAAAAAACCTGATTTGGAGAGGCTGAAACCCTATTAAATTCGTTGTCATTTGGCTCAAAATCAGGTTTTCAACATCAGGTGCAAGATATGAGTTGGAAAAAAATGGTAAAGTTAGGTTTGTAGCAAGAGTTGAATTTAGATAATGAATGGAAAAAGATGGTAAAGTTATGTGAAGACCAAAAATAAGTCCACCGTAAGTTGACCGAATCTAAACTCTTAAACCTAGACCCTATGGACGTTGAGCGAGCTGTGATTGTTGCTGATGAAGCCGTATTTGCCAATACACAAGCACATTTGACAGATTTGGAAGTAATAATTCTTAAAGGCGCTTGGGAGGGTAAAAGCTATGAGGAGATAGCTGCGGCTACCGAGTATTCGGTAAATTATCTTAGAACAGATGCGGGTCATAAGCTGTTCTTAAAACTGTCGGAAGCTTTAGATGAGAAAGTGAGCAAAACCAACTTTCGGACAGCACTAAAGCGTAGATGGCAATTAATCAAAAAAAGTTCCCTCGATACGAGATTATATATCCAGCGTCCTCCTATAGAAAAGCAGTGTTATGAGTCAATCCTCCAACCTGGGGGACTAGTACGCATTAAAGCCCCTCAGAAGATGGGGAAAACCCTATTGATACAAAATCTCTTTCAAAAAATAGCAAGTAAGGGCTACCACACTGTATTGGTAAACTTGCTCCAGGTGGAAAAAGCTGTGCTTGAAAATTTAGACAAATTTTTATTTTTGTTCTGTTATCGCATCGCCAGTTTGCTGGAGCTGGAAGTGCCTCCCAAGAAAAATGACTATTGGAATGAAATGTTTGGAGCCAATATTAATTGTACTAATTACTTTGAGCAGTACATCTTGAAACAAATAGACAGTCCTTTAGTTTTAGCCTTGGATAACATCGATCGCCTTTTTGAATACAAACCAATCTATGAAGATTTTTTCGGGTTGCTCCGTTCTTGGCATGAAGACGGACAGCATCGGGAAAACTGGAAACAACTGCGGATGGTTTTGGCCTATTCTACGGAAGTCTATATTCCCCTCCAGATTAATCAATCTCCTTTTAATGTGGGATTACCTATGGAATTGCCGGAGTTTAACCAAGAGCAAGTTGGGGATTTTGTTGGACAGTCTGGTTTAAATTGGCATAATGAGGAAATCCAGCAATTAATGAATACGATCGGAGGTCATCCACATCTACTGGAACAAGCAGTTTCTTTTATTCTCAATCATCCCGAGACAACATTGGCGGAATTTCTCCAACAAGCTCCTACTGAAGAAGGAGTTTATGGCGATCGCCTTTTAGAACTACTAGTTGCTTTACGAGAAAATCCCAAGTTAGAAAAAGCGATGAAACAAGTAATTGAGGGTGATGAAGCAATAGATTCTCAGTTAATCTTTCAGTTATATCGATTTGGCTTAGTGAAAAAGCAGGAAAACAAACTAGAACCCCGCAATAACCTATATCGCTCCTATTTTAGCAAACGTCTTATAACAAAAAACAATGATAGAAACCGGATATAAAGTCGGCGGTACTTTACCACCAAATCATCCTACCTATGTAGAGAGACAAGCAGATACAGAACTATATGAGAGGTTGCTGGCTGGACAATATTGCTACGTGCTAAATTCTCGCCAAATGGGAAAGTCTAGTTTGCGAGTAAGAACGAAAGAAAAGTTAGCAGCACAGGGCATACTTTGTCTTGATGTTGATTTATCAGCTATTGGTTCCAATGTCTCTTGCGAGCAATGGTATGCTGGGATTGCCAATGCTTTTATGAAAGAAATTGATATACCGGATCCATCTGATTTGCAGTCCGATACATTTAATTGGCAGAGTTGGTGGCAAGAGCAAAAATTATTATCTCCTAGCCAGAGATTGAATGAATTAATTAATAAAATACTAGCATCAACAAAGAAAAGAATTGTTGTTTTTATCGATGAAATTGATATGGTTTTCAATTTAGATGATTTTACCGATAGTTTTTTTGCGTTGATTCGGGATTGCTATAACCAGCGAGCGCAAAATTTAGAATACAATCGCCTCAGCTTTTGTCTCTTGGGAGTAGGAAACTCATCAGACTTGATTAAAGACCAAGAAAAGACCTCTTTAAATATTGGTTACGCCATTAATCTAAATCCTTTTACTATAGAACAAGCTGAATTTCTTTTAAATCAGGGATTGACAACAAAAATAAATAATAAGAAAGAAATTATTAAGGAGATTTTTTATTGGACGGGAGGACAACCTTTTTTGACTCAAAAGTTGTGTAAATTGGTAGTAGAAAAGGGAGAAGGAAACAATCCCAATGTGAGCGAGTTAGTGCAAAAATACCAGATTGAGAATTGGGCATTTCAGGACGAACCGCAACATTTGAGAACTATCCGCGATCGCCTCCTCAAACAAGAGCAACGAGCAGGACTTTTGCTAGGTAAATATCAAGAAATATGGCAGAAAGAAGCAATTACTACAGATGGAAGTAAAGAACAACAAGAACTGCTATCTTCCGGTTTAATCATGAAAGATGATGATAAATTAAAAGTATCCAATCCTATTTATCGTGAAATATTCAATAATCACTGGATTGAGAGAGAATTATCAAAGCTGCGTCCTTATTTAGAAGCTATGACTGCTTGGTTTGATTCCCGTTGTCAGGATGAGTCTAGGTTGTTGCGAGGACAAGCATTAGCGGATGCTTTAGCCTGGAAAAAAAGGAACAGTTTCGGCGCTAGCGACCATCAATTTTTAGAAGCTAGTCAAAAATTAGAAAAACGAGAAACTGAAAGAGCTTTAGCAATAGAAACAGAAGCCAAACAGAAAGCTAATAAAAGAATTCGCATTGGTTCTGCTATTTTGTTTATTTCCTTTATTGGTACAATAATTTTAGGAGTATGGGCAAACCAATCCTTTCAAAACTTACAAAAAGCACAAAAAATTCTAAAATTAGATAGAAAAAGTATAAAACTAGAAAGAGAGGCCAATACTGCTTGGCAAAAGTTTGAGTTGGCCGAACTAGATGCTTTACTATCTGCAATGGAAATTGGTAAAAGATTGCAGTCTTTAGTTAAAGACAATCGCTCTGTAGAAAAATATCCAGCTATTAATCCAATCCTAACTTTACAAAGAATACTCTACAATATTCGCGAGCAAAACAACATTGAAACTAATCAAAGGGACATATATACTGCTAGCTTTACTCCCGATGGTAAGTATATAGCTACTGGGTATAAAGATGGAAAGGTAATTATTTGGAACCTTTCGGGAAAGCAGCAATTTATATTTCTCGCCCATGAGGGTCCAGTAACTCATATGAGTCTCAGTCCCGATGGACAGCTCTTTGCTACTGCAGGTCTAGATGATACAGTAAAGCTGTGGCTATTGTCAGGACAGCAGCTAGCTCAATTCGATCGCCAAGATTCCGTAACCAGTTTGAGCTTTACTACTGATGGAAAAGAGATAATAGTAGGAAACGCAGATGGCAAAATCTGGTTATTACCGGTTCCCACATTAGATAAACTTCTAGAAGAAGGTTGCCAATGGCTAGAAGATTACTTGCGTACCCACGACAAAAAACTAGAAGCATGTTCTGAACAATAAACTATAAATAGAGCGTTTGTAAATGCTTAAGATACTCTATTTTCAAAGTCCCCCTTTGATAAGGGGGATTTAGGGGGTAAG
>JH610544.1 GCA_000252485.1 Prochloron didemni P4-Papua_New_Guinea | reverse complement strand
TCTTCTTTATCTATTATCTGTAACATTCTTTTTCAGATTTATTGTAATCACTCATAAAAAAAACTGGTCACTAGTCACTGAAAACCAATCAAAACATCAGACAAGTAATCAGCAGTAGATTCTACTAAAGGAATAGCATTCTTATAAATCATTCGCGTAGGACCAATAACTCCCACACTACCAACAGGAATAGTATCTTGATGGTAATTCGCAGCAATAAGAGTACAACTGCGCATGGGTTCCAGGATATTCTCGGCCCCTATTCTAATAGTAACTCCAGATTTAAATGGTTCTGGTTGGGGCAATTGAAAAATAGACAACCGCAGTTGCTCTCTTTCCTCTTCTAACAATTGTAACAACATTTGGACTTGTTCTAATTGAGAGAATTCTGGCTGCCGCAGCACTTCAGAAATCCCGCGAATGAGAATTTGTTTGGGAGCTGAAGGTCGCAAACGAAGACTCAATTCTTCTAATAAACCCTGGATAAAATCCGCGTAAGACTGACAAAAATCATCTAACTCTCTCAAATCTAATTTAGCTAATTCACTGAGAGACTTGCCAGTTAGTTGACTATTGAGAAAATTAGAAAGAATTTGCAATTCTCCTTCTATCAACTCTTGTTCTAACTCTTCTTCTACCAGAGAGAGAGGTAAATCCATTAAAATAGATTGAGTTTCATAACCATCAGTAACAGCAATTAAAATAGCTTGTTGGGGATTCACAAGTACCAGCTGTAAGTGCTTCAGTTGGTTAGTGAGAGTTTGGGGTAAAGTAATTAAAGCAATATAACCGCTTAAGGCAGCTAAAATTTGGGCCGCTCTTTCTAATAAATCCTCAAAATTTCCGCTACAATTTTCCCTAAAATCACCTTGAAAATCTTTTGCTTGACCGTTGAGATATTTGACCAACTTTCGTCCCAACTTTTCATCGGGTACGATGAGGCGATCTACGTAAATGCGATATCCTGAATCGGAAGGTATTCTCCCCGCTGAAGTGTGAGGTTGATAGAGGAAACCAGCTTTTTCCAACTTGCCCATAGCATTCCTAATAGTTGCAGAACTAACATTAAAGTCATACTCTTGGGCTATGGTTTTAGAACCCACAGGTTCGGCAGTGGCAATATAATGCTGGATGGTTGCTCTCAGAATATTTTGATAGCGATCGCTCAGAATAGATTGGTTCATTAGACAAGAGCGGACTTATTGCTTAAACAATTATTATAGCGCTACGCGCAATTCAAAATTCAAAATTCAAAATTCAAAAAGATGGCTATGACTAGGTTTCAGGCTTTATTAAAGAAAAATATCTTCCCCTCTTGCTCCCTCTTCTACGGGTGCGGTCAAAACCAGTTGGTTTAAGATCTAGTTTTTTCAGAATATTGTAACTGCAGGAAGTCAGGAGACTATTGATACTGCTTTTGACTACAGCGATAGATACTGTGGTGGGCAGTGCCGCACCCTACGAAAAAACTTTATCAACTAATTTTGAACACACCCCTCTTCTCCTCTCTCCTTCCACCTGCCGACGTACCTCCCTGTGAGATATCCTAATACCTGGGTACGCTAGAATCCACCAAGAGAGAATAGGCATCAATACCACCGATAATATTTTTGACATTGGTAAAACCAACATTCAGTAGCCACTGACACATTTGAGCGGAACGAACGCCGTGATGGCAGAGAACTAAGGTTTCAGCCTTAGGATCGAAACGAGTTTTGATGTCCTCGGACCATTGGGCAAAATCACTCAATGGCAGTATGGTAAAACCGGGTAAAGAAGCGATCACCACTTCTTGGGTTTCTCTCACATCTATGAGTTGGACACCTTCTGGCAAATCTGCAAGATAAATACCTAGTTCTTCTACGGTAATGCTAAATTGATCTGACATCTTTAATAATGAACAATGAACAATGAACAATGAACAATAAACAATAAACGATTCTCAACTCGACAATCATCTTAAACGGATCCAAATATGCTCAAACTATTACTAGCTAAGGGATTTAACAGTTTCTGAAATTACGTTTGGTGACCGACAAGTCAAAAACTGGTCACTGAAAAGCTATCAACTGTCAACTATCAACTATCAACTGTAATGAAACTTCGTCTTGTTTTCTTCTCCCTCATTTTTATTGTCCTCCTACTACTCTCCACTGCTGGGGCAGGACTTTACTGGATTTTGCAACAAAGTCCCCTGTTCCTGTCTCAGAATAATACCAGCGCCTCCTCTGCTGCAGCAATGTTTGTACCCAGACAAGCGGCTCTCATGGTTTCCCTACTGGCCAACCCCGACCGATTGGAACTTGTGCAGGAGCTGAAAACACCCCTAGGAAAACGGGGAAGAATCCAACAGGAAATAAACCAAGTCAAAAACAATCTCCTGGCTAACACCGGATTAGATTATCGCCAGGATATTCAACCCTGGTTGGGTTCGCAAGTCACCTTCGCTATAACTTCTCTGGACTTCGATCGCGACCCAGAAAATGGGGTTCGACCGGGCTATTTGCTGGCACTCAAGGCTCAAGACGGGGAACTAGCCAAAGAATTTCTCCAACTTTCTTTCTCCAAACAGGCCATCGCCGGAACTGCGGATTTAGTCTTCGATACCTATAAAGGAATCGACCTCATTTCCAAACGTCCCCTGGACTCTGACTCGGAAACCAACACCTTTGCCAGTGCAGTAGTAGGAGATTTTGTCCTCTTGGCCAACCATCCTCAAGTATTGCGCAATGCTATTAATAACGTGCAAGTGCCGGACTTAAACCTAGAAAGCGCACCTTTCTATCAAGAAGCATTAAAAACCATTGAAGAACCGGAAATCGGTCTGGGCTTCTTCAACCTTCCCGTCACCAGCGCTTGGATCGGCAGCCAGCAAACTCCGGAAGCCCCAGAAGCGGAACAAATGCTGGTAGTGGGTCTTTCCTTGAAGCCGGAAGGTATAGTGGCAGAAACTGCTTTAATTGGAGTAGGAGAACAAGGGGATCGACCACCAACTTTATCCCAACCCATTGGCGCTTTACAATACATTCCCAGTTCCAGTATTTTAACTATTGCGGGAACAGATTTAAACCAACTTTGGCAGCAAATTCAAGCTGGTTTAGACCCCGCAACTCCCGTAGCCCAATTAATAAATCGTTCCCTCATTAGTTTGCAAAAGTCTTTCCCTTTGGACTTACCCCAAGATATTTTTAGTTGGGTCACAGGAGAATATGCTCTTTCCTTATTACCTGATGGAGATAACCAAGGAATAGATTGGATTTTTGTAGCGGAAGAGAAAGAACAGGAAAAAGCTGAAGCAGCAATTGCCTATTTAGATACAATTGCCACAGAACAGAAATTGAATCAAAGTAATTTTCTCTTAGGAGAAAATGAAGTTACCGCTTGGACTGAAATCCCCAATGCATCTGGACCGAAAGAAATTAGCTTAGAGCAGGAAATCAAAGGAGTTCACTTGCAATTGGATAAATACCAAATTCTCGGCACATCAATAGATGCACTTTCTGCTACTCTTGAAGGAGACAAGAATTCTATTCTTGACCGGGAGACTTTTGGCAATGCCATCGCTACTTTACCTACAGAAAACGACGGTTATTTCTATCTTGACTGGAAGCAAGGACGCTCCATATTAGAGGGAAAGTTTTCTATTCTGCGACTGATAGAATTTACCCTTCAACCTTTAATCAATTATCTCGATAAGTTCACTATTGCCAGTCAAGGTACGGAAAATGGGATTCGCCATGGCACCGTTTTCTTAAACTTAGATTGATTTGGTTGTTGGTTGTTTGTTGTTGGTTGTTTGTTGTTTGCACTGCACTTCGACTACGCTCAGTGACCGCGTAGCCGAAGTGTTGGTAAAATTATCCCCAAGTAGGGTGGGCATCGCCCACCTTTCCCCGTCAAAATATTACTGTCAAGTTTTATAGCAGTTCTCTAGCATTAAGGCTTTGACTATCATAAATTTAATTCTATAGCGCTTCGCTCCTAAAGTGTCGTTATATCAAATCTGAAAATGGTTGCTACAGATACATTAGTGAATGATTTCAGCCCATTCGCCGGGTTTCTCCTGTTATTTTAAGGATTAATGTAGAAACTTTGGAAAGAAACCCGGTTTCTCAACCCACGGGATAACCTCAATCTATACTATGATGAAATAAACTATTTGTAGCAATCATTTTCGTATTTCATATTACATGCTACATTTTTTAGACAAAACTGCTGCATCTGCTGTATCACCTTTGTACAAAGCGTGCATGGGCATTTTTTTTATTCATCTCTTAATTGTTAATTGTTCATTGTTCATTGTTAATTGTTCATTGCTCATTGCTATAGAATGTCTGCCAACTGTTCTTGAGTTAAACCTGCTTTTTTTCGTAGTCTAAGAAGTTTCTTTCTAAGCTCGTAAGCTCCTGCAAGAACTTCATATTCTTTTTTTACTTCACTATTCTCTAGAGCCTTTTCTTTAAATTTTGCAAATGTTGGACGGGTCATTTTTTTATCTCCTTCATGCGTTTTTTGGCCAGATATATAGCAGTTGACAGTTGATAGTGGACAGTTGATAGTTATATGAAATCTGAAAAAGAATGCTACAGATAAAATAAT
>JH610543.1 GCA_000252485.1 Prochloron didemni P4-Papua_New_Guinea | reverse complement strand
TCGAAGCGCTATAGTTCAAGGACTTGAGACTTTTATGTTGAATGGATACCAAATTATCGATTCTGACTCCCATGTCATCGAACCAATAGGCATGTGGCGGGAATATTTAGACCCAGAGTTTAGAGAATTTGCGCCTTCTGCCCATATGCGAATTCAGGGAAAAGAGATTGTTAGCAAAATTTCCCAGCAAGTGGTTGAGCAAAGTAATCAACAAATGGCCAAGGCCCATGGCAATGCCTATGCCAGGGGCTATGATGCTGAGTCTCACGTTCAAGCAATGGTCCAGATGGGAATTGATATTGCTTTTCTCTACCCTACCTATGGGCTATGGCTGTGGGCGATGGATGACATGGCACCGGAAGTGGCAGGAGCCTTCACTCGGGCCTACAATCGCTGGTTGAAAGACTACTGTAGCTACGACCCGGAGAGGCTTAGAGGAGTAGGAGCAATTAACCTCCATGCTCCAGAGCAGATGGTGTCAGAACTTCATCACATTGCCGAATTGGGCTGGAAAGCTGTTTTCCTCCGTCCCAATCCAGTCAAGGGGCGGTTGTTGAGCCATAAGGCTTACGAACCTTTTTGGACAGCATGTGAAGAACTTGAGATTAGCGTTGGTATTCATGAAGGAAGGGTGCGGTCAAAAACAGTTGAATTTTATATTCTCAATAGTCGTGGCTTACCCGCGATTGGTAGGCAGCCCAGACTTGCCCAGCCCTTCGACGACCCTCAGGGACCGGGTCGCCGAAGGGGGGCTACCCCACGATTGATAAATAGATATTCAGCCCCAAACAACTACTTTTGACCACACCCCTCTTTAACTGATATAGAATCTGCTATATAAAAAAA
>JH610542.1 GCA_000252485.1 Prochloron didemni P4-Papua_New_Guinea | reverse complement strand
TCTACAATCGCCTGCATTTCTTCAAAAGTCATGATTCTATTTCTCCTTTAGTTTCCATTTATCATTCTACATCGTTTCGCGCGATTTGGCTTTTATATTTATGATTAATTCAATTATTGTTGTGATAAATCACGCTCTCGGTGGGCAGTGCCGCACCCTACTTTACTCTTGTTCCAAACGACGAATCCTTTGTTCGTGGTCATCTTGGATCCTATCGCTCACTTGAGCATTAGTAACCAACAATTCTGCAATTTGCGTCAAACCTTGAATCTGTTGGGAAACTTCAGCCAGTTCTGACTGACGACGGAGATCGCTCTCTTGTAACTCCCGCTGACGAGCAAGAAACAAGTTCATCTCTTGTTCCATATTCTGCTGAAACTCCCGGTGATGAGCGACAAACAAGTTCATCACAATAGTTGCATATTTTGCTGAAACTGTTCCATATTTTGCTGAAACTGTTGCTGGGATTGGAGCATGCCTTCTACAATCCCCTGCATTTCTTCAAAAGTCATGATTTTATTTCTCCTTTAATTTCCATTTATCATTCTACATCGTTTCGCGCGATTTGCCTTTTATATTTATTATTAATTCAATCCCACATTCCGTACTTCCTGAGAAGGGCGATCGCCCTGCTACTATTAGGTTTGTTAGTTTTTGCCTTTTTATCGATATAGTTTTACATTAACCACAGATGAACACAGATGAACACAGATGTATTAGGATGGTTATTGGTTGGGGGCTAATGTTTGAAGGGATGTGAGCAATAAGTTGGAAGTTAACAAACAACCAACAACCAACAGATGATATAATTTAGACATCATAAAGAAATATTCTCAACTTTATCTCCTAAAAGAATAACTGGATCTCTCATGGCTTCTCAACCTCATAGTACCTACAAAAGCCGTTTATTAAACTTTGTCAATAGCAAAGCAATAGATTTTCAAGACAGACTGGGTAAAACTATCCGCCAAGTGAAAGTAGCGGTGCAGTGGGGAGTACAAATTGCTCTCTACCCACTTTACATCCTAGTACAAACTGGGCGCACGGCAGTGCTGAAATTCGAGCAAAATCCCCACAAAACTCAGTTACTCCTATCTACAGAAGAATCTGATTCTCACAACCAGATTCCCAGTAGGGAAGAACCCGAAGAACCCATTGAAAGAATATTAAAGACTGTCAAATCTGGGCTGTCATCCAAAACTTTATCTCCTGTAACCCAAACACAACCGAAAAATCTTCTCACTAATTCTCCAACCAATATTCTGGAAACTAATAGGTATTATAGTTCAATTCGGGGATTAGCAAATCTTCTGGAAACCCGTGCCTTAGTCTTAGTAACTAACGAAAACCAAATTCTGGATATCCTGAAGCTGGAACAACAGGAAAAGTTAGAGGAGGAAATTATTGGGGCAATAGCTAATTACCGGGATGATTCTCCCTTAGAGTTAGAACCAGTAGAATTAGAACCAGAAAAATCTAGCCAAACTTTACCCAAAATTGCACCAGAAAAAGTAGATACTAGGTATTCAGTTGGCTTATTCTGGGAAATAATGGACTGGATGGAATCCAGTTCCTTAGCCAGAAAGATAGATTTATTTCAAGAATCAGATCTAGTATCTCATTCTAGTACAGAGTCTAACTATATTTCTTCTCCCCAAGAACAAAAATTCCTAGCTTTAACACCACAAACAGGATTAGTCAGTGCGGCCTCTTCTTCACCAGTGAAAGAACCAGATCCTTGGTTGACTCCAGAAGAATTATTTAAATTAGATCATCCCTCTAACTCACTGATTACTAAACCTGAGAACAATAACCATTTAGCAATGGCAGAAAACCTCATTCCCTCCACTCCATCCTTTCCCGAAAGGATTAAAACTCTCATCCAGGCTGCCATGGACTACTTTACTAAAAGGAAACAAGAAGAAATTACTGGTTCGGAAAACCATGGCACTTTACCAACAAGAGAGTCAGAAGGGAATTCACCTCAATTACTCCCAAGAAAAAAACCAGAATCTTGGCTATCTTGGGGAGATTTATTTGGGGAAACTGCACCACCAGAAGTAAAAGAAGCAATAATTCAACCCAGAAAAAGCCAAGATTGGCTAGAGGAAACTACAACAGAAGATTGGCTAGAAACTAAAGCAACTTTTGTGGGTTACAGCCAACATCCTTTAGAGAAAATACTGGCATGGTTGGATGGGTTGCTCCTCTTTTTAGAAGAACTCAGCTTGAGTATCTGGCGTTGGTTAAAGAAGAACCGCAGATGAACACAGATGAACACAGATGCAGATATAGCAATGAGCAATGAACACTCTCGCGTAGCGGCCCCTGCACTTCGGCTACCCTTCGGCTACGCTCAGGGCAAGCGCTCAGTGCAGGCAATTAAGAGTTTGATCAGAAAAATGTGTCTTTCGCTTTATACAAAGGTGATGCAGCAGATGCAGCACTTTTGTATAAAAAATGTAGCATGTAAAGACACCAGCGCGAAGCGCTATATTTTGGATTGTTAATTGTTAATTGTTAATTGTTAATTGATTAACGCTTAACTCCTTGAGTAACGGAACGCACTCCGCTACCTTCAAAAGGCTCGGAATTGCCAACCCAATTAAAATCGCTAATCCGCAAACTAATAGAACCAAGTTCTAACACCGGATTGTAGCGCAAAGTAATATTATAAGTCCGGCGACTGTATTCTAAGAAATAGTCAGAGCTAATTTCCTCCCCATTATCCAAATTATAATTCGTCTGAAATCCCAGGAGAACTGGTCCGTAAAGTTGTTGAGTCAGACCGGCTGATAAAGTGCGGCGATCAGCAATGCGGTCGAACAGAAAAGGAGACTCATCCCCCCGAATGGCTTGAGTATAAAACAGTCTAAAACCCGTATAATCGAAATAAGGACGAGAAAAATGCCCCCATTGCCCTTGCAGTCCCACAGTAGCGTTGAGAGAAGACTGAAGCTCCCTATTGCTGTACAAACTGCCTACACCAGTAATGCCGGTAACCAGTTGTAAATAAGGAACTACTGGTGCTGGAGTATAGCGCAATCCTTCTTCAGCAGTAGTAGGTAAAGGTTTTCCTCGCCAAAGAGAAAAACTCTTACTCAAAGAAGCAGCACCTTGATAGCGAGTTAAATTAATTTCCTCTTCCTCAAGGTTGGCCCTAATTAAATTGGCGCGATCGCTATTGGCATTGATATTTTGAATTCCTCCCTGATAGCGAAGATTAATCCCTGTCTCACCTAGGGGAATGTTGGGAGAAGCAACAACGAGTCCAATACTGCTGCGCACGGTTTGGAAACCGAGAGAACCGTTGAAGAGGCGATCACGCCAGCTATATTCTAAATTGAGGGTATGGGGACGATTGAGATTCCCTAGATATTGCTGTAACCGCAAACTACCCCGCAATTGTTCTCCGATATCAGTGAAGTTGAAACTGGTAAGAGCAATGGCACTTGTGAGAGCGGTCCTAGAACTAAAATCCACATTCAGATTGCTTTTCAGACCGAAAACTTCTGGTGTCAGAAGCTCCCCATCTCCTTCTTCATCGCCAGTGCGGAATAAACTGGGAAAGAGAGCCTTCTGGAGAAAATATTGAGGAGTGAGACTCCAGTCTACAGACTCATTTTTAACTATGGGAATACGGCGCTCAATAAACAATCCTCCTCTTTCATCATTATCAACTCCAAATTGAAAGAGACCCCATTGACGAGGACTACTATCAAACAGCAGTCGATTCAGAACAATGGGCAAAGACAAACCCCCATCAAATACCACTCGAGATTTCGTAGTCCTCAATTCGTCTACTTGGGGGGAAATTTTCCTCAATTGAGCTGTATCAGCTCGCACTTCTACCTCTGGAGGAGAAAAAGGGTCGTTAGTAAGGCGAACGTTAGTGGCAAACCAGGTTTCCCCCTCAAAATCCACTTTTTCTGCTTGAAAACGCAAGCGATTGATTCCTCCTCCTTCTGCTCCTAGAGTATCTAAATTGCCTTGCCTGCCCCCACCTAAGACAAAGCGATAACCATCTTTAGTAGTGATGCGAGATAGGGGTTGAGAATCAATCAGGCGCTCGCTGATGGACCCAGAGCTTAGATCCGCAGCATTCATTGCCGTCACCGAGCTAAAGCTCAAATCTCTGCCTGCAGTAGGTTGATAAATCTCCCCCCCAGCATTGATTATAGTTCCTCGATCCTCAGCAAAAAAATATTCAAAGCGATCGCCCCTCAGCAACTGTTCCCCTCGCTCGAGAACCACATTGCCATTGGCCACTAGAACTTGCTCTAGAAGATTTACTTCCAGGCGATCGCCAGTCAGGACAGTTTCGCCGAAGAGCATCACCACATTGCCCACAGCAGAAATAACCTGTTTTTCCTCGTCGTACTCTTGCCGATCCGAGCTAACTTCCACCACCGGAACATTCTTGATTTCCACTTCTACTTCCGTTTCCGTAGGTTCCTCTGAGGGGGAATCTCCATTGGCTAATAAGTTTAATTCTCTTTGCTTGCCACCTCGCGGATTTAACAGTAGACTGAGGTACTTGCACCCAGTGGTGGTTTTTCCAGAAGTGGAAGGACAGGGTCGGGGAGACCAAGTTTGTTCAAGAAAGTTGGTTCGGAGAATATCTCTAATAGTTATCTTGTCTCTTTCCTGGAAGGTTACCGTTTCAATTTGAGCTGGAGGTTCTGGTGGTGGCAAAAATGGGGGCATCTTGATTATCTAGCAGCTACCGATGCCAATTTTAACTGAAAGAGTGACGCTCCCGGAAATAGTTCTTGTTATCTTAAATCTGAAAAAGAATGCTACAAGTATAATAACAGTGAGCAATCATTTCCAGATGAGCAACACTTCTACATCTTCAAACTAGCGACCAGGTGTTGACAACAGCTCTCTTTGTGCCTAGGATAAAACTATATCGAAAAAACAGAATTGAACAACGTCCAATAAACAAGAGACTTTGAGCCAATAAAACTATATCGCCAGAAAGGAAGCTGCCTTTCTCCTCAATCGAGCGCGTTATCCAGTTGCACCAACTTTTAGCTTTCACTCAATAGTAAACAGGTTCATAGGCTGGTATATAGATGTACATATTGAGTTCAAGAAACCCTATATCTTGATAATATCAAGCGAGGAATGCGCTCGCGAAGCGATCTGCTCCGCAGCGCGCGCAGCGCCAGCTCCGCTGATCGCCTCAATAAACAATCTTATTTAAGTTCGGTTAAATTGAGCAAAAATAGTCACTGCTTTTTTTGTAAAAGCTACCAAATGCTTAAAGCTTTTTGCAAAGAGCTTTTCAGCCCCAAAGGGTTGGATAAGTTTAATTTTCGTGGTGCTTTGTCATCAAATAAAGATGAGGGGGGCAATCTCTTTAGAAAATTAGCGAAGGATGGAACTAACGGTCCAAGCAGAATAGTTGATGGTAATGCCTCAGCGTGGCTACCAGAGGCCACAGGTGCAAGGTGGGGTAAAGATATACCTTTGAGTGATTCTACTGGACTTGATAGCTACACTCGTTATATCGAGTATGCTGAAGCAGCCTATATAGCTATTAGAAACTCATCTGATGATGTTGCTGCCATTGCAAGGAATACTGGATGGCAGCAATACCGTATTCAACGAGTAAAGAATCATCTGTTTAACAATAGGCACCAACTTGATGATGCTTTTAGACAGTTTGACGCTGACCCAGATATTGCTGATGCATGGGCACGTTTACAGCGTGATAATTTTGTTCCGGAGGATATAAGATTGCTAGAACATGAGTATTTCGAGTCAAGGTTTGAGTCTATATTCCAGACCAATTATCGAGATGCTCACGATGCTACAATTAGATCAGGTCGGACATGGAATCCAAATCCCTAGTTGCCAAAACTCAAAGCCTAAATGGAGACACAATGAATTATGGCATTCTACGTTCTTATTTTGAAAAAGCAAGAAGATGATGATAAGGTTGTTTATCGCTTTGGTCCTGATGAACAAAACCTTGGAATTTTAAAGTTAAGTAAGAAGGATGGTGAAATTGAGGAAATAATACAGGTTCCAGTTGATAATTCTTCGGCTTTCTTTACTAGAGCAGCGACTAAAGTATATCGCCATTGGAAACAAGGAGAATTCCCGCAGAAAACAATGTGGGCATCTTGATTTAGTACGTGTACTAGATTATGGAGAGAAACTCAGATTTTGATTGTCGTTTTCCAAACAGCTGCCAATCTCTCAGGGGTCCATGCCACTATATCGGAACCCACATTCCGTACTTTGTAATTGTGTTGTAAAGTACTACACTAAATCAAACTAAAAATGAAACCATCGTCACTGTTAGTAATGTAGCTACTCTAGTGGTGGGAGGTTTTGCCCTATCGGGACTTGCTGCTGGAGGTATAGGCAATCTGGCTATCAGTACAGGATTGAAAACGGCCACTGTTGGAGCAATCAACACTGGTTTGATTAATGCTGGTATTGGTTTAACTACCCAGCTAATTTTTAATGAGGGAGATTCCAGTGAGTTGGATTACGATTCTTTAAGGCTGGATTTTGCCTTTGGAACTCTGGGTTCCTTTGTAGGGGCTGGGCTGGCTGCTAAAACTGGTGGCGGTTTGGTATCTAGGATTGGTTTTAGTACTGCTTTTGAAGGCGCTTTTGCAGGTACCGAGCAAGTTGCTCGCAATTTGGCTAACGGCGATTCTTGGTCTCTCTCTGTAAGCTCCGCTATACTTTCCAGCATCATCTTCCAGGGTGGTTCTGAGATTCTCAGTAATAGTCGGGAAATTTTGCAGGCTGGTGGGCGATTATGGTATTGAATTCTCTTATGAGAATAATGATTTCGGCTTCAACTCAGGTCTAAAGGAACTGGTAGCAGATGAGTTGGCAAGATTTCGTAACATTTTGAATGACGGGTCTTTAATTGTATTCCCAATAGCTTATAAAAGCGCAATAGAATTTGATGATGGGCAACAACTTTGTGGATATTTTAATCCATATTAGAAAAATAACTACTTGGACCAAACAGTGGAGGCAATACCCCCTCCTTTTCTACTATTGAGTAATAGTCGGGAAGTTTTGCAAGCCGGTGGGCGATTGTTGCGGGCTGGTGACAATCTGGCAGATGATTTATTGGGAGCTTTTGGTGGTCGCCGGCTGGCTTTAGAAGGTGTTGGTAATGGTCCCTTGCCCAGGAATGTTGATGTTTCTGTAAATACAAGGGGGCGATCGTTTTGCAATTGAAATTGTTGAACGCTATGGAGCTTATTGACAAGGCGCTGCGCGATTGGGAAAAATAAGATCTTGAAGAGTCGCGCCAGGAAGTGCGAAGGCAGCAATTGATAGAAGGAAGACTGTTAAATCCCTTATCTAGTAATAGTTTGAGCGTATTTTGACCGATTTAAGATAATTGTCGAGTTATACAGCTTGCAGTGGGCCTTTCTACTGCGCGACCCACCAACCTGTTTAAACAGGTGGCTATCCGTCCCTCAGGGGTATTATTGTATAGCTGTGAATTGAGATTAAAGAATTTGCCGTGAGCCGTTCTGCCACTTTAACGCTTCAGTCAATGCTTCAGCCGCTGTCAGATACCAATCGTCTGCGCCTATTTTCTGGTTCCTCCAATATGGTGCTTGCTCAGGAAGTTGCTCGCTATTTGGGGATGGATCTAGGACCAATGATCCGCAAGCGTTTTGCTGATGGAGAGCTTTACATTCAAATCCAAGAATCCATCCGAGGCAGCGATGTTTATTTAATTCAACCCTGCTGCCATCCAGTCAATGATTGCCTAATGGAATTGCTGATTATGATTGATGCCTGTCGGCGAGCATCAGCAAGACAAATTACTGCTGTAATTCCCTATTACTGTTACGCTAGGGCAGATCGGAAAACTGCTGGTCGAGAATCTATAACTGCCAAGTTGGTAGCTAATCTCATCACTGAAGCTGGAGCCAATCGCGTGTTAGCCATGGATTTGCACTCGGACCAAATTCAGGGTTATTTCGATATTCCCTTCGATCACGTCTACGGTTCCCCAGTCTTACTCCAATATCTCAAGAGCAAAAATTTACTGGATTTGGTAGTAGTATCCCCCGATGTAGGGGGAGTGGCCAGAGCGAGAGCATTTGCCAAGAAACTGAATGATGCCCCCCTGGCAATTATTGATAAACGCCGGCAGGCTCATAATGTGGCTGAAGTAATGAATTTAATTGGGGATGTTCGAGGTAAAACAGCCGTCTTAGTAGACGACATGATTGACACGGCTGGAACTATTCTGGAAGGAGGCAAACTCTTGCGAGAAAAAGGGGCGCGTCAAATTTATGCTTGTGCCACCCATGCCGTTTTCTCTGGATCTGCCATTTCTAGGCTCTCTAGCGGGGTGTTTGAAGAAGTAATTGTCACCAATACTATACCAGTTGCTAAAGAAAACCAATTCCAGCAATTGCGAATACTCTCAGTGGCCAACTTGCTGGGAGAAACTATCTGGCGCATTCACGAAGATAGTTCCGTCAGCAGCATGTTTCGCTAACAGTTATCAGTTACCAGTGTGGTCAAAAGTAGTTGTTTGTGTCTGAATATTATTTGTTAATTGTGGGGTGGCCCCCCTTCGACGACCCTCTGGGCAAGTCTGGGCTGCCTAAGAGTAAGCCGCTATAGTTTTGGAGAATTTTATACCCTCAAAAACTATAGCGCTTGGCTCCTAAAGTGTCGTTAAATGCTACATTTTTTATACAAAAGTGCTGCATCTGCTGCATCACCTTTGTACAAAGGGAAAGGGGCATTTTTCTGAGCAACCTCTTAATTGCCTGCACTGAGCGCTTGCCCGCGAAGTCGAAGGGTAGCCGAAGTGTTCATTGTTAATTGTTAATTGCTCATTGCTATAGTCACTGGTCACTGAGATAAAGGGGTTGTTCATCCAGAGAACCAAGTCTATTGAGAGGCCAAAAGCGAACCAGCGCTTTACCAATTAGCTTATCGCTAGGTACAAACCCCCAATGATGAGAATCATAGCTGTTGTTACGATTATCTCCCAAAACCAGGTAGCTATCCGCAGGCACTTTCTTTGGACCGTAATCGTATTCCGGATTTTCTGCTATGTATTTTTCTTTGATAGGTTCTCCGTTAACATATACTCTTCCTCCCTTAACTTGGATGGTTTCTCCAGGAAGACCAATGACTCGCTTGATAAAAGCATCTCTATAGTTTTGTTTCACCAGAGTATCCGTAGGCTCAAAAACCACTACGTCTCCTCGTTTCGGTTGTTGGAAATGATAACTGACCTTTTCAATAATCAAACGGTCATTAATTTGTAAAGTAGGCTCCATGGAAGCGGAAGGGATGTAACGGGCTTCTGCCACAAAAGTACGAATACCAAAAGCAAAAATAGCAGCAGTGGCCAAGGTTTTAAAGGCTTCAATCCAAAAATTTTCTTGGTTTTCAGTTTGAGATTTTTTTTCTAGTTCTGGATCAACTTTGGAAGTCATAGAAATTAGTTTCAGATCAAGCTAAATTTAAAGAGTAAATGGAAACAATCAATTGACAGTAGCTGCAAAATTAAATCCTCTGGAGATCTTTGTGACATGTCTTTAAATAATCAATTGTTAATTCGTTCTAGCCGAATTCTCTTACCCGATGGTGACTTCCTAGTGGGAGACATCTTGATTCGGGAAGGGAAAATTGCTCAAGTTTCCCCAGAGATAGACTCAGCTAATGTCAATTCTAGCTTAGACGGAACCGGACTGACTTTGTTGCCGGGCGTTATCGATCCTCAAGTCCATTTTCGCGAACCGGGTTTGGAACACAAAGAAGACCTCTCCACAGCTACTCGCGCTTGTGCGAAGGGTGGGGTAACTTCCTTTTTGGAAATGCCCAACACTCGCCCTACTACTACTAACCAGGCAGCTTTGGCTGACAAATTGCGCAGGGCAGCAGAGAAATGCTTAGTTAATTATGGCTTTTTTATTGGAGCAACGGCAAATAATCTCTCGGAGCTGGTGTCCGCTGGACCGGCTTGCGGAATAAAAATTTTCATGGGTTCTGCTGGGGGAGAGTTACTTGTAGGGGAAGAAGAGGTCTTAGACCCAATTTTCGCTACGGGAAACCGTTTGATTGCAGTTCATGCAGAAGACCAAGGCAGAATAAATGCTAGGCGCAAGGAATTTGCCGGAATTACCACACCAGCAATACATTCGGAAATTCAAGACGAACAAGCTGCTCTCAATGCTACTCAGTTGGCCCTAAAACTGTCGAGAAAGTACCGTCGTCGCCTCCATATACTTCATCTTTCCACGGGCATAGAAGCTGAATTGCTGCGACAGGATAAACCCAGTTGGGTTACGGCGGAAGTCACACCTCAGCACTTGCTCTTGAATACCAGCGCTTACGAGCAAATTGGTACTCTGGCGCAAATGAATCCCCCGTTGCGATCGCCTGCTAACAATGAGATCCTCTGGCAAGCCTTATTGGATGGGGTAATTGACTTCATTGCTACGGATCACGCTCCTCATACCTTAGAAGAAAAAAATAAAGGCTATCCTCGCAGCCCTTCAGGAATGCCGGGAGTAGAAACATCCCTGCCACTGATGCTAACTCAAGCCATGGCTGGCCGCTGTACTATTGCTCAGGTTGCTCGCTGGATGTCTCTCGCTCCAGCTCAAGCTTATGGCATTGAAAATAAGGGGGCGATCGCCCCTGGTTGGGATGCAGACTTAGTTTTGGTAGACCTAGATAATTATGGACCTGTATTGCGAGAAGAATTGGCAACCAAATGCGGTTGGAGTCCTTTTGAAGGCTGGAACCTCACGGGTTGGCCTGTAATTACCATTGTAGGCGGTAAAATTGTTTACGAACGAGGTAAGTTTAATCCAGAAGTTCGGGGGAGTTCGCTAACTTTTAAAGATTAGTTAAAGATTAGTTAAAGAATCATTGGTTGTTAGTTTTTAGGGATTATGAAACAAAAAATAGAACAGGAAACAAGATCTAACGCTAGTATAAATAGCAACATAGAATATGTGTCAATGAGCAATTACGATCAGATTAACTCTAACGATAGGAAAAGAAGTCGCTTCTCATGGAAAAAACTTAATTTGAGCTGGAAAGCAAGTCTTCTGGCTCTGTCCATCTCCATTATTTCCATAGGTCTAAGCGGAGCAATGGCTTATTACTTTGCCAGTAATTCCATTAAGAGCACAATTGAACAGTTGGAAAAGGCAAGAGTTACGGATCTTCAGAATACAGTTAATCTATTCATGCAAGACCGCTTCGGCGATATTCAGGTAATGGCTACATTAGAAATTTTCGCCAATCCCCAACTGCGCAATAGTAGCACTACTCTAGATAAAGAAAAAGTTCTCAACAACCTGAGGCAAATTTATAAAATTTACGATAGTATTGCAGTATTTGACTATGAAGGAAATCTAATCGCTCAAACTGAAGGAAAACCCCTAGACAATCATGCCAATCGCCTTTACATCAAAGCAGCAAAGAACGCTAACGGAGCTGTAATTAGCCAGCCTTTAGTCTCGAAAACCGAAGGAAATTTTAATATTTATACTGCCTCTACCATCCAAGATCAAGTTAGTGGCCAGCCAATTGGTTTTATTCGCGCTCGCATGCCAGTGGAAAACTTAGCTGCAATTCTGGAAGATTATCAAAACCAATTGAGCGAATACTATTTAATTAATGGAAGTGGAGAAGTTTTTCTCAGTCCGGAAGGAACCTATGTAGGGCAAACACAAAGTACTGGGGAAGAAGTTGTTAATGCTCAGTTTGAGTATAAAGCCACTAAAGCTACAGAAATTTTCTCTAATTTAGAACAATTAGAAAACAGGGATATAGTAACTATTGTTGTGGGGGAAAATAAGAGAAAGGGAGAAGAACAACTATTAGCTTATAGTCCGCCGTCAAACATAGCAGCATTGCCAAAATTAAATTGGCGTGCCATAATTGCTAGCGATACGGAAATTCTTTTTCAGCCTCAACGAGAATTACGCAACAACTTGCTCCTTGGCATTTTAATAACAGGTGTCATAATTGGGGCGATGGCTTTTTACATAGCCAACCTAGCCACTCGTCCTCTCTTGACTGCAGTGACTGCAGTGAAAAAACTAGGTCAGGGAGAACTAGATACCAGGCTGGAAGTCAAAGGAGCTGACGAACTAGCAATGCTCGCGAATTATATCAACTTAATGGCCGAACGGATCCAACAGTTATTAGAACGACAAACAGCAGAAAATCGGCAAACTCAGTTGTTGGCCGAAGTAGCTCGCGCTCGAAAAGAACAAGATTTGCATTATCCTTTAAATCAACTTATGGAAGAAATTCGCTCTATCTTCCAGGCAGATCGAATAGTTATTTATCGCTTTCAATCAAATGGTAGAAATTATGTGGCTTTTGAAGCAGTTGTTCCCGGATGGCCAAATTCTTTAGAGGTTGTAGAATTTGGAGACTGTATACCCCAGGAAACATTGGCCAGGTACAAACAGGGAAGAGTACTAGCCAATAATAATGTTTTCGAGGCAAACTTCCATCCCGAACACTTACAATTAATGGAAAGATTACAAATTAAATCTAATTTGATAGTGCCAATTTTGCAAGGAGAAAATTTATTTGGCTTGCTAATTGCTCACCATTGCAGTCAGTTCCACCAATGGCAGCAATGGGAAAAGGACTACCTAAAGCAGATTGGAGAACGATTGGGACAGGCTTTTACCAGTTATACTCTCTTCGAGCAAAAGATAGCTGAAGCTGAACAGGAACATGCACAAAATCGAGCAATTCAGCAGGACTTGGTCCAACTTCTTGCAGATGTAGAAGAGGCATCTAGTGGCAACTTGACCGTGCGAGCGAAAATGACGGAAAACCAAATTGGCATTGTGGCGGACTTTTTCAATGCCATCTTAGAGAGCATGCAAGATATTGTCACTCAAGTGAAGCAGTCAACAACTCAAGTGAACTCCAGCCTCAAGGAAAATGACGTTGAGATGCAGTCCCTTGCCAAAGAATCCCTGAGACAGGCCAAGAAGATTCAAAGAATGGTAGAGTTTGGGGAAGAAATGGCCAGTTCGATCTCCAATGTGGCATCCAATGCCGCAGAAGCAGCAGCAATGGCTCGCAATGCTTCTGTAGAGGCTCAGAAAGGGGGAGAAAGTATAGATTTAACGGTAGAAAATATCTTGCAGTTGCGCTCCACCGTAGCAGAAACAGCCAAGAAAGTGAAGCGTCTCGGAGAGTCTTCTCAGCAGATTTCCAAGGTAATTTCCCTGATTAATCAAATTGCCTTACAAACCAATTTATTAGCTATTAATGCCAGTATTGAAGCAGCACGAGCGGGGGAAGAAGGCAGCGGTTTTGCAGTAGTAGCGGAAGAAGTGGGGGAACTGGCAGCCCAGTCAGCAGCAGCAACTAAAGAAATCGAACAAATTGTGGAAAATATTCAAGCCGAAACTCAACAAGTAGTGGAAGCAATGGAAGTTGGTACTACTCAGGTGGTAGAAGGAACCAATTTAGTAGAAAAGACCAGGGCAAGTTTGGCACAGATAGTGGAAGTTTCTCGTCAAATTGATCAGTTGTTCCAAGATATTTCTGGGATGACTGGCTCTCAAGCAGAAACATCCCAAATGATTATTAAATTAATGCAAGAAATTGCCAAAGGTTCGGAAAGTTCTTCCATTTCCTCGCGACAGGTTTCTAGTTCTTTGGTGGATACTGTGAGTATTGCAGGACAATTACAGCAATATGTGGGCAAGTTTAAAGTGGATTAACAATGAACAATGAACAATTAACAATTAACAATTAAGAGGTTGATAACTATCTTTCTTACCCTGAGGGTCGCCGAAGGGTTTCGCTATCGTAATCGCCAACCTACAATTGTTTATAACTATAAACAAGCAACTACAAGCTATAACTATTTTAATAAAGAGTGATCGCCCTCTCCCTACAACTAGAACTACCAGCAATTTAATAATACTGTCTCAGAAATCCAAAAGAATAGCCATAGATACTGTGGTGGGCAATGCCCACCCTACTACAAAACTCTCTTCGACTAATGAAAGAACACCAACAACCAAAGGACAGTCACAGCCTAGAAACAAACAACTACAAACTATCACTGTCTTGATTAGAGAGCGATCCCGCAGGGATCTGCGAAGGCAGCACGCCTCCTGAAAACTAGAACTATCTTGATTTAATTCCCTTGAAGCCAAAAATCCTTTCCGACAGCCACAGTCTAGAAACACTAACCACAAGCTATAACTATTTTTATATAGAGCGATCGCCCTCTCCCTACAACTAAAACTACTAGCAATTTAATAATACTGTCTCAGAAATCCAAAAGAATAGCCATAGATACTGTGGTGGGCAATGCCCACCCTACTACAAAACTCTCTTCGACTAATGAAAGAACACCAACAACCAAAGGACAGTCACAGTCTAGAAACAAACAACTACAAGCTATCACTGTCTTTATTAGAGAGCGATCGCCCTAGATAAAAACTAGCGCGACCTTGATTTAATACGCTTGAAGCCAAAAATCTTTTCTTACAGATAAGTCTAGAAACACTAACCACAAGAAAGAACTATTTTTATATAGAGCGATCGCTCTCTCGGTAGAACTAGAACTACTAGCAATTTAATAATACTGTTTCAGAAATCCAAAAGAATAGCCATAGATACTGTGGTGGGCAATGCCCACCCTACTACCAAACTCTCTTCGACTAATTAAAGAACACCAACAACCAAAGGACAGATAAGTCTAGAAACAACCAACTACAAGCTATAACTATTTTTAGATAGAGCGATCGCGCCCAACAAAAAATAGAGCGATCGCCCTCTGGGTAGAACTAGAACTACCAGCAATTTAATAATACAGTCTCAGAAATCCAAAAGAATAGCCATAGATACTGTGGTGGGCAATGCCCACCCTACTACAAAACTCTCTTCGACTAACTCCGGACACCAACAACCAAAGGACAGATAAGTCTAGAAACAAACAACTACAAGAAAGAACTATAGCGTTTCTTGGACTCATGAGGTACACCTATACACCTGCGGACTGCTTCAAAACCTATTTCTCTGTACCTCACGAACCCTCCTGGGAGGGGTTAGGGGTGGGTCACTGTTCCCTAAAATCCCTCCATTGTGTACTTCATAGCTATGAGAAATGCTATATTTTAATAAAGAGCGATCACGCCCAACAAAAACTAGAACTATCTTGATTTAAGATCCCTCAAGCCAAAAATACTTTCCGACAGCTACAGTCTAGAAACAAGCAACTACAAGAAAGAACTATTTTTATATAGAGCGTGCAGCTTCGCGGATCCGTGACCGATCTCCTCCTGAAAACTAGCGCGACCTTGATTTAATCCCCTTGAAGCCAAAAATCCTTTCTTACAGATAAGTCTAGAAACACTAACCACAAGAAAGAACTATTTTTATATAGAGCGATCGCCCTATATAAAAACTAGCGCTACCTTGATTTAATTCCCTTGAAGCCAAAAATCCTTTCCGACAGCCACAGCCTAGAAACACTAACCACAAGCTATAACTATTTTTCTAAAGAGCGATCG
>JH610541.1 GCA_000252485.1 Prochloron didemni P4-Papua_New_Guinea | reverse complement strand
TGAAATCCGAAAAAGAATGCTACAGATACAATAAAAGTTCGAGAGTTTTTACGGATAGGGCAACGCTTATATGTTAAAAGTCCCCCTTTGGTAAGGCTTGCCCAGAGGGTCGTCGAAGGGGGGATTTAGGGGGATAGAAGCTATTTGTAGCAACAATTATCGTATTTGATATAACATCATCTTTTCTAAGAACTGGGTTCAAAATCTCGACAATTAATTGCTTCTTCCGACAATGCTTTTATCGGATGAACGGTGCATTTGAGACAATATTCCTTGGTAAAAAAAGCACAATTACTACAGGGAATTTGATGTAACCGTTTGATGTGGGCTAAACCTTCTTTAGTTACTTTATAAATAGTCAAAGAAAATAAACCTACTAAACTCCAAGCACAAACCAAACAGAATAATTGAATCATTATTTATAGCAGTTGATAGTTGATAGATATATAGCGCTTCGCTCCTAAAGTGTCAAAAAATGCTACATTTTTATACAAATATGCTACATTGGCTTTGTATAAAGCGTGCATGGCCATTTTTCTTATCAACCTCTTAATTGTTAATTGTTTATTGTTCATTGCTCATTGATATAGGGTGCGTTGCGACTTCCCTCAACGCACCAATCAATCATAGCTAAATTAATGAACTTTTAGACACCAAACTCTTTTTTGAGTTGGGCTACCCATTTTTGAATCCGACCCTCAGTGAGTTCGGATTGATTATCATCATCCAAAGCAAGACCGACAAATTTACCATTTTTAACAGCTTGAGAATTTTCAAAATCATAGCCATCTGTAGGCCAAGTTCCCACAGTTTTACCCCCTAACTGGGAAATTTTCCCTTCCAGAATACCCATAGCATCTTGGAAGTTTTCTGCATAACCTTCCTGGTCTCCAGTACCGAAATAGGCAACTTTTTTGCCGCTAAAATTAATATTATCTAGCTCTTCAAAATAGCCATCCCAATCAGCTTGCAATTGACCGATATCCCAGGTAGGAGAACCAATGATAATATTTTTATATTGGTCAAAATCCCTATCTTGCACCTCGGAAATGTCATGGAGAGTGACAACACTTTCTCCACCGAATTATTGTTGAATCAGTTCCGCTGCTGATTCTGTTTTCTGAGTTGTACTACCGTAAAAAAGACCGATTTTAGACATTTTTTCTCCTAATCTAAGCTTGGTTGAAAAATTGGGAGCTTTTACAATGATTATTGCTAGGCTCTACAACGGGCATTTCCTGTCTGCAATGGAGGCAAAACCAGTGAATGCCCGTTCTACCAAATTGGCGAATTAAAGTTTGAGAGCAACAAGGACACATATTCATCAGATTTAACATTGGCTAGAGTTAATTAAGAAATTTTTTTAATAAAAAAAGAGGGAGAAAACTCGCTTTTCTCTTTATTTACTCCCAAATATGAGGTACAAGCGAGCATTTCTGGACCCTATGGCACTAAAAGCGTAGAACACAATGGAAAATAAGCTTTAGGGCAGGAAGTGTATTGGTTCCAGCCCCAGAACCTAGAGTAGGAGAACCACTAAATTTAATCTAACACTATTGCCAATATTTTGCAAGTAATTGGGAAATTTTTTTTTTGCTTGCTCTAGATCTAGGATGGGACATGGTCTAGCAATTGCTAGACAAGGGTTTGTCAGGACTTACGCAAAATTTCCTCAAAGACACTATAGTTAGTGTGGTGCGTTCGCAACGCACCCTACTCACAGCTGTCTAGCAATTGCTATACAAGGGTTTCTGTTAGGTTTTGCCAAGTACTCCTTTAATAGAAATATTACGCAATAGAGATAAACCAATCCATCGCAGGAACAAAACTTTTAAATGGTCCCATTGGCGATCGCTTGAAGCAAGCTCAAATTATCGAAAATGAGGTAAGCAAAAATAGCTCCCCCTACACCACCAACTAAAAAAGATCCAGCAAACTGACTCCAACCATCGCTAGTTTTGAGAGAATCAGGTACGTTAGGTCCAGATGTAGCGTAAGTGAGTCGATCTTTTTGCTGTTCCTTCTCAAAAGAAACAGTGCCGTAAATAGATAAACAGATGGTCATAATTACCACCAAACCACCAGCAGCCAGCAAACCAATTAAATTAGCTTGTTCCGAATCCCGCAACGGTCCTAATGTAGCAAAGGGACCAAAAATAAAGTATCCGTGAGCCATGCCAATTTCCAAACCCCTGGCGAGAGGAGAAAGACCAGAACGGTAAATGGGCAGGTTTTTCAGCAACTTCAAAGTGAAATCGGAAGAGTTGACGGGAGTCCAGAGATTTCCTGCATAGAGGTTTTCCGTAACTCTAATTACCGTATCTCCTTTTTGGAAGTCAAACCCAGCGGCAGCACCCCTGGCCCGGATAGCGTGCCAAACATGACCGCAAAGGAATGAGAAGGCTAAGACAAAATGGAAAATAGCTAACCAACCCCGAACTGAAATAATCCCTGTATCGGTTTCCAGTCCCCCCAAGGGTCCGTAGAATACTTCTGGATAAACGGTGTCGTTGACCCAAACAAAATAAGTGGCCAGGAAGCCCATATAGGCGATCGCCCCTAAACTATAGGAGAGATAAGCTTCCCCGGAATAAATCAAAGCCCGACGAGCCCAAGGCAAAGGTTTGGTCGCCATATGCCACAAGCCCCCTAGGATGCAAAGAATGCCGATCCAAAAATGACCGCCCACTACATCTTCCAGGTTATCTACTGCTGCCATGCCTTCTGGACCGGATGCTCCCAATAGGTAGCCAAAAATTACGCTTGGATTAATGGTTGGATTAGTCACAATCCTCACATCACCTATGGCAGGGTCAAACAATCCTCCCCAAAACATGGCTTTGAAAACCAGCAAAAAGGCTCCTACACCTAGCAAAACCAGATGAATGCCAATGATACTGGTCATCTTATTCTCATCTTTCCAGTCATAGCCAAAAAAACCAGCAAAACTGGGATTTTTGGCTAAAATGTCGTCTCCCAACAAGGCATGGTAGAGTCCCCCAGCTCCAAAAACGGCGGAAGATACCAAATGGACAACGGCGATGGCAAAATAAGGGTAGGTGTCTATAATTTCACCGCCACTGCCAACTCCAAGTCCCAAGGTAGCTAAATGGGGTAATAAAATTAATCCCTGTTGGTATAGGGGCAGATCTGGATTGTACTGAGATATTTCAAATAGGGTCATGGCCCCAGCCCACAACACAATCAATCCGGCATGGGCAACATGAGCCCCGAGCAACTTACCAGATAAATCGATGAAACGAATATTGCCCGCCCACCAACCAACATTGGGGATTTTTGACTGATAAGGATTCTCATTAATTACTGCTGTCATTTTTTCATTCTCTTGCAAATAATTTTTAGTTAAAATTCAGCCCGAGGGATGATAAATCCGTAACTGGTAGATCGCCGATTCAAGCCAAGAAACCGGGTTTCTCACCGGGATAAATCACAAAATCAAGGTTTTTGGTTCAGAAACCCGGTTTCTGCGTAGTCCTACCTTTGCTGAAATCAAATCCAGCAGCTCGCAGGGCGTGCCAGATATGACCTTGGAGGACGAAGAAAGCTAACCAAAAATGGGCATTAGCCAGCCAAGTTCGAGGTGAAAGTAGCTCCGGGTTAGGGGAAGAAAAACTAGGTACAATTCCCTGGGTAATGGATAGGGTGGGACCGTAGAACACCTCTGGATAAACAGTTACATTCACTGACACAAAGAAAGTTGCAACGAAACCCATGAGAGCGAGAGCGCCTAAACTGTAGGCTAAATAAGCTTCTCCAGACCAAGTAAAGAGACCGTGAGTCCAAGCAAAAGGCTTGGTTTTGAGGTGTAAAATACCGCCGCTAAAGCAGAGTAAACCTACCCAGATATGACCTCCTACTACATCTTCGAGATTATCTACACCAGCAATCCAATTTTTTCCTACCAAACCAAATAGATAGCCAAAAATAACTGCGGGATTGAGAGTGGGGTTGGCGATCACCCGCACATTCTCCACTGCCGGATCGTATAAACCGCCGTAGAACATGGCTTTATACACTAGCAGGAAAGCACCACATCCCAGCAGAATCAGATGAATGCCAATAATATTGGTCATTTTATCCCGATCTTCCCAGTGGTAGCCGAAGAAAGAAAATTGATTTTGCAGAAGTTCGGGACCAAAAATAGTGTGAAAAACACCACCAAAACCCAAAACGCTAGATGAAATGAGATGTAAGACCCCGATCGCATAATACGGGTCGGTATCCACTACAGCTCCCCCAGCACCTATGCCCCAACCTAAACTAGCAAGATGAGGCAGCAGGATTAAACCTTGCTCGTACATGGGTACTGTTGGTGTCAAGCGAGATATTTCAAACAGGGTAATGGCTCCAGCCCAGAAAACAATTAAACCTGCATGAGCTACATGAGCCCCCAACAATCTGCCCGATACTTCTATGAGGCGGGCATTTCCAGCCCACCAAGGAATGGCCTCTTGCGGACTCTGAGAAGCAGTTGTCACTATACCTTCTCTCCTTCTAATTGAGAAATTAATTCAATAAACTCGTAGTTTAGCTTACAGCATTAATTCTCTTATTGCGAGAAATTTCTTTTTAGATAAGAAATTCTAATCAGATTTTAGCTATTGAAAAGAAAAACTAATAAGACAGCAAGGCCACAATCCGGAAATTGAAAGGAAACGGAAAGGCTATAAAGCTTATCTAGCTTGGATTAGAGACTAATCTGGTCCCCGACTACTGGAAGAAAATGTTGAGCTTTATTAAGATTATTTAGCAATAAGTTCCCTTTTGAGGCACAATCAAGCAATAGAACAGAGCCTTCAGCAAAAAGGCATCTAATCAATAAGGAGGTTTAATTTTGCAAAGCTACGGTAAATCGGAAGTTAAATACGACTGGTGGGCGGGTAACGCCCGTTTTGCCAACTTGTCGGGCAAATTTGTAGCCGCCCATGTGGCTCAAGCAGCCCTGATCGCTTTTTGGGCAGGGGCATTTACATTCTTTGAAATCTCCAATTATTCTCCCGATATTGCCCTAGGGGAACAGGGCTTAATCCTGCTACCTCACCTGGCTACCCTCGGTTGGGGTATAGGTGAAGGGGGACAAATAGTGGATACTTATCCCTATTTTGTCGTTGGCACTATCCACCTGATTTCATCTGCTGTTCTTGCTTCGGGAGGCTTATTCCATTCCATTAAAGGAGCTGCCATTTTAAAAGATGCAGGGGAGCGAGGTTCCAAGTTCCACTTTGATTGGGGCGATGCCGATAAGTTGGGTTTCATCTTGGGCCATCATCTGATTTTCTTAGGCGCTGGTGCTTTGCTCTTTGTGGCTAAAGCCATGTTCTTTGGCGGACTCTACGATTCAACCATTCAAGCAGTTCGGGTGGTCTCCGACCCAAACTTGAATCCTTTGGCCATTTACGGCTATCAAACCCATTTTGCCTCTGTTGACAACCTGGAAGATTTAGTGGGCGGTCACGTTTATGTAGGCTTCCTCCTCGTGGGTGGTGGTGTTTGGCACATCATTACTCCCCCTTTGCAGTGGGCCAAGAATTTGTTGAGCTTTGACGGAGAAGCTATTCTTTCCTATTCTCTTGGCGGTATTGCTTTAGCAGGATTTGTTGCTGCTTACTTCTGCAGTGTCAACACCTTGGCATATCCCGTGGAATTCTACGGTCCTGTCTTAGAAATAAAGTTGGGAGTAACTCCTTATTTTGCTGACACGGTGGAGTTACCACCAGGGGTCCATACTGCCCGGGCTTGGTTAGCCGATGCTCATTTCTTCTTAGCCTTTTTCTTCCTCCAAGGTCATCTCTGGCACGCCCTGCGGTCAATGGGCTTTGACTTCCGGCGGATTTTAACAGCCTTGGATAATGCAGCCATTCCCCAATCCGGGATGCCTGCTCCTCCTGCTCCTGCTACTGCTAGCATGAAACCAGCAGCAGCCACGGAGACCGCTGCTGAATAATTTTCTTGACTGAATCAATCTGCTTCCTGCCCCTTGGTGCAGGGAGCAAAATTTCTTATCTATTTTGACATATTGTTTTTCCCTCTCCCTCAATCCCTCTCCCAGGGGGAGAGGGAGGAGTGCCGAAGCAGGTTGGGGAGAGGGTTCCACTTCAACAATCAGTCGCTGTAAGGAGGTATCGTGACAACAACTTTAAATCGCCCCGACTATAGCTGGTTAGCGGGGAACGACCGTCTCAAGAATTTATCGGGTCAATTACTCGGCGCTCATATTGCCCATGCAGGACTGATTATGTTTTGGGCGGGAGCCACCACCATTTCCGAGGTGGGTCGTTTTCTACCATCTTTACCAATATCAGAACAAGGATTTGTTTTGCTGCCCCACTTAGCTACCTTGGGCTTTGGTTTGGGTCCTGGGGGCGCAATAGTTGATACTTATCCCTATTTCGTTATCGGGATCTTGCACTTAGCGGCATCTGCTGTTTTAGGTGCAGGGGGCCTTTTTCATGCTTTAATCGGTCCCCCAGTGTTGAAAGATGGAGCAGCAAAGTCTCCTAAATTCCATTATGAATGGAGCGATTCCCAAAAATTAGGTTTTATCTTGGGACATCACCTGATTTTTTTAGGAGTAGCTGCTTTGTTGTTTGTAGGCAAAGCCATGGTCTTTGGGGGAATTTACGACCCAGCAGTGGGAGAGGTTCGACTTATCGAGAATCCAACTTTAAATCCATTTACCATTTTCGGTTATCTTTTTGGTTTAGTTAATGGGAGTTGGAATTCTTTAGGAATGGCTGCTGTTAACAATTTAGAAGATGTTATTGGCGGTCATATTTGGGTTGGAGTACTTACCATTGCTGGTGGTGCATGGCACATCAGAACCGAACCTTTTGACTGGGCCAAGAAATTTTTTATCTTTAAAGCAGATGCAATTCTGTCTTATAGTTTGGCAGGTTTAGCATTGATGGCTTTTACTTCGGTTTACTTTTTTGCCTTTAATACCACTGTTTTTCCCACTGAATTCTATGGTGCAGATAGAAGTGTATCCGTAGGGATTCAACTTGGTTTGTGTATCACTAGTTTAGTTGGACATGTTTGGCATGCTTTCAAAGCTAAATCTACTACTGGGGCGCTCGAAGATAGCGATAAGTTCTTGGCCTTTGTCGCTGGGTTTTTTGTACTGGGAGTAGTGGCGATCGCATTGGCGCAGCTTGCTTAATCTCAATTTTCTGTAACAGTGCGCTGAAGCTAAAAACCTAGGCAATTAACTTTTTTTAATCGGTTCGTAGGGATGTACTACCGTGCTACCCTACGGTTTTTTATATTTATTAACCCTTTTTTTGTCACTCTCCAAAAACATTTGCTATAGCAATGAGCAATGAACAATTAACAATAAACAATTAAGAGGTTGACAAAAAAAATGCCCATGCACGCTTTGTACAGTGGATTAGATTTAAGCCAAGAAACCGGGTTTCTCCTACTATTTTAAGGATTAATGCTAAAATTTTGGGCAGAAACCCGGTTTCTCAACCCACGGGATAACCTCAATTTATAGAATACCAACGGCGTTGCATTCCTGCGGGATGATTAGAAGGCAAATTGGGGGGCAGAGAGTGAATTTTAATTTGATTTACTTTTTTCTTTCACATTATGACTATTTATACTTTCTAGATCGAACGAGAAGTAACTAGTATTATAGTGGCGATCTATTATATAGATGATTTATCTTTCCAACTCTAGCATAGCTTTTCTGTAAATTACGGCAAGCCCTATATATAATTTTAATATTTAGCGACTAAAATCTAGTTTAAGTCAGTATTGATCGCGAACGAGAGAGAGCAGAAAGGGAACGGGAACGAACTGAGCAGGAACGGGAACGAGCTGACCGCCTTACAGCAAGATTGAGAGAACTGGGAATCGATCAGTCGGGATCTTGATTAAATCCAATGGGGAAACAGTAATAAGAGCAATTTAATTCAATCTTATTTTGTATTAGAACTTGTTTTCCCTATTGATATAGAAATAAATCTTTTTAATTTACTGTTCATCGTAATTTGAGTCATAATTAACTAAGAATGGAAACTCGGCTGCAGTCAAAGACCGATTAAAAATCATGACCCTTGCACCCCTAGAAACCCCAATAGTTTACCCCGAACCGGACGGCTCTCCTATGGCAGAAAGTGA
>JH610540.1 GCA_000252485.1 Prochloron didemni P4-Papua_New_Guinea | reverse complement strand
TTCGGCGACCCTCTGGGCAGGCCCAACAGCCAGTAAGTTAATGTTGGGTAGAGCGATCAGGAAACCCAACCTACAATTGCTTATAACTTTCTATATAGGCTCCCCCCTTAGATCGGGGGGCTGGGGGGGATCCAACGTTAAAGCATTTACAAATAACTTAGAAATACTATTATTTTTGTAGTATTATTTCCCTATTTTATATTACAATAGTTGAGAGGGAAGCAGTTGGACAAATTTGCGTCCAGTGTGGGGATAAGTTAAGCTATTATAAATGGTGACAAACAACCAACAACCAACAACCAACAACCAACAACCAACAACCAACAACCGACAACAAACAACCAACAACCAACAACAAACAACCAACAACAAACAACCAACAACAAACAAATGAAAGAAATACCACCTAAGTTTCGAGCCAGGATTGAGGAAGCTAAAAAGCAAGGACTTCCCGAATTAGATTTAAGCAATGATGACAATACAGACTATTCAGACAAGTTAAAGAAAATACCTCCAGAAGTCTTTGAGTTAGAACAGCTAGAATCATTAAATTTAAGTTGTAATAATATCACTACAATACCTCAAGACATAGCTAGATTGCAAAATCTCAAATCTCTAGATTTGAGATTAAATAAAATAACTTTCGTACCAGAGTCAATTTCTAAAATCTCTAACTTGACTGAGCTATATTTGGATTATAATCAAATAACAAATCTGCCAGAGTCAATCACTAAACTATCTAACCTAACTGAGTTAGATTTGAGTTACAATCAAATGACTTTCCTACCAGAGTCAATCACTAAACTCTCTAACCTAACTGAGTTAGATTTGAGTGACAATCAAATAACTTTCCTGCCAGAGTCAATCTCTAAACTCTCTAACTTAATTGAGCTATATTTGGGTGGAAATGAAATAACTTTCCTGCCAGAATCAATCGGTAAACTCTCTAACCTAACTGAGTTAGATTTGAGTGAAAATGAAATAACTTTCCTGCCAGATTCAATCTCTAAACTCGACCACTTGACTTGGCTGGATTTAAGTTATAATAAAATAACAAGTCTGCCAGAGTCAATCACTAAACTCTCTAACTTGACTAAGCTAGATTTGAGAGGAAATCAAATAACTTCCCTGCCAGATTCAATCACTAAACTCTTTAACTTGAGACAGGTAATTTTGAGTAAAAATCAAATAACTTTCCTGCCAGATTCAATCGCTAATCTCTCTAACTTGACTAAGCTAAGTTTGAATTTTAATCAAATAACTTTCCTGCCAGAGTCAATCGCTAAACTTTCTAACTTGACTGAGCTATATTTGAGTAAAAATCAAATAACTTTCCTGCCAGAGTCAATCGCTAAACTTTCTAACTTGACTGAGCTATATTTGAGTTATAATAAAATAACAAATCTGCCAGAGTCAATCGCTAAACTCTCTAACTTGAGAAAGCTATATTTGAGTGAAAATCCCCTAGAAACTCCACCCCTCAAAATTGCTGAAAAAGGAATCGAAGCCATTAGATATTACTTCAAGCAACTGAAACCAGACTGAGATTATCTCCACGAAGCCAAACTCCTGATATTAGGAGAAGCGGGAGCGGGAAAAACTACTTTAATCAAAAATTGTAAATACACCTTTGGAACGAAGCGCTATAGATTTAGATTAGAGACATGAAATTGGGAGCAATGATATGCCTGAAACTATTGAGCGAGTAAGTTGGATAACCGATGATTTAGAATTCTTGCCTCACTCTGAAGGGACAATCTACGAAATAATCGCAGGAGAATTGTTTATCACTCGTACCCCTCACCGACGACATCAACAAATTTGTGGCATAATTTTTAGTCATTTGCATAATTGGTCAGAAGCAACAGGTAATGGAGCAACCATTATTACACCACTCATTATCTTTTCAGATACGGATAATGTTATTCCTGATGTAGTGTGGGTAAGCCAAGAAAGATTAGCTCAAATAGAAGATGAAGCAGGACATCTTACGGGAGCCCCAGAATTAGTTGTGGAAGTAATTTCTTTTGGTAAAGAAAACGAAAAACGGGATAGAGAAGTAAAAGTGAAATTATATTCAATTCAAGGAGCAAAAGAATATTGGATTGTAGATCGTTTTCGCAAACAAGTAGAAGTATATCGCCGAGAAAAAGGAAAATTAACTCTAGTTGCTACTTTGTTTGAGAAGGATGAGTTAACTTCTCCTTTATTACCAAATTTTGGGGTGGTTATCACTCGTTTCTTTCCAG
>JH610539.1 GCA_000252485.1 Prochloron didemni P4-Papua_New_Guinea | reverse complement strand
CGCGGAGCGGAACCCTTCGGGAGCGCCTTATCAATACTTTCCATATTAAGATGTTAGTTTCTAACATCTTAGATATAATAGTGTTATAGGCAATTGTAGGTTGGCGATTACGATAGCGAAACCCAACATCAGCTAAGTTGTGTTGGGTTTCGTTACCTCAACCCAACCTACGAATTAGAAACTATGTTAGAAGTCCCCCTTTGATAAGGGGGATTTAGGGGGATAGTACCCAACAGAGTCCGAAACAGAGAATAGATTTCAGCCAAGAAACCGGGTTTCTGCTATTATTTTAGGTATTAATGCCGAACTTTTTGCAAGAAACCCGGTTTCTCACCCCAGGAGAAAACCTAAAAAATAATTAAATAAAATTATATAGTGCTACGCGCTAGGGAATAGAGAATAGGCAATAGTTGACTAACCATAGACTTCAGCCTTTAACAGTGTCCTAACCTTGATGCGTAGTGCTATATATACCAGCCTATGAAAGTTTTTAGTATTAAGTAAGAGCAACCAACCGGTTATTGTATAACTATCAACTGTCAACTATCAACTGTCAACTCCCCTTTTTCTTATCAATCCGAAAGAGAAAAACCATCAAAGCCACAACCCCCACTTGCAAAGCAAAATTAGGTAAAGCAGAAGCAACTTCCCTCCCAGCAGCTATTTGTGCTAGAAAAATAACAGCGCCAATAAACCCAGAAGCACCCAAACCCAGATAAATAAACTTCCTCAATACCCTATATGGCGCTACTGCTTCTTCCTTCAACCGCGCATATTTTTCCGGATCCAGTTTCGGTTTTCCATTTACTTGAGGTGAGTCTGCCATAGCTATTGTCAATCTAAAAATTGTGTTATAGTATAAACCAATGTAATGCCGATGTAGCTCAGAGGTAGAGCATTCGATTCGTAATCGAACGGTCGGCGGTTCAAATCCGCTCATCGGCTTTCTATCACCTATAATAAGGGGTATGGTCAAAAGTAGTTGTTTTCGGCTGAATCTGTAGAAAGTCAATGGTGGGGTAGCCGAATGGGCTGCCGCGACTATTGAGAATATAAAATTCAACTGTTTTTGACCGCGCCCTTATTATAGGGCGCTCACTTCGACTACGCGGTCCCTGAGGGTCGTCGAAGGGCAGTGAGCGCTACCCCTACATCAGAATAACTGCTAACCAACTAAACATGGACGATTCTTCCCTATCCATAGAGAACCTAGAGCCAATTTCTCTTCCTCCCAGTAACAACCAACCGGCGAAAAACTTACTGGTATTACTCCATGGCTGGGGCGCAAATGCAGAAAATCTAGCTCCCCTAGTATCCATGTTCAATCTTCCCGATTACCAGTTTATCTTGCCCAATGCTCCTTTTGCTCATCCTGAAGTACCGGGGGGCAAGGCTTGGTATGCTTTGGAAAGAGATGATTATCGCGGTCTAGAGGAAAGTCGCCAACTTCTACGCCAGTGGCTCTTATCTTTAGAAGATTCTACGGGAGTTCCTCTCTCTCGCACTATTTTAAGCGGCTTTTCCCAAGGAGGAGCCATGACTCTAGACGTGGGATTGAATTTACCGCTGGCTGGTTTGTGCTGTTTGAGCGGTTATCTGCAAAAAGAACCTCAAGCTGACCATTCCCCATTGCCCCCTGTATTAATAGCACACGGTAGACTTGACCCTGTAGTTCCTTTAAGAGCTGCCCAACAAGCCAAACATGAACTCACAGCTTTAGGAGTGCAGGTGCAGTATCAAGAGTTCGACATGGGACATGAGGTTACCCCTCCCGTAATTGAATTTATGCGGTGTTTCATTTTAGCCAAATTGGCCAAAATTGAGGTAAAATAAAAGCAAGCTCCTCTGAAATAACCTAGCTCGAGGGAGGGTGTCCCCATGACAACTCTAAGTTTGACTCAAAAAGAGATTTCTACTTTCACAGTTAATGATGTAGCTCATCTAGCAGGACGTTTGGAGCTGGATGAGTACAGTAATCCTTTTGAAGCTTTGCAAGATTGGCATTTGCTCCGGGCGATCGCCTTTCAAAGAACCGAACTGGCCGAACCCTATCTCTATCTACTGGACATGGAAGCTTACGATGAATCTTGACAACGGATAATGGTTGTAAATTCTTAATTGTTCATTGTTCATTGTTCATTGTTCATTGATAAAAGGGTCTTAATTGCTATTGGTGGGGGAATCGCTGCTTATAAGGTTTGCGAGGTAATTTCCCAATTGTTCCAAACTGGAATAAAGGTGAAAGCAATCCTCACGGCAACAGGGCAGCAATTTATTACTCCCCTCACTATTTCTACTTTAAGTCGCCATAGGGCTTATACAGACGAAGATTTTTGGCAACCGGTTCATTCCCGTCCCCTCCACATTGAGTTAGGCGAATGGGCTGATTTGCTAGTTATTGCTCCCCTGACCGTCAATACCTTAAGCAAGTTGGCTTGTGGCGGAGCGGATAATCTCTTAACCAATACTGTCCTCGCTTCCTCTTGTCCCGTACTATTAGCACCAGCTATGAATACGGACATGTGGGAACAAGTGGCAGTGCAGCGCAATTGGCAATTGTTACAACAAGACCCAAGATATCACGGTGTTGGTCCTGGTTCCGGTTTGCTGGCATGCGATCGCCTTGGTACTGGCAGAATGGCAGAACCCAGAGAAATCATTGCTTCCATCCAATCCCTATTATACACCAAAGGGAAAAGAGATTTAGCAGGGAAACGTATTTTAATTAGTGCAGGAGGAACCAGAGAACATCTGGACCCAGTACGCTTTCTTGGCAATCCTGCTACAGGAAAAATGGGAATAGCTTTGGCTCGAGCTGCCAAGAGTCGGGGCGCTACAGTTACTCTAGTAGCAGGAGCAATGAATCAAGAATTACTTGCTACTTTACAGGATATAAGCGTCATTTCTGTTGTTAGCGCTGGGGAAATGGAAGAGGAAATGTTAAAGTTTTTCCCAGAAGCAGATTGGACTATTATGTCCGCAGCCGTCGCTGATGTTAAACCAGGTACTCGTGCCTCGCAGAAATTACCGAAGAAATCCCTTCCTGACCGTTTAGATTTAACTCCAGTAACGGATATAATTGCTAAATTGGGAGCTAAGAAACAACCCCAGCAAAAGTTAATTGGCTTCGCTGCCCAAACTGGAGATATTGTTAAACCTGCTTTAGAAAAATTAAAGAGCAAGAAATTAGATGCGATGGTAGCTAACCCGGTGGATAAAGCCAATGCTGGTTTTGGGAGTGATACCAATGAAGCTATTTTCTTAGATGCTCGGGGGAGACAAGAAGTTATTAAACCTTGTTCTAAGTTAGAATTAGCTCATCGTTTGTTAGATTTTGTTATTTGAACCGCAGATGAACGCAGATAAACACAGATGAAAAAAGATATTTTTACTTTATTGCTATTTATTGTTTATTGTTTATTGTTTATTGTTTATTGATAGCAGCAAATTCCCTCTTTTCCCCTTCCTTTACTATTACCCCATGAGGAAATTTTGGTAGACTTCCAGGAGTTATTAGCTCAGGTTTATGAGAAAGCCAGCTTCGATCTGGCAGTGGATTATACTCAAGCAACTGTACCACCATTAAAAGGAGATGATGCGGTTTGGGCAGATAATTTATTGCGAAAACGAGGACTGCGATAAATGAGCAAAAATCTAAGGTAAAAAGAAGAAGAGAGATGTTATTGACGCTATAATAATGGTGAGAGTCAAACAATAAAATAAGGATTTATAAAATGAGCAAATTAGTGCCAGTAAAGCAAAATCAAAGTAAAGGGAGGCTTTTCCCTCAATACAGTATTCCATCAGAAGAGTTAGCGAAACGCCAAACTGAGGATGAGGTCTTTTATCAGCGTTGTCAGGCTATCTTTGACCGAGTGTATCCCCAATTAGTCTCCGAGTATTATGGTTGGTTTATTGTAATTGAGCCAGATAGTGGTAATTATTTCATCGATCCCCATGATGAAATCGCCTTCAACCAAGCTCGTCAGAAATATCCCGATGCTAGATTAATGGTTATGGGACTGAACGAACAAGGAACTGCGGGGAGCATATGATTGAAGGAAATTTTGGCGAGTCAGGGGAGCTATAGCAATGAGCAATTAACAATTAACAATTAACAATTAACAATTAAGAGGTTGATAAGAAACATGCTCATGCACGCTTTGTAAAAGGTGATACAGCAGATGCAGTACTTTTGTCTAAAAATGTAGCATGTAACGACATAGAGATAACGAGGTAGATTCTATTGTAGGTTGGGTTGAGGTCACGAAACCCAACAAACCCAGTAAACTTGTGTTGGGTTTCGCTATCGTCCAAGCCAACCTACAAATTCTTATAACATTCTTTTATCTGTACCATTCTTTTTCAGATTTCATATTAGAAACCTCCCATTATGGCCATCTCCCAATTAGATTTTTGGGGGAAAATCTCCATCGCTACTATATCGATAGGTTAGAAACCGAGCATTATTACTTGGAGACAATTAGACTTTTTGGGGAAAATCTCCATCGCTACTATATCGATAGGTTAGAGACTGAGTATTATGGCCATCGGACAAATTGAGGAGTTGAGAGAGAGACAGCAAGAGACTTGATAGCTCTAGATTCGCGTTCCAAAATGAAAAACTTTCCCAGGGGGCCTTGTCGCACTGAGCGATAAAGTGCTATCATAGCGAAAAGATGTGTTTCAGACAAAACCGGATCTTCTATGGTGCAACTCCTAGCCCCTAATAAAGAGCTTGGTTGGGGGGAAAGTAGACAAATTCATTGGTGAAAGAATCTTTTGATTCTTATCCCGTACTTGAGGTGGCGCGATCGCCTTCATTGTTAGAACAACCAGGAAGCTTAAAAGATAGAGACAAAGAGGTAGTGTAAATGACTCAAACCTTAGAAATAAAAGCCCCAAAAGCCCCAACTGAACAAATAAAAGAAGAACCCCAAATAATTTGGGAAAAATTACCAGAAGATTTCATTTTACCAGACGAACCAGTGGAAAGTATTGCTCAACCATTATTAGCCGCAGCCCTGACAGAAGCCTTGGTTTTAGCTGGTTTAATTGCTGCAGAAACGTTAATTGCCTCGAATATGGCAATTTGTACCAACGTGAATGGAAAAACCGTTGTGAAAGCTCCCGATTGGTTTTATGTACCCAGGGTTTTGCCAGTGGCTCCTGGTGTAATTACCCGTAGTTATACTCCCCATACAGAAGGGGATCTACCCACAGTGGTAATGGAATTTTTATCGGCAACAGAAACAGGAGAATATTCCGTTATACCCACTTATCCCTATGGAAAAATGTGGTATTACGAGCGGATTTTGCGCATACCTATCTATGTAATTTTCGACCCTTCTGATGGCACGCTGGAAATAAGGAGATTAAACTCATCAGGAAACTATGAAATACAAACTCTAGACCAGCAAGGAAGATATTTTATTCCTGAAATGAATTTGTTTTTGGGAGTTTGGCAAGGAAAAAGATTGGAAAACAAAAACACCATTTATTGGTTGCGGTGGTGGGATCGTGACGGCAAGATGTTGTTGTGGGGTTCTGAAAGAATTAGTTTAGAACACCAACAGACTCAAGCAGAACGCCAACGGGCTGATGCAGAACGCCAACGGGCTGATGCAGAACGCCAACGGGCTGAGGCAGAAAGTCAAAAGGCTGAAGCACAAAGTCAACGGGCTGATGCAGAAAGTCAACGGGCTGATGCAGAACGCCAACGGGCTGATGCAAAACAACAAAAAGTTGAAGAAGAAAGTCAACGGGCTGATGCAGAACGCCAACGGGCTGAGGCAGAAAGTCAAAAGGCTGAAGTAGAACGCCAACGGGCTGATGCAGAACGCCAACGGGCTGATGCAGCAGAACTAGAGGTGGCGCGGTTGCGTTCATTGTTAGAACAAGCAGGAAGCTAAAAGTTTTTTAGTAGGGTGCGTTCGCAACGCACCGCAACCCATAAATATAAGCGACCGCATTGAGCGAATATCCAATTAATTTTGCCTAGGTACTTAAAAGTATAGAAATAAAGAGGTAGTGGAAATGACTCAAACCTTAGAAATAAAAGCCCCAACGAAACAAATCAAACCAGAACCCCAAATAATTTGGGAAAAATTACCAGAAGACTTCGTTTTTCCAGACGAACCAGCGGAAAATATGGCTCAACCATTATTAGCCGCAGCCCTGACAGAAGCCTTGGCTTTAGCTGGTTTGATTACTGCAGAAATGTTAATTGCCTCGAATATGGCAATTTGTGTCAAAGTGAATGAAAAAATCGTTGTTAAAGCTCCCGATTGGTTTTATGTCCCCAGGGTTTTCCCAGAGGCGGATAGTGTAATTCGCCACAGTTACACTCCCTATACGGAAGGAGATCTACCCACAGTGGTAATGGAATTTTTATCGGAAATAGAAACAGGAGAATATTCCATTCGACCCACTTATCCCTATGGCAAAATTTGGTATTACGAGCGGATTTTGCGCGTACCTATCTATGTAATCTTCGACCCTTCTGATGGCATGCTGGAAATCAGGAGATTAAACTCATCAGGAAACTATGAAATACAAACTCTAGACCAGCAAGGAAGATATTTTATTCCTGAAATGAATTTGTTTTTGGGAGTTTGGCATGGAAAAAGATGGCAAAACACCATTTATTGGTTGCGGTGGTGGGATAGTGAGGGCAAGATGTTGTTGTGGGGTTCTGAAAGAATTATAGCAATGAGCAATGAACAATGAACAATGAACAATTAACAATTAACAATTAACAATGAACAATGAACAATGAACAATTAACAATTAACAATTAACAATTAACAATTAAGAGGAAGAGCAGAAAAATGCCCCTTTCGCTTTGTACAAAGGTGATACAGCCGACGTAGCGTTTTTGTAGTAATAATGCAATATGTAACTACACCAGTGCGAAGCGCTATAGTTTAGAACAACAAAAAGCTGAAGCAGCAAAACTGGAGGTGGCGCGATCGCGTTTATTGTTAGAACAACCAGAGAGATAAATTTCCATGACCACAACCTTAGAAAAAACTCCCCCTCAGGCGTTGCACAATTGCGGGATGATAGTCGAATTTCAATTCGCTGAAACTATGGATAAATAAGGAAAAAATTTTGGGTATATATCCAAATCATCCCACAGAGATGCAACGCCACTACGATTCCTCTGTTAGTCGCTTCAATAAGTTCTCGAATAACTCATCAATCTTTTGGCGATCGCAAACCAGCGTTCCCCGTTCGTCGCGGAAAGTTCGATCTGGATCCCCTTTGAAAGACAACCAATTGAAGCTGCTAGTCACTGCAAACTTCGTATCTGAGATCAAGATTTTAGCATGAGTATCTCCGAGTCGTTTGAGTATGAAAGACTTAGAATATTTGCTTGCTAATTTTTGTAGCTTATTCTCAGCTTGAATATCTTTTTGGGAGCGATTTTTGTCTTTCTCTCCCAAACCATAGCCAATGAAAACTCGAACCTCTCGTTTCAAGAGATTTTCAATTTGCTGGAGAAACCATGGATTCACACAATCAGCTCGAATCCAGGGTGAAACGATGGTTAACCTTTGTTGAGTCTCTTTCAAGGCTTTTTCTAATAAAGGACGATGCTCGTACATTTCCAACCAGCGTAGAGGTACTGAATTTAGCATGGATTCCATTTTTGCTTGAAGTTCTAAAATTTGCTTATCTTTTTCCTGAAGCTGTTGAATCAAGTTATTCTTTTCATCCTCATTATCCGTGAGATCTAGTCTTTCTTGCGTAGATTGAATTTGAGCTTCGATTTCTGTCTTAGCTTGAATTACTTTGGCAGTTATAGTATCTGGAACCACCAGATTTGTGGCGACAAAATCTTTCCCCAAAAGTTTTTCTGCTAATTTGATTGGTTCATTTTTCCCTAAAGCATCAAGAATCTTCTTTTCGATCTTCTTAGCTCCAGAAGACTTGACAAAGCTAGCTTCATGATCGCTGGAGAGAACACCATCAACCATAAACCCAACTTGTATCTCTTTGCTGTCTTTTGCTTGATAAACTAATGCAATCGCAGGTTGAAAAAATCGTTGTCTGCGTTCCATAGCCTTTAATGCTAGCAAATCTTGTTCTTGGGAATTCTTAGACTTTCTCTCTCTAGAATTTGTAATTTGCTGAATATCAATATCTTTGAGCTTTAAATCGGATAATTCTGGAGGATGTTTCCATGAAGGTTCAATCTCCACAATACCTTCATCTCGTAGTTTTTTGTGTTTGAGCAAAGTTCTCTCAGATTGACCGTACCAACGGGGAATTCCTAGAAGTCCGTCGAAATTAATCTCGAAATTTCGTTCTTCTGGCACGATAATTTTAGCTTCCTGTAAAGTTTTTTCCCCCTTTTTGGTGAGCTTCCATATTTGTAATTGTGAATCATCTGAAGCAATTAGATCTATATCTTCAAGTGAGCGAAGATTCACCATGGCTTCTCTAATTATGGAAAGTTCTAAACCTAAAAATCCAGCAATTTGCTCTTCAGATGACAGTCCAGCATCAATAGTTTTCAACACGTATTCTTCTATTGGTGGAATTGGCTTGCGAATCTGAATTAGAGCATTGACAGTAATTTTATAAACAGGTAGTCCGACTTCCTGGCAACTAACTAAATCGAAACCGGAACGATTATCGTACTGGGCTAATTCTTCCCAGTTGAAGGAGCTAAAATCTGATTTCCAATTCATAAGTTTGCTTCTCTACAAATGCAGTCTTCTGGGTGTTGTTCGATGTAGCGTAAAACATTACTCAAAGGGCTGGGATAGAGTGCTCGACAAAACTGACTATCCCCCACAATCAAGAGACCAACTCGCCCTCTAGATAATGCTACGTTCAGTCTGGCTTCATCTCGTAGAAATCCAATCTTACCATCTTTATTAGAGCGAGTGACGGAATAGATCGCAATATCGGCCTCGCGACCTTGAAAGGCATCTACCGTGTTGCACTCTATTCTCAATGCTGGCAAGCTGATACATTTATGCGGTGCAAAACGATACAAAATCGCCTTTCACGACAATAGCATCACTTGAAAAAGTGACGGAGGTATCCCTCAAAGCTTTAAGCAAAATGCCTAAAGCACCGTTAAAATCACGATTGATTTCATGTCCACATTCTGGGCATTTAAACACTTTCTTGCCACCTAGTTTTGTGTGAATATGGCCACATTTAGTGCAAGTCTTGCTGGTAAATTCTTCCGTCACATCAATTACCTGACAGCCACTTAACTCAGCTCTATTTTTTAAGACCTGCTTGAACCTATAATGAGACCAAGTCAACATTTGTCTTGCTGTTTTGCTTCTTATTTTCCTCTTTTTCTTTTTTGTCATCTGCCTTGTTTCAAAAGTCGGCAATAAGATATATGAATGATTTTTACTCAACCAAGAAGCCGCTTGACGATGGCATTCATCAATTAAGTTTCTGATTCTTCTTCGACTTCTTGCTGCCGCTTTCCTCATCTTTTGTCTTTGTCTTTTAGATTTGGACTTGCCAATTTTACTCATTAGTAGATCCAAATGTTGACACAATCTGGTTATTTTTCCTATATCTCCAGCTCCAATTTCTACAAATGCTCTACCATCAAATCCTGTTAAAAATGTTCTCACTCCAGGATCTATTGCTATAATTCCATCTACATTATTATTACTTGGTTTTACCTCTTCTAAAAAAACCGCAAACCAATCTCCACATTTGGTTTTGATTATTTGTGTTGCATAAGCACTGCTGCTCGGTATAGGTTCGCTACTTTCAAAGTCTTTTCCCTTAGTTAATCTTGAGTACCATTTTCCTTTTGTATAGTTGCTATTGTTAAATTTGATTGTTTGTCTCGGAGCCTTGCAACTTCTAAATTTACAGTTTTTACTCTTTGAATAAGCTTGGTGTGCATCGAAAATAGCATTTTGTTTTATATGGCAAGGAGTTTCTTGTACCCATTCTGGTAACTCTGATTGCATGACAATATCCCGTAGTTTTCGCTTGCCAATTGACCCGTTTTCTTTTTGATAAGCAATGGCTTGATTGAAACAATATCTACAAGCTGCTAGCCATTTATTCCAATCCTTTTTTAACTCTGAGCTTGGATAAATCTTTATCTTCTTCGACCTCAACTTTATATTTTCTGAGCCCATATAATCTACTACTGAAGCACTGTCCGATGGCGATGATGTCTTCAACCATTTATGCTGTTGGAGATAAGTTTTTCTCGTTGAGAACCACGATTGTGCAGTCAAACTGCTCCCAGCACCATTGATATTCGTGGAAACCAAATCTTGCCAATCTATCTTTGTGTGCGATAATAATTCTTGCGATATCTCAAAGCATGACTCTTTCCAATAAGGCTGTAAGTTTTTTTCTTTTGAAGTTGAGTTACTCTCTAAGGTCGCTGATGATTTCTGCTGTGGGGTATAAGTTGCTGATGGCGGCAATTTGTCTATTAAGCTCAGGTCGTTGCTTTCTGGAACAAACCCTCGCGTAAATGACTGTGATTCGCTCTTTTTCGCGGACTGCGGTGTAGGATTCAACATTATACCTTCGTTCTCCCGATGGGGTTTTGATGGCTTGGCTCCTTCCCTCTTTTTCCCATCGAAAAAGAGTTCTGACATCAACTGAGAGCTTGATGGCGGCGAATTTTGGTTTGACATATTTTGCTATTTCATTGCCCTCAAACGATTTTTAACTATTACACCTCAATATATCGCTTTGTACCGCTTATCTCAAATTTAGTTTGGCTCTCCACCCAAAAGACTGAACCCCTTGGCATTTTTCACGTGGCGAGATTGTCCAGCAATATCTTCTTCCAGTAATTCTTCTATTTTAAAAATAACTCGACGATTACCATCAGTTTTGAAGTTGATATACTTGATCGGCTTTTCTCGTTGCTGTTCCCAATCAGTTTTTGCTCTGAGAATATCCCACCAAACCTGAAATATTCGCTGCTTTTCCTTTTCTGCCCTTGATTGTTTGAGGTTTGCCTCGTGTTCCTCAATCCATAGCTTTAGTTCTCTTATTACATCCTCTGCTTGCCATTTTATGATCGGTTTTCCAAATCTAAATTCATAAGGTGCTTGCCAAGAGCGTTCGCGATTTTGCTCTAGTATGGCGCTGGAAAAGCTCTGAGCATTAATCACAACCAAATAATCTTGCTCTGCTGCCACCAAATATCGGTAGGAGAAACCAAAAATAGAATACTTATTATCGGAAGATTGTCCGTTGTTTCCACCACCAGTTTTCTTGGTAATACCGCATCCAGCATTCAAATCTTCCAGCAAAATGTTCTCAATCTCTTTCTGGGATAACTCAAGTTCATCTTGAAGATTACTCACAGCACTACGAGTTAGCTCAAGGTAGCAGGTTTCCTGTCCGGTTCGTTTTAAACGAGAACGCTTCTGCTCAATAGCATCTAACTCTGCCAGCAATACTTCTGCATTGGCGGGTCGTTCTGTAGGATCTGTGGAAACGCAACGTTCAATAATCTCGACAATTTCAGGGGCTGCTTCAAGATTGGCGATCGCTCTTTGAACACTATCGTAATCAACAAGATCCACATCCGTCAGGCATTTCAGCGTAACTACTCCAAAACTGAATACATCGCGGGTATATGAATAGGAACCATCATCATCTTCTGGCGGAGTAAAGGGACGGGAAACAAATTCTCGCAACGTGACGGTTGGACGAAAGTAACTTCTGAGCTTTGAGATGCCAAAGTCAGCCAGTTTCAATCTTCCGTCGGAGCCGACGAGAATATTGCTGGGTTTAATATCCCTGTGAACGTATTGTCGCTGGTGGGAGAACGCAAGGGCTTCCAGGATTGGAAGAGCAAATCTTTCCCAATAGGATGAGTATCCTTCTAGGGGAGCTTCTTTGAGGAGAGCCATCAAATCTCGCTCCATCCATTCCAGTACCAGGAAATGTTCGCCAGTTTGGTTATCTGTTCCTGAGTCAAAAAGCTCAACAATGCTTTCATGTTTTAAGTCTCCTAGTGCTTGAACTTCTCGTCTGAAAGATTCAGCCTGAATATCTAGATCGATCTTTCCGTGCTGGAAGACTTTGACTGCAACCTGGCAATTATCTGTTTGGTGGTCAGTTGCTTTATAGACCTGTGCCATCCCACCTGACTTTGGTGGTTTGGGTAATAAGATGTAGCGATTGTTAATGATACGAGGAGGCGCAATCATTTTTTTCACTTGGCAAGCTGATTAATTTCTGCGGGACGGAGTAGAACGATACCAACTGGACGAAGATATATTTGCTCTAGTATAACCAAAAACCTAAGCTCGTATTTTTATCTTAATTCTACCGGGCGATCTCGCCTTCTTCAGCAAGCCCTAAGTATTTGTACTTAATGACTTAGCCATTTAACCAAGATTTTCATCCTACTTTGCGTGTTACAGCACTACCGGCGGAAAGTGGGTTAGAACAACAAAAGGCTGAAGCAGCAAAACTGGAGGTGGCGCGATCGCGTTCATTGTCACAACAAACATAGAACTTGCGCAGAAACCGGGTTTTTGAACTAAAACTCTGGATAATAGGCCGTTTTATCCCGGCTCCAAACCCGGTTTCTAGGTTTGTTTGCGTAAGTCTTGAAACAGAGAAATAATATGAAATAAAAAAATTTTTGCTACAAATAGTGGCGTTGCATCGTAGTATAGATTGAGGTTATTCCGTAGATTGAGAAACCGGGTTTCTTCTATTATTTTAAGGATTAATGCTAAAATTTTGGACAGAAACCCGGTTTCTTGGCTGACTAATCCACATTTTTAGCGTGCCACTGGACTACAATTGTTTATAACACTATTCAAACATTTTTAGGTTTGATATAAATTTCCATGGCCACAACCTTAGAAAAAGCTCCCCCTCAAGCACAATACTTTATTACTTCAGGCATTAGTTGGTCCCAACTAGAAGCCATAGAAGCTGCACAAAAACTGTAATAATTGGATACTATCTTGACAATGGAAACGAAAATGGTCTTGTTGCTGGTAACGGGGATTTTTCCGCCAGATATTGGTGGACCAGCCACCTATGTACCCCAAATAGCCAAGGCATTAATAGAAAGAGGACACTCAGTCACGGTTATTACCTTGAGCGATCGCCTCCACCAAGACGATTCTCTTTATCCTTTTCCCATAATACGCTTGCAGAGGCAGATATTCAAGCCTTGGCGCTGGCTCCAAACCGTTCTCAAAATAATTGAGCTAGGTTCTCAGAGCAATAAACTATTTGTCAACGGGCTGGCTATGGAAGCAGTATTAGCTAATTTATTACTCCGAAAACCTATGGTGCAAAAGGTAGTGGGAGATATCGCCTGGGAACGTTCCAGTTATAAGGGTTGGGTTGAAGATAGTTTTGAAGATTTCCAACAGCAGCGCTACGGACTGAAGCTAGAAGGGCTGAAATGGCTGCGAAGCTGGTGGACGAGACAGGCAGACGATATACTCGTTCCCAGTCGCTACTTAAGGAAATGGGTTGAAGGCTGGGGGGTGGCCAAAGACAAGGTGTCGGTTATTTATAATGCCCTGGAAATAGCGTCAAATATTCAACCTGCTGCAGTGGCGTTAAAAACACCCCTTAAAGTAGTAACGGTGGCAAGGTTAGTAACTTGGAAGCATATCGATAGATTGATGGCTGTAGTGGCACAATTGGCTAATGTGGGTTTAGTTATTGTTGGAGATGGACCGGAGCGATGGCATTTAGAGGAGCAAAGGCGAGAGTTAGCCATGACAGACCGGGTTTATTTTGCCGGACAAAAAGTAAAAAGGAGACCTTGGCATTAATGGCTGCTTGCGATATATTCGTTCTCAACTCTAGCCATGAAGGCTTACCTCATGTAGTCTTAGAAGCTATGAGTCTAGGTTTACCCGTAGTGGCCACAGCAGTAGGAGGAACGCCAGAGGTAGTTAAAGATGGAGAGAATGGACGGTTAGTTACACCGATGGATAATGAAGAGCTGATGAAAGTGCTTGAACAATTAATTGTATCTAGTGAAGAACGTCAATTACTCGGTGAAGGAGCAAAACGCACCGCAGAAAAGTTTAGCTTCCAGGAGATGATAACGGAAACTGAACAATTGCTGGCCAAATGTAGCAGTAGGTAGTAAGAAAGAAATTGTCCAAACTCATTGAACTGAAAACCTTCTTGCTCGAGAAAATTGGCGGTAAATTTTTCCGCCATGTGGGTTTATTGACAGTGGCCAACTTACTGGGAGCAGTTCTTAGTTTAGCTCAGGGTATTTTAGTTGCCCGCTGGTTGGGAGCAGAACTCTACGGTACTGCAGCCCTGGTAATGAGCTATCCTGGTTTGGTTTACACTTTCTTTGACGCTCGCTCCTCTCAAGCCAGCGTCAAATATTTGAGCGAGTTTCACGCTCAAGAGGATAAGGAAAAAGTTTTGGCTACCTGCAAATTGGGTTATACAATCGATGGGGCGATCGCCTTGATAGCTTGTTTAGTAATATTTGTTACGGCGAAGTGGGCCGCCCTAAATGTGGTTCACAACCCAGAGGTAGTAGGGCTAATTATTGTCTATGGAGCAGCATTTATTCCCCGAGGATTAGTAGGTACTTCCCGTGCTGTATTCAGTACCTTAGGCAAATTCCCCCTCATGGCCGGTCTTGATGCCTTGACAACTTGCTTGCGGGTAGTGTTGGTGCTAGCTTTAGTCTTATCTGGTTGGCAGGTAGCAGGAGTAGTGTGGGGGAATGCCATTGCTATGGTAGGGACAGGATTGATTTATGGAGTGATGGGCTGGCGGGAAATACGTTCCCGTTGGGGTCAATTTCCCATTAGGGGCAAATGGCAAGCGCTAAAAGTTCGCCAGAGAGAGATTTTGAGTTTTCTAGGCTACAGTAACCTGGATGCTTTAGTGGGAATGCTTCCTAAGCAGCTAGATGTGTTGTTATTGGGGTTCTACCGCAACCCCACGGAAGTTGGCTATTATCAGTTGGCCAAAAGATTAGTAAACATCGCAAGCTATTTAGTTAGTCCACTTCAATCGGTTACATACCCGCAACTCTCCAGGCTATGGATTGAGAACAAGGAGGCTTTACGCCAAAGAGTGGGAAAGTTAGCTCTACAAATAGGACTACCTTTGGGATTAACTCTTCTTTTGACTGGCACAATGGTGCTGCCTGCAATTTTGCCAGTTTTATTTGGAGAGGATTATATCCCAGCCATAGCCGCAACGCAAATTTTGCTCGTAGCTACAGCAATTTGGTTGATGTTTTTCTGGTTGCGTCCTTTGTATTTGACAATGGACAAAATCAAAGTTTGGACTTTAGGGATAGGAGTTTATTCGTCCATCTTCATAGTTTTGAGTTTTCCCATTACAATCAATTACGGTTATCTCGGACTTAGTTACTGGCGAACTATCTCAACAATGTTTTTTTACTGTATTATGATATCAAAATTGTTTTTCAAATATAAAAATGAGCCAAATATCTTCTAAAGAGTCCATTCAAGAGCAACAATATGATTTCCCCTACCATATGATTCCTCGTTCAGAAAAAGGAACTTGGAAAGTTTATCGAGATCTACGTTGGGGATATTATTATTTAGCTAGTTTACAAGTGATGGTTGATTTAGTTATGAGTTATTCACCCCAAAATATCCTAGATTTTGGCTGCGGAGAAGGTAGATTACTGTGGGAACTATCTCAAAGGGGAATTCAAGAATTAGTTGGACTAGATATTTCCAAGCGAGCAACTGCATTTGCCAATGGGATGGCTTTAGGAACTGATGCTAATATAAAAATATTTAATGATTTCCAAGAACTTCCTCATCAAAAGTATAGTATTATTACAGCTATGGAAGTTATAGAACACATACCACCAGAAAAAACGAACCATATTTTGCAAGAACTGTACAATATCTTAGAGGATAATGGTGTATTAATTGTGTCGGTACCTACTAAAAATATTCCTCTCAATAAGAAGCACTATCGTCACTTTAATCTAGAAGATTTAGAAAGGGAGGTAGGAAGCTTGTTTACAATTGAAAGAAAATTATATATCCATAAACTTGGAGTTTGGTATAAAATTATTCATCGGTTAGTAGACAACAAGTATTTTATTCCTACTTGGGAGCCTTGGTTGAAGTTGACTACATTTTTATACAAACGTTTTGTTATGAATGCTAATGAGCTTGATGGCGCTCACTTAGTTACTGTATTGAGAAAAATAGACAAAGAAAATAGCAATAAATAAGCAAAATATCGAAGTTTTCCATCTTTCTCTACTAAAACGAGGAGCTAATAAAATCCGAAAAATTCTTAGAAAAGGTGTTTGATAGCTATGAATAACAAAAAGTCAACCAAGAAGAATGACCCTGATGAAAGGGTATCTCTAGTAGCTCGCCCCACCACAATTAATTGTTGCTGGATTGGTGGCGCTCGCTATTGTCAACCCCTGGATGCAACTAGCGAGAAAAAATTTCGCTCCCTGAAAACTCTGGGAAACTTGTTGGTCATTGGTTTCTCCCCATCCTTATGGCCGAAACAGTTTAACGAACACGCTCGCTTTTACCTTCTTCCACAACTGCCTCTAGCTATATTGCGCTATTTGGAGGTATTTACCCTCGCACCTATAATTGCCCTATGGCTCGTCTTGCGCCATAGAGTTAATATCTTAGTGGCTCAAAGTCCTTACGAAGGAGTTGCTGGTGCCATAGTAAAAGTAATAGCCCATTGGTTCGGTCGTAAAGTAGTCTTAGTAGTAGAAAGTCACGGTGATTTTGAAGAAAGTCTTTTTTTGCAACGTCGAATTATCTTCCCTCAACTTTATCGTTTGCTCATGAACCGCACAGCTCGGTTCCCTCTCCACCAAGCTGACTTGCTGCGGTGCGTATCCAGTTCTACTCAAGAGCAGTTGGAAAGATGGGTCCCAGACAAGCCAATCTTCAAATTTACTGCCTGGACGGATATAGAAGCATTTTTCCGAGTTGCTGGTCAGAGCAATGGACTTTCCAGTCAAAAGATTATTTATACTGGGGTCTTGATTCCCCGTAAGGGCGTACATCATCTGATTAATGCTTTTATCCCTATTGCTGGAGATTTTTCCCAGGCGCAATTGATAATTGTGGGTAGGGAAGACAATCCCGCCTATGCTGCTCAATTAAAAGCAAGGGTAAAAGAACTGAACTTAAACCGTCAGATTAAATTTATCAAGCCAATGCCCCAGCAACAATTGGCAGAACTGATGGAGCAAGGCTGCGTTTTTGTCTTACCCTCTCTTTCGGAAGCTTTGGGTAGGGTGGTCATGGAAGCTATGGCAACCGGGAAGCCGGTAATCGGCAGTGATGTTGGTGGTATTCCGGACCTGATCGAAGATAGTATCAATGGCTTTCTCGTACCGCCGGAAAATGAAGAAATCCTAGAGGAAAAGATCCGCTGGGTGTTAGAACATCCAGAGGATGCCAAAAAAATGGGACTGAACGGTCGTACTTTTGCCAAAAATTTCTTTTCTACCGAGACTTTCGTTCAAGGCTACGGAGATATATTTCTATCTGCTTGCGATCTGCTAGAGAAAGGAGCAAATAATCTTGAGACTTCTTCTATTTAATCTCGCAATGGATGCAGAAGACCCAATCCTGGGTTTTAGCACTTTTTGGATCCAAGCATTGGCAGAGAAAGTAGATTGGATCGATGTAATTACCATGCGAGGTGGCAAAATTGAAGTCCCAGGCAATGTGAGGGTTTACTCCGTAGGCCAAGAAAAAGGATATAACAAACTGAGACGAGCAGTTGAATTCTACCGCATCTTGGGGAGATTGCTGGCCAGTGGGGAATACCATGCTTGTTTTGCCCATATGATGCCTCTATTTGCGGCGATGGCAGCTCCTCTACTAGGTCCGAGCAAGATTCCCATTATTCTCTGGTACGCTCACAAATCGGTAACGCCAATGTTGAGGTTAGCTACTTTGTTGGTAGATAGGGTGGTAACATCTTCCCAGGAAAGTTTTCGCATTCCTAGCAGTAAAGTGAAAAGAATTGGTCATGGGATTGATACTCAAAAGTTTGCACCTCAAGAAAATGATAATCAGTCTCATCAACCTTTTATCATCTTGACATTAGGCCGTCTTTCCCCTATCAAACGAGTCGAACTGGTAATTGAAGGGGTTGCTTTACTGCAGCAAACTCAGCCCAAATTACCTGTTTCCCTGCAAATAGTTGGAGGCCCCCTTGTAGATAAGGACAAAGCTTACGTAGCAGAATTAAAGGGATTGGTGGAACGATACCGCTTGGAAAACATAGTAGTTTTTGCTGGCAGTAAATCTCCCCCAGAAGCAGTATCTTTCTATAAACAAGCTAGTTGTTTTGTCAATCTCTCCGCAACTGGTTCCTTAGATAAGACAGTTCTAGAAGCCATGAGTTGTGAAGTTCCTGTCGTAACCAACCCCGTTTTTACCGAAGTATTGGGTGAAGAATTAGCTAAGACCTGGGTTATAGAAGCGGATGCCAGTTTATTGAGCCATCGCCTCTCAATCTTAGCTTCTATGTCTTCCTCAGAAAAAGAGCGACTGGGAAAGCAATTACGAAGTATTGTGATGAGAGATCATAGCTTAGATGGACTATGTAAGAAACTCATAGATGAATTTAGCAGTTTAAGTCATCAAATTAATTGATTTAAAAAAGGTCTACGACAATTTCAAAGAAAATTTATGCCAATCATGCCAATTAAGAAACTAATGTCTATTAAACCCATTTTTGTTTTGGGGGCTGCCCACTCCGGTACCACTATTCTATATAAAATGCTTGCACTTCATCCAGACACTGCTTGGATTTCACAATGGTCGCTTCGTAATGGCATTATTAAGAGAAAATATCTACCGTCCCACCTACCTGGTTATAGCTTGGGGAACCGTTGGGGGCGCAATCTCAAAAAACATTCATGGAAAAAACAAAGCGGTCCAATGCAGCGGCTGTTACTTAATCCCTTGCAGTGCCTGTTACCTAATCCCTGTGAAGGTTCGAGTGTTTGGAATTACTGCATTCCGGAGGATGAAGGACTGAATCGAGCTAAACAGATTGAGCGCATGCATCGTGTATTTACTCAAGAATGTCGGGATTGGCATCGCGACCATCTCTTATTAAAAGCGCCTCGCTTATTGTTTCATTTACCAGTTCTATATCATGCTTTTCCGGAAGGAAAATTTATCCACATAAAACGAAATGGATCTGCAGTAGCTCTTAGTGATGCTCACAAGTTTGAGCGGGATCAAAGCGATGAATTGATTGCATTGCGCCAGTCAGCACAATACTGGCATGATTCTATCGCCTCTTTTGAAGAAAATAAGCACCAGCTTGATTATATAGAACTGCAATATGAAGCTTTCTGCAGCGACATTCACGGCCACCTCAGAACACTGTTAAACTTTTCTGGACTCAGTCTAAGCAGTTTCCCATTTTCCATTTTGCCGGAAACACTAACGGTAACCAATTATAATTGGTTTGCCAAATTACCCGATAGCAAGCGACAAGTCTTAGAAGAAATATTCGATCCGGATAATCTTCCTACATAAAGAAACAAATCATGTCAATTAAAAAACTAATTTACATCGCCAATGCTCGCCTACCCACAGAAAAGGCACACGGGTATCAAATTTGCAAAATGTGCGAAGCATTTGCCCAAAAGGGCTTAGAAGTGATGTTATTCCATCCTCGGCGACCACAAGAAAATGTAGAATTAAAGGAGAAAAGTGTTTTTGACTATTATGGAGTGTCTCCACTCTTTGCAGTGCGATCGCTACCTAATTGGGATATTGTTACTTGGGAAACTTTAATTCCTAGCCAAATTTTTTCAGCTTTTTTCTTGCTTCATGGCTTACTTTGGGGGCTATATGCTTCTTTAATAGCCAAAAATGCATTTTTGGCAGATTTATACTATACTCGCAACAGTTACATTGCTTTCTGGCTCACCCAGTTGCGGATGCCAACAGTTTACGAAGTTCATGCTATTCCCAAGAAAGGACAAAAATACCTGATCCAGCAGCTAGCTGGACAGTCTCAACTAAAACTAACAGTTGCGCTCACCTCATTTATTAAACAAGAATTGGTGGCAATGGGGTTTCCAGAGGAAAAAATACTAGTCTTACCAGACAGCGTGGATTTAGCTAAGTTTACCAATCTACCAACAAAAGAAGAATGCCGACAGAAGTTGGGACTGCCTGAAAATAGATGGATAATAGGTTATATCGGACGTTTCCGCACCATGGAAATGGAAAAAGGTATTCCGGAACTGGTACAGGCAATGGTACATTTACCCCCAATGCAAGATCCAGAACCTTTACTCCTTTGTGTGGGCGGTCCCATGGAAACAATACCGAGTTATTTGCAGTTAGCTAATGAGTTAGATCTTTCCCCAGGGCGCCTTCAGTTTGGCGATCGCGTCCCCAACAGGGAAGTTCCCTTGTGGATGAAAGCTTGTGACTGCCTCACAATTCCCTGGCAATGGACGGAATTTTCCGCTTATTATACTTCACCGATGAAACTGTTTGAATACATGGCAGTAGGAGTACCGATTATTGCCAGCGATCTGCCTTCTCTTAAAGAAGTGCTGCGCCATGAAGAAAATGCTTTACTGGTTGAAGCTGGTAATCCAAAGGCCATCGCCAATAAAATTCAGCTTTTATCCCAAAACCGAAAACTTGCCAGTCAAATTGTCCAACAGGCAAATCTAGATATTCAACAATACACTTGGAAGCTGAGGGCTGAACAAGTAATCAATTCCATCGATAAAATCTAGAAGCCTCCAGCTGTTATGATAATGGTAAAATCTAACCTATTTTTGCTGTTCTTAGTAATTATTTCCCCCATAAGAACGATTCAAATTTTTTCCTTAGCTGGAATGGAGCTTGTTGTAGGGGATATAATTATGCTTTGGGTGGCATTAACCACATTTTCCATCTATTATCTGAATGGATATCCAAAAAAAACCCTGGGACTTTTCGCCCAAAATCTATTGTGGTTGATACTCATAGGTATTTCTTTAGGTATAATTCATGCCATAGGACAACCTCTAGACTTAATTAGACTAACTTTACCTATTCAATTACGCTTTTTATGGAGCATTGCTTTTGGGATTTTAATTTACTTAAATGTCATCAAAATCAAGCAGTTAAAGATTAGACATTTGAAAAAGTATATTATTTTATTCGCACTCTCAGATTTAGTTTTATCTCTAATTTTCAGTCGCAACGAGACAGGAACAAGAATTTATAGTTTTTTAGCCTCCTCTGGAACTCAATTCATCATACCTGTAGCCATTGTAAGTGCAATAGCTAGCTTTATATTCTTGAAAAAAAATAAAGTATATAATTTATTGATCGGATTATTTCTTTTTATCTTTTTCGTTATTTCTGGCAGTAGAACACCCTATATTGGATTTTTATTTTGCGGCTTATTTCTTTTTAGTAAATTTGGTAATTTAAGTAGATTTGGCAAATTTATAGACTTAAAACTTGCCCAAATCAATAAATATAAAATAGTAATTATTCCTAGCTTATTTTTAATATTGTCATCCATATTTCTAGTTGTCATATCTGTAGTACCTACATCTATTCTTGAGAGAAGTTTGTATGAAATATCTGGAATAATAGATGGACTCACTAACTTATCCTCTGAAGGAGGAAAAAGTAGTTTTGTCTATATTCAAATTTGGGTGAAAATGATATCTATTATCTTAGAAAATCCCCTCAATATACTTATAGGCATGGGTATGAATTATATTTATGCGGAAAGGATATTAGGATATGTAAATGACGATTTAACCTATCTTCTCCAAAGTCTTGATTTTGTTCATTCCCATAACGCCTATCTAGAAGTATTTGCCGGAGGTGGAATTATTTCTCTTATTTTGTATCTAAAAATTTTAACTATAACTCTGAAATATCTCAAAACATTTTCCTCACTGGCTATTCACCCAAGTAAAAAATATCTAATTATTTGTATTGGCAGTTATGCTGTTGGTCATGTAATGTTTGAAAGCATGTTTCATACTCTCGCCAATGGAAACCCCAATTTTTATAATTTCATCTTTATATCATCATTTATATGTGCTATTATAGATGGGGTTAGAAGAAATAAAATTATTCTATTATAGTTGATTATGAGCGGGTCCTCCAGTAAGCGGAAAAAGAAAATAATTCATATTCAAAAAGTAACGGAAATTTCAGGGTCGGAAACACATTTATTGACTTTACTACCTCGTCTGAGAGAGTACGGCTACGAGCCAACCATGCTGTGTCTAAGTGAATACCATCGCCCCCCTACTAACTTTGTAGCAAAAATGGAAGGGGCTGGAATTCCTACGGAGGTAATATGGATTGGACAAAACCATTTTCAACCATTATTGCTGCCTGAGTTAACCTTAAAAATCAAACAAGGTGAATACGATCTAGTTCATACTCATCTAATTCATGCCGATTTCTACGGTATTTTGGCAGCACGAATGGCTGGAGTCAAAGTGGTAATTTCCAGTCGCCATAACGACAATGCTTTTCGCAGTAAATTTCCTTGGCGCTGGCTAATTAGCGGCAATAATCGTTTTGCAGATCGCCTTATTTGTATTTCCCAACACCTCAAACAGTTCGCGGAAACAGTTGAACTCACTGCTGCTGAAAAAATAAGCGTCGTTCACTATGGACTGGATCCTTCAAAAGTAAGCGATCAGAGCTGGCGAGAAAAGTTGGGTTGGGAAGAAAACGTGCAGGCCATCGGAATTGTAGGCCGTCTGACAGAGCAAAAAGGACATAGCACTCTTTTAAAGGCCATGTCTGAAGTGGTGCGACAGTTTCCCACTGTTCAACTAGTAATTATTGGCGATGGAGAATTACGTCAAAACTTGGAACAAGACACCGTCAAGCTCGGTCTGGAAAAGCAGGTTCATTTTCTTGGATATCGTCAAGATGCCGCTGCCATGATGTCAGGTTTAGATCTGTTTGTCCTTCCTTCTCGCTGGGAGGGGTTTGGTTTAGTGTTGCTGGAAGCAATGGCTGCAAGGCTTCCTATTGTTGCCACCAAAGTCAGCGCTATTCCGGAAATTGTTCGGCATGGTGAAACGGGTTTGTTAGTACCAGTGGATGATGTAGATGCTTTGTCTAAAGCAATTTGTACCTTATTGGGCCAGCGTCATTTAGCTAGAACTATGGGTGAAAATGGTAGAAAGCGACTGGAGCAAAATTTTACAGTTCAAGCCATGGTAAATAAAACATGCGCAGTTTACAATCAATTATTGTCAGCAAAGTAAAAATGCAAAAACCCTGTAGGGGATTGAATTGCAGCAATTCTGATTTTGTCTTAACGCTCGAGCTAGTTAAAAAATGAATAAAAAGCTATTTTTCCCCCTTGTATTTCTTGTGACTCTTATTTCTCTAGGTTTAAATCATTATTTATCCCAGCCTGTAGCTTCATTCCACCATGATGGGAAAATAATTCAGTTAGGTTGGGGAACTCCACCACCAACATATATTAAAGAACATATTCGCGAAATGGAACAGGTTCCTTTCGATGGTCTAGTTTTAGACCTAAAGTCTAATCACGGTCCAGAAGATACGAGAGGATATTTCTCCTGGAATGTTTGGGGGTCTCAAGTACTTTCACCAGATGATTATTCCCAATCCATAGAAGCATTAAAAACCACCGATTTTAATAAATTTACAGACAATTTTTTGCGCTTTAATCTAAGTCCTGCAAATGTTAGTTGGTATGACGATGAATTTCAAGCAGTACTAAAAAATAGTCAACTATTAGCAACAATTGCTAAAGACAGTAAATTAAAAGGAATTTTTCTCGACACCGAACAATATGGTAATAAACCACAAATTTTTAATTATCAAAGGGAACAAGAAAAAAAATCATCTAGTTTTAGGGATTATCAGCAACAAGTGAGGAAGCGAGGACGAGAATTGATGGAGTCTCTCAATTCAGTTTATCCTAATATTACAATTCTTTTATCATACGGTTATCATAGAGCTTATAAGGACAATGCCAAATCTCTTGAAACTGCCAGCTATGGACTTCTACCATCTTTTTTAGATGGTATGCTAGAAGCTGCTAATACTAATACCTTGATTGTGGATGGCTATGAATTTTCTTATTTATACAAAAGAGAAAGACAATTTCAACGTGCTTATAGTATTATAAAAGACCTTGGTTTGGAAAGAACAGCAGTTCCCAACGAATTTCAACAGCACTATAAAGCTGGTTTTGGCTTGTGGTTAGATGCCTATAGTAAGAAGAGAGGATGGGACATAAACGACCTAAGCAAAAACTATTTTAGTCCAGAAGAGTTTGAAAACTCGGTTAGCTTTGCTCTCAAGCACAGCGACGGTTACGTTTGGATTTATTCTCAAAGGGCTAAATGGTGGCAAAGAAATGTACCTCAACCTTATATTGATGCCTTGAAAAGAGCGAAAAACACTATATAATTGGCGTTGCACCATTATTAACAATTGATGTTGACAAATACTTATTCTATTACCAATTTTGCTTTGCTTGCTTCTCTACCTAGGACGGAAAAAAAAGCTGAACCGCAGATAAACACAGATAAACA